>CAIVAS010000069.1 GCA_903903975.1 uncultured Burkholderiales bacterium
CTCGCATGCAAAGCGCCGGCGGCGGCATTGCATCACGCTCGATCTTCGGTTCGCCGGCAATACTCCCGCTCGACGCCGCCTTTTGCCCCTCGCCGCCCAATCTGTCTCATGCGCACCCTGATCATTGCCCCCGACACCGTGAGCGACGCGGTGATGACGCAGCCGCTGACCATGATGCTGCGTCGTGTCGCCGGAGGCGCGCACATCGCGGTGCTCTCATTCTCGGGCAATGCGCCGATCTTCCTGGCCATGAACGATGTCGATGAAGTCATCGAAACACCTTATCCGACAGGCCGGCTGCCACTCTTGGAGATGACCCGAGTCGTGCGCGTCCTGCGTCAGCATCGATTCGAACAGGTGCTGGTCCTGCACGATTCGCTGCAAGCCGCCATCATGGCCTGGTGCGCCCGCATTCCGATTCGCCGCGGATTGGGCACCCGAAGCCGGCTGGGGCTGATCAACCGGCCGCATCACACTGGCCGATTGCTCGAAATCGACCTGAGGCGCCCGGTCGCCGAGCGGTTTGCGCATCTGGCCTTCGATCCGTCGAAGCCGCTACCGGTACGCCTTCCCAACCCCTCGCTGTCACGCCGCAAAGACCTCGACCGCAGCCTGATGATTCGACTCGGCATCGCGAGCGGCGCCCCGGTTCTGGCGCTTTGCGTGGGCATCGAAGGCAAACCGAGCAGGCGCTGGCCCGCCAGGCGTTGGGCAGCCCTGATCACGCTGGCCACCGACGCCTGGCCGGAACTCGAGCCGGTCCTGCTGGGCAGCACTGCGGACCGGTCGTTCGCGACCGAAGTCGCCGCCCTGAGCGGTCGCCGCTGCCGCAACCTGTGCGGTCGCCATTCCCTGGTCGAATCGATGGCGGTGCTTGCGCAATCCGAGGCGGTCGTCACCCATGATGTCGAGCCGATGCACCTGGCAGCCGCCTATGGCCGGCCAATGGTGGCGATCTTCGGGCCGACCGATCCGCGCCTGAATCCGCCGCGCTCGCCATCTGCAAAGGTCGAATGGCTTCACCGCGCCTGCAGCCCTTGTGATCAGGCGCAGTGCCGCTTCGGTCATGGCGATTGCCTGAGCGAGATCAGTTCGGAGCAGGTGTTCGAGTCATTGCGCCGGCAATTGCAATCGATCTCGCGAGACATCAGATAAACTGGCGGGCTGATGCAAAGAGCCCCCTCCTCTGCCGAAGCGGTCGAGACTGCCTTCTACGCGGCCATGTCCGACGGCGACCTCGACCGGATGATGTCCCTATGGGCAGACGACGACGGCGCGGTCTGCAATCACCCTGGCGGCCCGCGGCTGCTCGGTCTGCAGGCCATTCGCGAATCCTTCAGTTCGATCTTCTCGAGCGGCGGTGTGCGGATCGCCACCGCGCAGCGCCAGGCCTGGTCGACCCCCGATATCGCGGTGCACAGCCTGATCGAACATATTGCAGTCGAGGGACGCGCCGGCACCGAAGTCATCGAGGTGGTGGCCACCAACATCTTCGTGCGCTCAGCCAAAGGCTGGCGAATCCTGGTGCATCACGCCGGCGTCTCGGAAAGCGCCGACGATGACGATGCCGATTTCGACGACGACGACGAGGATGACGACGAGGTCCATCCGCTGCTGCGCCGCGGCTGGTCGCCCGGATTGCCAGGCAGCCCCAGGCACGCCGACGATGCCGAAGGCGGCGATGAGACAGGCGAGAGCGATGACAGCGCCGCCCCGGCAGGCGATCCGATGCGCCCGCCCCCGGGTCGGCTTCACTGAGAACACGCGCGGTGTCCGGCGCGAGCCTGCTCGATTCCGGCGCTCGATCAGCGATTGAGTATCACGCGCCGGCCTGGCTGCGCGGGCGCCACCTGCAGACCATCTGGCCCTCATTGCTGGCCCCAAAGCCTTTGTCCGCTTATCGCCGGGAGCGCTGGGATACGCCTGATGGCGACTTCATCGACCTCGATTGGGCACTCATTGATCAGGACGACTCTGCGGGCAATTCAGCGAACGATTCAGCGGGCGACAAAGCGCGGTCGGCACCACGACCCTTGCTCGCCCTCTTTCATGGCCTCGAAGGCAATTCGGACAGCCACTATTCACGCACCCTGATGGCCGCTGCCAATGCTCGCGGATGCGATGGTGTGGTGATCCACTTCAGGGGCTGCAGCGGCGAGCTCAACCGGATGCCGCGTGCCTATCACTCGGGCGATTCGGATGAAGCCGACTGGGTACTTCGACGCATTTCGGCGCGCCGCAGCCGGCATGGCTCGCCCGGCCTCCTGCTGGCTGCCGGCATCTCGCTGGGCGGCAACGTCCTGCTGAAATGGCTGGGCGAACGGGGCAATGCGGCAGGCTTTGTTGCCGCGGCGGCAGCGGTCTCACCGCCCCAGGATCTGCACGCCGGCGCGATCCGCCTGTCACGCGGCTTCAACCGCCTCTATGCACTGAACTTTCTGGTCACGCTGCGCCGCAAGAGCGTGGCCATGCTCGAGCGCCACCCCGGTCTGTTCGATGCGAAACAGGTCGCCGCGAGTCGCGACTTCTTCGAGTTCGACGAACTGGTGACCGCACCGCTGCATGGCTTCAAGAGTGCCAGGGACTACTGGCAACGATCGTCGTGCCGGCAGTTTCTGGGCGGCATCGCGGTACCCACGCTGATCATCAATGCCCTGAACGATCCCTTCCTGCCGGTGCAAGCCCTTGCCCGGCCAGCCGAAGTCTCGACCGCCGTCGAGCTGCACTATCCGCAAGAGGGCGGCCATGTCGGGTTTTTGCGGGGCGCGCCGCCCGGAAGGCTCGACTGGCTGGCCAAGCAACTCTTCGCCCATTTCAATGCCGCCACCGGAGGCGCAATTGCCGCTTGATGATCTGGTACAGCAGGCGATGACCCGCTGGCCGAACGTGCCGGCGATGGTCGGCTGGCTGCGGCTTGACCGACGCGGGCGCTGGCTGCTGGTCGACCGGGGTGCACCAGGTTTCGATGAGGCCTTGCATGGGTCGGGCAGCGAAATCACCAGTCCGCCGATCATCGACTTCATCGGCCGCAATTACCGCGCCAATGAGCAGGGGCAATGGAGCTGGCAGAACGGCCCGCAACGGGTCTATGTCGACCTTGACCTCGCACCGCTCTACTTCCGGGTCATGGGCGAGGCACCCACGCAATCCCTGATCACCCACACCGGCTACCCGGTGGCGGTCATCACGCAGGCTGCCACGGATGAGGCCGGCAATGTCTGGCTGATGTCCGATCTTGGTCCGGGATGCATCGATGATCGCGACCTGGGTGCGCTCGATCTGAGCCCGAATGAATCAGAACAGCCGACCGCGCCGACTGCGGTGTTGCGCCTGCTGGGCGAGCATGCGGTCTGGCCGCTGAACATGGCCCCAGCGATCGCATTCGGCTTTGATCCGCGACCTCGCTGAGCTGCGCGCTGACAGGGCGCGCTGATACGGCGCGCTCAGCGCATTCCCTGGCGGGAGTCCTCGATTTCGCGGCGCGCTTCGGGCTCGAGCTCGCGCAGTCGCGCGTCGATGACCGACGCGGTATAGAAGTCGGTATCGCCCGCGCGCTGCGCCAGCCTGAGCTGCTCGACCGCCATCAGCGGCGATCCCAGCAGCACATAGCGCTCGGCCGCAGCGCGATGGGCATCAGCGCGATGGTTGAGCTTGCCTTCAGCCTGCGCCAGCAGATCCCACAAGCGCGCATCAGAACGCCAGATGGATATCTCGTCGCGCAACACCCGCACTGCGTCGGCCGACTTGCCGGCCGCGATCAGGGACTCGCCGTAGATCCGCCAAAGCCCTCGCGCATCCGGGAATCGATCGAGACCCTTTCGCGCCAGTTCGGCTGCTTCCGCGGCATTACCCTGAGCCAGCTTCGCACTGGCGGCGAGCCGGTCAAAATAAGGATGGTCGGCACCGTTCTGGGCTCTGGCCTGTGCAATCGCGGTATCAAAGCGTGCCCAGTCGCGCTGCGCCGCTGCGATGCTGGCAAGTCCATACCAGGGTGCCGGGCCGGCCTTGGCACTGGCGCGCACCATCTGTTCGGCCATACCGCGCCCCACGCGTTGCCCGTCGGTGCTTTCATCAGCGGTGACCCGATAGCGAGCCCGCAGCAGCTGAAAATCGAGTGAATCGGTGCGCTGCCGGTAGCGGGCAGTCTGAAGACGTCCCTGCAGATCGGCGATGCGTTCGCCGGTCACCGGATGGGTGCGCAGATAGGCAGGCGCATTGGACTCGTAAAAACGCGAAGACTGCTGCAGTCGATTGAAGAAGGACACCATCCCCTGCAGATCGAAATCGCTCTGACGCAGGATATCGAATCCGACCCGATCGGCCTCACGCTCGGAGTCGCGAGAGAAAGCCAACATGTTCTGACGGGCGACCTGATCACCCAGCATCACGCCGCCAAACGCCGCCTGCGGATTGGAGCGGGCCGCGAGCAAGGCCAGCGCCATGGCGGCCATCGACACAAACGACGCCTGCTTTTGCTGCGCGAGCATCCGGGCAATGTGACGCTGGGTGACATGGCCGATCTCGTGAGCCAGCACCGACGCGATCTCCGACTCGGTCTCGGCAGCCATCAGCAGACCGACATGGACACCGATGAACCCACCCGGCAAGGCAAAGGCATTGATCGACGGATCATCGATCGCGAAGAGCTCGAAGGACATTCCACCGGCAGCCGGTGCAGCGAGCAGCGGCTGCGCGAGCTGATTCAGGTAATCGACCAGTTCGGCATCGTCGAGATAGGCCGGATCGCGTCGGATCTGCCGCATGATGGTCTCACCGAGCCTGCGCTCTGCCGCCGCCGACAGCTCGTCGCCCGATGCGGCGCCCAGCTTGGGCAGGTTTTCAAACTGAGCCGTCGACGAGACCGGCGCAATCGTGAGCAACACGGCCAGCACCACACTCAACGCGGACGCAGGCCAGCGTTGGGGCTTGGAGCGGATCGGGTCGACCATGTTGCTATGATAGGCGAGCCATGCCAAAGCCCTCTGCGCCTACGCCACCATCGATCTCCCCATTGACGCATTTCGACGCCGCAGGTCAGGCGCACATGGTCGATGTCGGCAGCAAAGCCATCACCCAGCGACGCGCGATCGCGCAGGGACGCATCCTCATGCAGCCGGCCACGCTCGAGCTGGTTCGTGCCGGCAATGCCAAAAAAGGCGATGTTCTCGGGATTGCCCGCATTGCCGCCATTCAGGGCGCCAAGCGCACCGCCGACCTGATCCCGCTGTGCCACCCGATCGCGCTCACGCGTGTGGCGGTCGAGCTTTCGGTTGATGAGGCCGGCTGCGCCGTGGTGTGTTCGGCAACCGTTGAATGCGAAGGCCGCACCGGTGTCGAGATGGAGGCGCTCACTGCGGTTCAGGTCGGCTTGCTCACGGTCTACGACATGCTCAAGGCCACTGATCGCGGCATGACCATCACCGATGTGAAGCTGATGGAAAAGCATGGCGGCAAGAGCGGCAGCTGGCTGGCCGACTGAGCCTCGGTGACCAACCCCGGCTGGCGACACGGTTAATGTCGTGGATCAACCCGCCAGCACACCCAGCCGCCTGAGCGACTCGATCTCCTCGATTGAATAGCCGCTGCCGAGCAGCACCGCCTCGGTGTGCTGACCGACTCGCGTGGGCGCCGGGACCGGCGCGACTCTTGCGGCCGCGCCCAGCTCGATCGGGCTGCTCACCGTCATGCCCGAACCATCGGCAAACGGCACGATCACGCCGCTGGCCAGCAGCTGCGCATCATGCGGCAGATCGTGGACCGTGCTGATCGAAGCATGCGTAATGCCATCGCGCTCGAACAGATCACACCACTCGTCGCGCTTGCGCGTGAGAAAGGCTTCGTCGAACACCGCGATCAGGGCAGCGTTGTTGGCATGGCGCGCGGCCTGACTGACATAGCGCGGATCGTCGATCAGCGCCTCGTGACCCAGCAGTCGGCACAGCACCGGGTACTGCCGATCATTGAGGACTGCAAGGTTGAGCCAGCGGTCGTCGCGGCAGCGATAAACATTGGAGAGCGGATTGGGGCTGTGCGTGCGCGGCTGACGATCAGGAATGCTGATGCCCGCAAGCGCCGCCTGCGTCATCACGCTGTTGGCCCACAGCCCGTTGGCAATCAGCGATGAACTCACCAGCCCGCCGCGCCCGGTGCGTTCACGGCGATAGAGCGCGGTGGCAATCGCGGCATACAGCGACACCGCGGTCGGATGGTCGCCCATTGCAATCACCGAGCGACTTGGCGGTGAGCTGTGCTCGGGCTTGACCAGGTCCATCAGACCCGAGCGTGCCCAATAGGCGGTGCTGTCGAAACCGGTCTTTTCGGCCTCCGGTCCGGTCTCGCCATAAGCGGTGAGCGAGGCATAGATCAGGCGCTGGTTGATCGGCGCCAGGGTGTCGACATCGATCTTCAGACGCTTGCGGGCGCCCAGCGGAAAATTGGTGACGAAAACATCGGCCTGTCGCACCAGCCGGTAGAGCACCGCCAGACCCTCGGGATGCTTGAGATCGATCGCCAGACTTCGCTTGTTGCGCGAATCAAGCTCCCAGGGATAGGTTTCACCGGGCAGCAAGGTGCGATAGGGATCGCCCTCGAGCGGCTCGATCTTGATCACCTCGGCACCGAAGTCCGACAGGATGGTGGCCGCGGCCGGCCCGGCCACGAAGCTTGCGCAATCGATGACCTTCAGCCCCTCGAAGGGCGGCGCCTCGGTTGATTCGTTCATCGCCATGCGAAGGTCGGCTGTTCGAGTTCGTGCACCCGGGTCTGGCGGCCGGCGATCAGTTCACGAAACTGATAGAGCACGGCGGCAGTTGGCGCATGAATGCGATCGTCGTTGATACGCAGTCGCACCACCGGCCTGTCGCTCTCGGGAATGGTCACGAAATCGACCGCATCGTGCGCCAGGATCTGCTCAAGCCCGATGCGATGGATGGCGGCCACCTCGTCGGGGTTGGCCACCATGCTGGCGTTTTCGCCTGCCCAGACCACCACCGGCGTAATGAGATAGCCCGAGCGCGTCGGATAGTCGTCGAGCAGACCGAGCACTGCGTCGTCACCCAGTTCGAGTCCGACCTCCTCGTGAAGTTCGCGCAAGGCCGCCTGCTGCGCGGTTTCACCGGCATCGAGCCGCCCGCCGGGCAGCGCCCACTGGCCACCATGGTTGCGCAATCCGCGCGCGCGGCGGGTGAGCACGAAAGCCGCCTGCTTAGTGGCGTCGACAGTGGCGTCGACAGTGGCATCAACAACGGTATCGGTGAGCGTGATGCAGACCGCGGCACGCTTGAGGACCACCGCCGGATCACGCACCGGCTGGTAGCGCTCGAAGCCTTTCAGGCTGTCGACGAGCGCGGTGCGAAAAGCCGGATCGAAACTCTGCTGCATCGGAGAGTCAGCCATCAGGCACCGAACAGGAAGCGTCGCGGATTATCGACGAACAGACGCGTGATCTCGGCATCGCTCGTGCCGAGCTCCTTCAGATGCGGAATCACCTTGCGATGGATATAGAGGTATTGATCGGTGTTGTGCAGGTAGTAGTCATGCTCTTCGGGCACCGTGCCGTCGGGGCGCTCGTTATGGACCGAGATGCAGATGCAGTCGTGCGAAGGACACAGGCGATCGCCATAGCCCTGATCGATCAGCTGCTTCATCGTGATGGTGCGCATGCTGGCACTGACCAGCCGCCCCGGATAGCGATCGAGCCCGAGAAAGCAGCCCTGGTCGAGAATCCACTTCAGATACTCGGTATCGGTGGTGTCGTTGCAGTGGTCGATCTTGACCCGGGTGAGGTCGACGCCCTCTTCCTTGAAGATCGCGATCTGACGACGCGCCAACTGCGTGCCGGGATGCGAATGCACCATGATCGGCACGCCGGTCTCGCAATGCGCACGAGCCACCGCACGCGCCATGGTCTCAAGCGGTCGGGTCACGCCATCGATGTCGGCCGCGCACTTCAGAAAGCCGGCCTTGATGTCGGTGCCACGAAAGCCTTCATTGATGTCGCGCACGAACTCGCGGGCCATCTGGTTGGGGCCGACTCCCTGCAGAAAGCGCGGCACATCGAGCCACCAGCCGGTGACGTTGATGATGTTCACGCCCGACGCTTTCGCCACCGAGCGCAGCAGTGGCGCATGGCGGCCGAGGTCGAAGGTGGTGCAGTCGACGATGGTCTGGATGCCGGCCTCTTTTGCGCGATTCAGGCTGTCCACCGCCCGCGCTTCGGGACCACGGCCGAGCAGATCGGGATAGGCCTGGTACAGGCCGCTGGCGGCGACCATGACATGCTCGTGCATCAGGGTGAAGCCGATCTGATCGGGGCTGAGCGGCCCGAGGACCGAATTGATCGTGGCTTGCGCGCTCATTCGTCTGTCTCCCTTGAATGGCTGCCGGACGGTGCGTCGATGCGCCCCTACCAGGTATCGATGAAAGGATATTTTTTGGTGGTGCGCTCGGGCACCGGCGGCAGCCGTCGCAGGCTGTTGGCGATCCAGTCGCGGGTATCGGCCGGATCGATCACATCATCCAGACCGCCGCCCGCTGCCGCATTCACCGCCTTGGCAGTGTCATAGGCCTGCGCCACGCGCCGGTCGAATTCGGCGCGCCGCGCCTCGGGATCGTCGATTGCGGCCAGCTCCTTGCGATAGCCGAGCTTGACCGCGCCTTCGATGTTCATGCCCGAGAATTCGGCGGTCGGCCAGGCCACCGTGAAAAAGCCCACCAGGGCGCTTGCGCCGCACATCGCCTGCACACCAAGGCCGTAGGCCTTGCGCACGATGACGCCGAACAGCGGCGTGCTCATATTGGCGCCGGCATTGAACATCCGCACGCTGTGACGAACCAGCGCGGTGCGTTCATGGTCTGGCCCGACCATGATGCCGGGACAGTCCATCAGGCTGAGCACCGGGATGTCGAAGGCATCGCACAGCTTGATAAAACGCGAACCTTTGTCGGCCCCATCAGAATCGATCGCACCCGCCAGATGGTGCGGATTATTGGCGATCACGCCCATCGGTCGGCCTTCGATTCGGATGAAGGCGGTGATGACGCCGACGCCGAACTGACGGCGCAGCTCGAGGATGGAGTCACGATCGGCCAGGGTCTCGATCACTTCGCGCATGTCATACAGGCGCAGCCGGTTTTCGGGAACGATGTGGCGCAGAGGTCGCTGATCGTTGGCCTCCCAGTGGGCGATCGGTCCCTGGAAATAGGAGAGGTATTTGCGCGCGGCCACGACCGCGGCTTTTTCGTCCTTGACCAGCAGATCGACCACGCCGTTGGGCACCTGGAAAGACATCGGCCCGACTTCCTCGGGCGTGTAGATGCCCAGACCGCCGCCTTCGATCATTGCCGGGCCGCCCATGGCCAGGGTCGCGCCTTCGGTGGCGATGATCACGTCGGAGCAGGCCACCAGCGCGGTATTGCCGGCAAAAGTGCGGCCGTTGACGATCGCCACCAGCGGCACCAGCCCGCTCAGGCGCGAGAAGGTGGTGAAGGTATGGGTATCGAAGGCCACGCGCGGCCCGACATGATCGTCGCCCGGGCGTCCGCCGCCGCCTTCGCCAAAGAGCACCAGCGGCATGCGGAAGCGCTGCGCCAGATCGAACATCCGATCCTGCTTGTAGTGGTTGCGCCGCCCTTGCGTGCCGGCCAGCACGGTGTAGTCGTAGTGCACGATGATCGCCCGCGAACGGGTGTCATCGAAGAGATCGCCGTTGATCGAACAGGTGCCGGCCACCACGCCATCGGCAGGCGTCTCGCGACGCAGGGTGTCGGCATCGTGGCGCTGGTGCTGCATGGCCACCACCAGCGGCCAGTATTCCTTGAAGCTGCCCGGATCGGCGAGCTCGGCGATGTTCTCGCGGGGCATGCGACTGCCCTGGGCATGGCGCCGGGCCACCGCCTTGTCGCGATGGGCATCGAGCGTCAGCGCATGGCGATCGAGGACTTCACGCAGATCGGCGCGGATATGGTCGGGGTCGACCGTAGCGGCGGCCACCGTCGCTGCGCCCCCACCGTCGACCGCTTCAACGAAGACAATCGGATAGCCCTCGCGAACCACATCGCCTCGGGCCATGGTCACTGCACGTACGACACCGCCCTGGCTGGCCGCGATGACATGCTCCATCTTCATTGCCTCGACGATCGCCACCTGCTGGCCGGCTCGCACGGTATCGCCGGGCGCGACGTCGATCGCCACGATCGTGCCCTGGATGGGCGCGACCAGGCCGATCGAACCATCGGGCCCCAGCGGCTTGTCGGCATCGCCCGCGCCAGCCGCCTCCTGAGTGCGCTTGGCCTTGACCTGCGCATCGTGGGCAAAAAGGGCAAGCGGATCCCGGCTGCTGACGCGCGCGCCGGCATGGCCTGCGGCCGACTGCATCGTGCCAGCCTGCGCGCCGTGCGCGCCTGCCACGAAACGCTGGCGCTGGTCGCCCCGGGCACGGGCGAGATCGACCAGATGCTCGTCAACCCACCGGGTATGGATACGCGCCGCAGCGAAATCCTCATGCGACAGGATGTTGTGCAACATCGCGGTGTTGACGCCTGCGCCTTCGATGCGAAATTCGCTCAGCGCCCTCAGGCTGCGGCCGATGGCATCGGCAAAGCGGCCACCCGGGGCGTGGCAGATCAACTTGGCGAGCAGCGAGTCGAACGCGGTGCTGGTGCGATAGCCTGTGTAGCCGAA
>CAIVAS010000070.1 GCA_903903975.1 uncultured Burkholderiales bacterium
CACCCCACCCGACATGCCGGCCGCAAAGTTGCGACCGGTGCCACCAAGGACCACGACGGTTCCGCCGGTCATGTATTCGCAGCCATGGTCGCCGGTGCCTTCGACCACCGCCATCGCGCCCGAATTGCGAACCGCAAAGCGCTCGCCGGCCACGCCGTTGAAGTAGGCCTCGCCTTCGGTGGAGCCGTAGAGCACGGTATTGCCGACGATGATGTGCTCGGGCCCATAGCCGCGGAAGTCGTTGGCGCAGCGAACGATGACGCAGCCGCCCGACAGCCCTTTGCCGACATAGTCGTTGGCCTCGCCCACCAGGTCGAAGGTGATGCCGCGGGCCAGGAAGGCCGCAAAGCTCTGGCCAGCCGTGCCGTTGAACTGCGCATGAATGGTGTCGTCGGGCAGGCCGGCATGGGTATAGCGACGGGCGACCTCACCCGAGAGCATCGCGCCCACCGTGCGGTTGACGTTGCGGATCGGCAGGATGAAGCTGACCGGCTCGCCCTTCTCAAGCGCCTTGGCCGACTTCTCGATCAGCTGATGATCGAGCGCCCGGTCAAGACCGTGGTCCTGCGTGCTGACCGCATAGCGCGCCACATCGGCCGGCATGGCCGGCGAATGGAAGATGCGCGAGAAGTCGAGGCCACGCGCTTTCCAGTGCGCGATGCCGGCACGGGTATCGAGCAGATGAGTCGCGCCGATCAGGTCGTCGAAACGACGGATGCCGAGTTGCGCCATCAGGGCGCGGGCCTCTTCGGCCACGAAGAAGAAGTAGTTGACGACGTATTCCGGCTTGCCGGCAAACTTCGCGCGCAGCACCGGGTCCTGCGTGGCCACGCCCACCGGACAGGTGTTGAGGTGGCATTTGCGCATCATGATGCAGCCTTCGACCACCAGCGGCGCGGTGGCGAAGCCGAACTCATCGGCGCCCAGAATCGCGCCGATCACCACGTCGCGGCCGGTCTTCATCTGGCCGTCGGCCTGCAGGCGCACGCGACCGCGCAGACGGTTGAGCACCAGCGTCTGCTGCGTCTCGGCCAGGCCCAGCTCCCAGGGCGATCCGGCATGCTTGATCGATGACCAGGGCGATGCGCCGGTGCCGCCGTCGTGGCCGGCAATGGTGATGTGATCGGACTTGGCTTTGGCCACGCCTGCGGCCACCGTGCCGACGCCGACTTCGGACACCAGCTTGACCGAGATCGATGCGCGCGGATTGCAGTTTTTCAGGTCGTGGATCAGCTGGGCCAGGTCTTCGATGGAATAGATGTCGTGATGCGGCGGCGGCGAGATCAGGCCGACACCAGGCACCGAGAACCGCAGCCGGGCGATGTAGTCGGACACCTTGTGGCCGGGCAGCTGCCCGCCCTCACCGGGCTTGGCGCCCTGGGCCATCTTGATCTGGATCTGATCGGCACTGATCAGGTATTCGGCGGTGACACCGAATCGGCCTGATGCAACCTGCTTGATGCGTGAGCGCAGCGAATCACCGGCCATCAGCGGAATGTCCTGCACGACCGCCTCGGGGCCGAGGAGGCTGGCCATGGTGTCGCCGGTCTTGATCGGGATGCCGCGCAATTCGTTGCGATAGCGGCCGTCGTCCTCGCCGCCCTCGCCGGTGTTGGACTTGCCGCCGATGCGGTTCATGGCGACCGCCAGCGTGGCATGGGCTTCGGTCGAGATCGATCCGAGCGACATTGCGCCGGTGGCAAAGCGCTTGACGATCTCGGCAGCCGGCTCGACTTCGTCGATCGGGATGGCTCGCGAGGGTTCGACCCGGAACTCGAAAAGGCCGCGCAGCGTCATGTGACGACGCGACTGGTCGTTGATCAGCTGAGCGTATTCCTTGTAGGTCTGGAAGTTGCCCGACTTGGTCGCATGCTGGAGCTTGGCGATCGCATCCGGCGTCCACATGTGCTCTTCGCCGCGGGTGCGATAGGCATATTCGCCGCCGGCCTCGAGCGCATTGGCGAGCACCGGATCGTTACCGAAGGCCGAGCGATGCATGCGCAGCGACTCTTCGGCCACCTCGAAGACGCCGATGCCCTCGATATTGGAGCTGGTGCCGCTGAAGTACTTGTCGACCAGATCGCGATTGAGGCCGATCGCCTCGAAGATCTGCGCGCCGGTATAGGACATGTAGGTCGAAATGCCCATCTTCGACATGATCTTGTGCAGACCCTTGCCGATCGCCTTGACGTAGTTCTTGATCGCCTTGTCGGCCGACAGGTCGGGGCCCAGACCGGCATGCAGCTGGGTGAGGGTTTCCATCGCGAGATAGGGATGGATGGCTTCGGCGCCGAAGCCTGCCAGCAGGGCGAAGTGATGGATCTCGCGCGCCGAGCCGGTCTCGACGACCAGGCCGGTCGCGGTGCGCAGACCGGTATTGATCAGATGCTGATGGATGGCCGAGGTGGCCAGCAGCGCCGGAATCGGCACATGGCCGCGATCGACACGCCGGTCGGAGACCACCAGGATGTTGTAGCCGCTTTTCACCGCGTCGACCGCATTGGCGCACAGCGAGGCGAGGCTGGCCTCGATGCCTTCCTTGCCCCACTCGACCGGATAGCAGATGTCGAGCTCATAGCTCTGGAACTTGCTGTCGGTATAGCGGCCGATATGGCGGATGCGGTCCATGTCCTCGGCCGACAGAACCGGCTGGCTGACTTCGAGGCGCAGGGGCGGGTTGATGTTGTTGATGTCGAGCAGATTCGGCTTGGGTCCGATGAAGGAGACCAGCGACATCACCAGCTGTTCGCGGATCGGGTCGATCGGCGGGTTGGTGACCTGTGCAAACAGTTGTTTGAAATAGTTGTAGAGGGTCTTGTTCTTGTCGGACAGGACGGCCAGCGGCGAGTCGTTGCCCATCGAGCCGGTGGCTTCTTCACCGTCACGGGCCATCGGGGCCATCAGGAAACGGATGTCCTCCTGGGTGTAGCCGAAGGCCTGCTGGCGATCGAGGACCGAGACCTGCTCGATCGGACGGGTGGTGTTGGCGGCCGATTCGTCGCTGCCGGGCATCGCGGCGATGTCGCTGGTGGCAACCTCTTCGAGCTTGACGCGGATGCGTTCGATCCACTGGCGATAGGGCTTGCTCGCCGAGAGCTGGTCCTTGAGTTCGGTGTCGTCGATGATGCGGCCCTGCTCGAGGTCGATCAGGAACATCTTGCCCGGCTGCAGGCGCCATTTCTTGGCGATGCGCGAATCGGTGATCTCGGGCAGAACGCCCGATTCGGAGGCCATCACCACCAGATCGTCGTCGGTGACGATGTAGCGCGCCGGACGCAGGCCGTTGCGATCGAGGGTGGCGCCGATCTGGCGACCGTCGGTGAAGGCCATCGCGGCCGGCCCATCCCAGGGCTCCATCATGGCGGCGTGATATTCGTAGAAGGCGCGCCGGTTGGCGTCCATCGTGGTGTGCTGCTCCCAGGCCTCGGGGATCATCATCATCATGGCCTGGGCGAGCGGATAGCCTGCCATCACCAGCAGTTCGAGGCAGTTGTCGAAGCAGGCGGTGTCGGACTGGCCGGGATAGATCAGCGGCAACATCTTCTTGAGGTCGCTGCCGAGCACCGCCGAACTCATCACGCCCTCGCGTGCCCGCATCCAGTTGTAGTTGCCCTTGACGGTATTGATTTCGCCGTTGTGCGCGAGCATCCGGTAAGGGTGAGCGAGCTCCCAGGCCGGAAAGGTGTTGGTCGAGAAGCGCTGATGCACCAGCGCCAGCGCCGACACGACGCTCGGATCCTGCAGGTCGAGGAAGTATTTGCCGACCTGGTTGGCCAGCAGCAGGCCTTTGTAGACGACGGTGCGGGTCGACATCGAAGGCACGAAATATTCCTTGCCGTGCTTGAGCCCGAGGTTCTTGATCGCATGGCTGGCGGTCTTGCGAATGACATAGAGCTTGCGTTCGAGGGCGTCGGGCACCATGACGTCGCGACCGCGACCGATGAAGATCTGGCGGATGACCGGCTCGGACTCGCGTACCAGCGGGCTCATCTGCATGGTCGAGTCGACCGGGACGTCGCGCCAGCCGAAGACGCGCTGGCCCTCGGCCCGCACGGTGCGCTCGAGTTCCTGTTCGCAGGCCAGCCGCGAGGCGTTTTCCTTGGGCAGGAAGATCATGCCCACGCCGTACTCGCCGGGTGGCGGCAGGGTCACGCCCTGGCGGGCCATCTCGGCGCGATAGAAGGCGTCGGGAATCTGGATGAGGATGCCGGCGCCGTCGCCGAAGAGTTCGTCGGCGCCGGTTGCGCCACGGTGATCGAGGTTGAGCAGGATCTGCAGACCCTGCTGGACGATCGAGTGGCTTCTGGCGCCCTTGATGTGAGCGACGAATCCGACGCCGCACGCGTCGTGCTCGTTAGAGGGGTCGTAAAGACCCTGAGCCTGGGGCAGCGCCATGTCACACCTCCGAAATACAAGACTCCGAAGAATAGTGCAGCGCAACAAGCCACTCAAGCAGAAAAATTGGGGTCAGATGATAGTTTCTGGCTCCCAAAAAATCATCCGATTTAAATTGGGGCCAGATGAACATTTAGCCTGTTGTTTAATGTTCATCTGACCCCGATTTTTTTCTCGCTGGGCGACCGACCGGACGTGGGATCAGTGTCAGCCCGTGACTGGCCTCGAGGCTGCGCTGAAAGTCAGTGCTTGCTGCCGGCTTTCCGCCCATCAGTCTTTGACGCAACCAATCGAGCTCGGATTCGAGCATCGACTCGTCGAAGAGCCGGCGATAGGCCGACTCACGTTCGAACGGCGTATTGCCGAGCGCCCAGATGGTCGGATGCGCCTTCACCAGCGAATCGGCGGTCAGCCCGACATTGTGCCGATGACTCGACCAGGCCCAATCGGCCACCGCTTCGACCATTCCGGCCCTGACCGGGTTGGTCTCGATGTAACGCT
Organism: uncultured Burkholderiales bacterium; assembly: GCA_903903975.1. GTDB lineage: Bacteria > Pseudomonadota > Gammaproteobacteria > Burkholderiales > Burkholderiaceae_E > UBA4615. The sequence goes on from CAIVAS010000070.1 coordinate 4,897, forward strand.
GGCAGGCAATCAGGTAGCGGTCGGTCTCGATCAGCGAAGAGCGAAACCGCCCCTCCCAGAGCGTACCGGTGCGGGCATGTCGACGGTTGAACCAGCGGACATAGCGCCGCCCGACGGTCTGCATCATCTGCGACAGCGCCTCGTCCTGCGCGGGGGTGCACAGCAGATGGACATGGTTGTCCATCAGGACATAGGCATGAACCGCGACATCGTGCTTCAGACTCGCTTCGAGCAGCCAGGCCAGATACTGGCCGCGGTCGGTGTCATCGACGAACACCCGCTGACGGTTGTGGCCCCGCTGGATCACATGATGAGGATGAGCCGCGACCACCTGCCGGAGCACTCTTGCCATCGCGCAATCCGCTCAGGTCTCGTCGACCGAAAACAGCCGGCGATGCTCCTTGATCGCATAGCGGTCGGTCATGCCGGCGATGTAATCGGCCACCGCACGGTGCCGGTCGCGCTCGGCCTTGCGCTTGTGCTCGTCGGGCAGCAGACGGACATCATCGACGAAAGCCTCGAAGAGCTCGGCCACGACACGCGCCGCCTTGGAGGTCATGCGCACGACCCGGTAGTGCCGATAGAGGTTCTCGAAGAGAAACTGCTTGAGCGCAATCGACTGCGCGCCGACCTCGTCCGAAAACGCGATCAGCGACGGCGCCGCCCGAATATCCTCGATGGATTCGGGCGCCGCGGCCTGGATCAGCGCCTGGCTGCAGGCGGTCAGATCGAGCACCAGCTCGTTGATCATCCGCCGCACGGTTTCATAGACCTGCCGGCGCTCGCCAAGCTGCGGAAATCGTTCGAGCACCGCCCGGTGATGCCGACTGAACAGGTCGACCTCCATCATCTGCGCCACCTTGAGCAACCCCGAGCGCAGACCGTCGTCGACATCATGGTTGACATAGGCGATCTGGTCGGCGAGGTTGGCCAACTGCGCTTCGAGCGACGGCCGCCGGCGCTCGATGAAGCGTCGACCGACCTCGCCCAGTCGCGCGGCATTGGACAGCGAGCAATGCTTGAGCACGCCCTCGCGGGTCTCGAAGCACAGGTTCAGCCCGTCATAATCGCCATAGCGCTCTTCGAGTTCGTCGACCACGCGCAGCGACTGCAGGTTGTGCTCGAAGCCGCCCCAGGGCTGCATGCACAGGTTGAGCGCGTCCTGCCCGGCATGGCCGAAGGGGGTATGCCCGAGGTCATGGGCCAGCGAAATCGCCTCGGTCAGATCTTCGTTTAGCCGCAATTGCCGGGCGATGGTGCGCGCGATCTGGGCGACCTCGATCGAGTGGGTCAGCCGCGTGCGAAACAGGTCGCCCTCATGGTTGACGAAGACCTGGGTCTTGTATTCGAGCCGGCGAAACGCGGCGCTGTGCACGATGCGATCGCGATCGCGCTGGAATTCGTCGCGACCCTGCGGCGGCGATTCGGGATGCAACCGACCGCGGCTGCGCATCGGATCTGCAGCGTAGGGCGCGAGCCGATTGCCCGAGGCGGCGAAGAGATCGTCCATGTCGGGTAATCAGGCGCTTGTGTTGACGATTGGGTTGGCGCTTGAATTGGCGCTCGTGCACGCGGCCAGCGTGGCCATCAGCGGCTCGTCGGGCACCCGCTGTACGCGCGCGGCACCCAGCCGCTCGAGCAGCACGAAGCGCGGCGTGCCGCGCTCGGCTTTCTTGTCGACCGACATCAGCTCGACATAGCGAGCCGCGGGCCAGGCAGGTCCTCGCATCGGCAGTCCGGCCGCGACTACCAGGGCCTGCAGACGCTGCAGCACCCCGGCGTCGATCAGGCCGAGCCGATGCGATAGATCGGCCGCCATCACCATCCCGGCACCCACCGCCTCGCCGTGCAGCCACTCGCCATAGCCGAGCCCGGCTTCAATCGCATGGCCGAAGGTATGACCGAAATTCAGGATCGCCCGCAGCCCGCCCTCGCGCTCGTCGCGCTCGACCACCGAGGCCTTGATCTCGCAGGAGCGCGCCACCGCATCGATCAGCGCGCGTGCATCGCGGGCACGCAGCGCCGGCATGTCGCGCTCGATCGCATCGAAGTAGGCGGCATCGGCAATCGCGCCATGCTTGATCACTTCGGCCAGCCCGGCCGACAGCTCACGCTCGGGCAGGGTCATCAGGGTGTCGACGTCGATCAGCACCAGCCGCGGCTGGTGAAAGGCGCCGACCATGTTCTTGCCAAGCGGGTGATTGATGCCGGTCTTGCCGCCGACCGACGAATCGACTTGCGCCAGCAAGGTGGTCGGCACCTGCACGAAGTCGATGCCGCGCTGATAGACCGCCGCCGCAAAACCGGCCATGTCGCCCACCACGCCACCACCGACCGCCACCAGCAGCGCATTGCGATCGAAGCGCGATTCGAGCAGCGCATCGAAGATCAGGTTGAGCGAGTCGAAGGTCTTGTGCGCCTCGCCGGCAGGCATGACCACTTCGATGAGTGCGGCCGCATGGCCGGCCAGCAATTGCCGGATCCCCGGCGCATGCAGCGTCGCGACATTGGCATCGGTCACGATCGCCACCTGTCGGCCGGCGGCCAGTCGCTGCAGCGGCTCGCAGTCGGCCAGCAGGCCGCGGCCGATCAGGATCGGATAGGAGCGCTCGCCGAGCGCGACGGTCAGTTCAATCATCGTTGGGGCTGGTCTCAGCGGAGCAGGCATCAGGAAGGGGGCCAGGATTGGGCGCGGTGATCGATGGTGGCAGACCGGCAAGCACCGCACCCACCACCCGATCGACCGGCTGGCGTCCGGTCTCGACAATCAGGTGCGCGGTGCCGCGATAAAGCGGATCGCGAGCCAGCACCAGCGCCTCGATACGCCCGCGCGGATCAGGTGCGCGCAGCAGCGGACGAACCGTGTCGCGCTTCAGACGGTGCCACAGATCGGCGGGCGCGGCATGCAGATAGACCACGCAGCCGCGCTCGCGCAGCACTTCGCGGTTGCGCTCATTGAGCACCGCGCCACCGCCGGTGGCCAGCACGGTGGCGACCCGTTGGGTAAGCTCGTCGATCAGGGCGACTTCACGCCGGCGAAAGCCTTCTTCGCCTTCGAGTTCGAAGATCGTGGCGATCGACACGCCCATGCGCGATTCGAGTTCGCGGTCGGCATCAACGAAGGACCAACCGAGGCGGCGGGCCAGCCGCCGGCCGATCGTGGTCTTGCCGGCACCCATCATGCCGACAAGAAAAACGGCCCGGTCTGGAGCCGGGCCGTGTGCAGCGGTGGGTATGTCTGGGGTCAATTCGTATCTGTCGTGGGTCGGGTCTTATTTCGGGTCTGTACAAGTAGACGCCACGCCGTAAGGGCTTCTAACGCCAGGCGGCGCAACGGTCGCACTGGTGTAGTCGCCGGCGACACCCGGGAGAATGATCGTGTTGGTGCCGACACCCTCGGTCCCTGCGACCACCGCTGTCACCCGCAGTCGCACCTGCAGCCAGGTGGCGAAATTGCGGGGATAGATGACCCGCATATCGAGATAACCGAGCGCATTGGTCTTGCCATTTTCAAAGCCGGTATTGAAAGCGATCACTGCCGGGTTGCCGGGTGTCAGCAGTCCGTCACCGTTGCCAATGGTGTTGTTGGGGTCGTCTTCACCGAGTGTTGAGCCCTGCGCCGGATCGAGCTGGCCATTGCCGTTGGTGTCTTCGTTGGCGCACTGCTGGTTGTTGACCACCCCGGTACCGGGGTCTCTCTTCTCCCATTGATCGACGCCGTTCCAGGTGTAGAAACCCTTGTAGTAGAGCAGCGGTACCAGGCTCGCCTGGATCAGCACATCCTTGACCGGATTACCGCTCGAATCGGAAACGATCACGGTATAGGGCACACCGTTCTTGGTGGTGTCGATCTTCTCGATCTCGTTGCCGGTACCGATTCGCACGACGAGGACGCTGCGCGAGACGGTCAGACTCGACTGACTCGCTGCCACCGACGGCGCGCCAGGCAGACTCGCCGAGATCACCACCGCGTTGTTACCGCTTGAATTCGGGCCGGAGATGAAGACCGTCGACGCGGTGCCATTGCTGTCGGTGGTGGCAAAGCCCGGCTCGATTCGCCCATTGCTCGGGTCAGCCAGAAAACTGAAATTGACCCGGGAGTTCTTGACCGGGTTGTCAGCGGCATCGCGGACAGTCGCAATCAGCTGACTCGAATTGGACGAGGAACCGGCGGCGTTGGTCGCGACCGTCGAGGGGCTGGCCTGCAGGTTGATCTTGGAGGGTATCGATGAGACGAACTCGATGCGCGAGGTCGCGGTCAGGCCGCCATCACTGCTGGCATTGACTTCGGTAATTCCGGCAGTGGCCGAGATGATTGTCACCGTGGCCATGCCGGCTGAATCGGTCTGGACCGAATTGGTCGACAGCGTGCCGCGGGTCGCGCTCAGGGTTACTTTCTGGTTGACAAAGGCCACGCCATTGTTGATCAGATTGAGCGTCAGGGGCGCAGGCTTATTGACCTCCACCTCGGCAGGGCTGCCCACAAAGGACAGCTGGTTACCCGAGACCGAGAAGGACTTGACGGCGCTGACACCGGTCGCAGCAATGGTGAGCGTGTCGTTTCCGGCTTTGGAAGGTGTGACCGAGAACTTGAACTGCCCTTGTGAATCAGTCGTCCCGGGACTGGTGGTAATCGGGTTGCCCGCCTGCGAAGTCACCGTGACCGATTGGGAGGCCAGCGCGTTCGAGGCCGAATCGCGCACGGTAACCACATATTGCGCTGCCGTGTTGAGCGCCACCGCATCCGGGCCGGTCACGGTGACGGTGCTGCCAACCACCTGAACATTCTTTGTCACCGTCAGCCCACCGGCGGTGGCGACGACGGCAATCGTCCGATTGGTATTGCTGGTCGGGCCGGCGCCGATGGTCATCGTGCCGGTCGCGGTGCCGGTGGCATCTGTCACTGCGGCCGGATTCACGATCGTCACGCCGGCGTCGGTGGTCGTGAATGACACCGTCTGATTCGCCACCGCGGCATTGCCGGCGTTCTTGACCACCGCGGTCAGGCTGATCGTCGTACCGGTTGCTGACGACAGCGTCGATGTGGTGCCCGCGCCGACCGCAATCGAGCCGCCCGCCGTGGCGCTGGGGGTGCTGGTCGACGTCGACGTGGTCGTGCTCCCGCCGGTCGCGCCGCTGTCGCTGCAACCGCTGGCGGTGAGCAGCATCGCGGTTGCGGAAATGGCGGCCGCGGCCCGGACGAGCCATCGGGATTTTTCTGACCAGTGCTGCAGCATCTTCTTCATCCTCGACAATCAGCGAACGGCGGTGGCGTCGGCCACGACACGAGGTGTGAGAAACACCAGGAGTTCGGTCTTGTTGTTGGTCCGCGTGGTATTGCGAAACAGCGCACCCAAGATCGGAATGTCTCCCAGGAACGGCACCTTGTTGACCTGGTTGTTCTCGACCTGCTCGTAGATGCCGCCAATGACCACGGTGCCGCCGTTTTCGACCAGCACATCGGTCTCGACCGCACGGGTGTCGATCGCAAAGCCTGCGGGTGTGATCCGGCCAACCGCATCACGGTTGACCTTGACCTTCATGATCACATTGCCCTCTGGCGTGATCTGCGGCACGACCTCCAGACGCAGCGTGGCCTTCTTGAACGAGATCGAGGTGGCACCGCTCGAGGTGGCGCTCTGGTAGGGCAGCTCGGTACCTTGCTCAATCACCGCACGCCCCTGGTCTGCAGCCAGCACGCGAGGACTCGAAACCACCTTGCCGCGCTGATCGGCTTCGAGAGCCGAGATCTCGAGATTCAGGAAGCGGGTCAGCGACGAGCCGAACAGGCTGATCGCAAAGCTCGCCGGGTTCGATCCGTTGATGGCCGCCGCCGGCAGATTCACGAAGTTGGTGTTGGCGAGCGCCGTGGGACGACCGATGCCGGCCGCGCAGGTGCCGGAGGCATTACAGCCAAGCTGGGACGACAGGTCCGCAACACCCTGCAGGTTACCCGCCAGGGTCGAGTAGGCATTGCTGCCGGCCAGCGCCGAGCCGGCGCCATACACCGGCACGTTGATGGCCACCGGCTGGCCGGTGACCGGATCAATCTGGCTGCCGGTGGTGTAGTAGGTGCTCTTCAGATCGTTGTAGCCGAGCTTGACGCCGAGGTTGCGCGAAAAGAGGTCATCGGCCTCGACGATCCGGGCTTCGATCAGCACCTGGCGCACCGGCACGTCGAGCTGCGAGATGATTCGCCGAACCTCGTCGAGTCGGGCACCGGTATCGCGAACAAAAAGCTTGTTGGTGCGAATGTCGGTGACCGCACTGCCGGTCTTGGACAGCACTTTCTGCTTCTCGTCGGAGAGCAGCTTCTGGACCGCCTCGGCTTTCTGATAGTTGAGCTGGAAGACCTCGAGTCGCGAGGGCTCGATCTCGGAGATCTGCATTTTCGACTCGAGTTCGAGCTTTTCCTGCGTGGCGAGTTCATCACGCGGCGCCACCAGGATGACGTTGCCGTTCTTGCGCATATCGAGGTTCTTCGACTGCAGCACGATGTCGAGCGCCTGATCCCAGGGCACGTCCTTCAGGCGCAGGGTCAGATTGCCAGCCACCGAATCACGCACGACGATGTTCAGGTTGGTGAAATCGGCAATCACCTGCAGCAGCGCACGGACGTCGACATTCTGGAAATTGAGCGACAGCTTTTCACCGCGATAGCCGGCACGGCCACCCGGATTGAGCTTGTTGGGATCGTCCTTGACCGGCTTGACCTCGATCACGAACTGGTTCTCGCTCTGGTAGGCGTTTTGCTCCCACAGGCCGCTCGGCTCGATCACGATGCGGGCGTTCTCGCCCTGCGGGAAGATGCGCACCGAACGCACCGGCGTGCCGAAGTCGCTCACATCAAGTTTGCGGCGAAGGTTTTCAGGGACGCGGGTCTTGAGGAAGTCGACGATGATCTGCTGGCCCTGCTGGCGGATATCGACGCCGGTCTGCGGATTGGACATGTCGACCACGATGCGGCCGTCATTGTCTTTACCGCGCCGGAAATCGATGTCGCGCAACACGCTGCCGGTGCCGGTGGTGGTGTTCTCGGCCCTGGCTGCAGCAGGCTGAGTCGGCGATTCGGTTACCGCGAGTGCCTGGATTGGCATCGCAGCAGGCTGTGCGCTCATCGCTGCTCGCGCCGGCTGGCTGGAGACAATCGACGAGGGGCCGGTGGCATACGCCGCCGACTGAACCGGCGTGACCGAGACCACCAGCGCATTGCCATCGAGACGCAGCTGATTGGTCACCGCGCCACGAAGATTGAGGACGACCCGCGAACGACCGCCAGCCTGCACAATCGTCACGCTGCGAATGTCACCCTGCGTCAGCTCGACGGTGTTCTTGCCCATGCCGTTGACGGTATCGGGCAGATCGAAGGCCAGACGCGGCGGATTGGCAACGGTGAAACTCACCGGCGCGGTCGTCAGGGGCTCTTTCAGACGAAGTCGCAATTCGGTCTGATTGCCCTGCATCACCGAGACCACCGACTCGATCGAATTCGACTCGGCGAATGCCGGGGCGCCAGCCCCGATCATGGCAAGGAACAGCGCCATCATGGCGATCAGATTGGTCGCCCCGGCACCGAAGCCAACCCGATGCAGGTGTGCAACCCTTGCGCTGCTCTTCATTTGCCAGACTCCTGCAACCGCAATGCGGTATCTCGTTCGACCCAATCGCCCGCTGCATCCTGGACCGATTCTCGTACCGCAACTTCCGTCTCGGAGATGGCAACGATGCGGCCGAAATTCTGCCCGATGTAGTTGCCAACACGAACCTGATGAACCGCGCTGTCTGATTTCAGCAATCCGACCACCATCGGACCCTGCTTCAGATTGCCGACCATCTTGAACACATCAAGTGAATAGGATTCGAGCGGTTCACGCAGCCTCGTCATATCGGGGCCGCGCGGGCCGCTTCGCGTCGGCGACTCGATGCCGACCCGAAGTTTGGCGGCATTGAACGGGTCGACATCAGAGGTCGCGGGGTAGCGAAACGGGGCGAAGGCCTTGGGCTCGGTCAGTTTGCTGACCGTCACCGGCGTATTTCGCCGGCTTTCGTCCATCCAGGCCTGCAACTCGTCATCCCCGGCGGTACAGCCAGCCACCATGGCCGCGCAAAAGCCGATGGCAAGGGCGCAAGCCATCCGAAGGATCCGATCGGACATCACACTCCAACTCATTTTTTCGCCTCGCCTGGCTTTTTCTTGTTGGCGGCAGCCCGCTGCTGGGCAATTTCCTCGGGGTCGAGGTACCGGAAAGTCTTGGCGGTCGCATCCATCACCAGATTCGACGACTTCTCGAACTGAGAGATGGACACATTATTGAGGGTGACGATCCGAGGCAGGTTGGCAAGGTCGCTCGCAAACGCGCCGAGGTCGTGATAGTTGCCGATGACCCTGACCGTGATCGGCAGCTCGGCGTAGTAGTCCTTGACGACCACCTGACCGGGCTTGAAGAGCTTCAGACCGGCACCGCGCCCGACCCCCGCCTGATTGATGTCGGTGAGCAGCGCGTCCATTTCGGCTTTGCTGGGCAGCTGTTTTTCGAGCTGGCCCACATACTGCGCAACCTGATCCTTCTGCTTTCGCAATCCGGCCAGGTTCACCGCCTGCTTGAGCTTGTCGAGGTAGGTTGCCTTGAGTGCGACCTCCTGCTGGACACCGACATCGAGTTCTTCAAGCAGACCGTGCCAATAGAAAAGCCAGCCGAGCAGCACGATCGTCGAAAACAGCGCGATCGCAAGGATTGCGCGCGGCACGACCGGCCAAAGACCAGGATGCCTGCCCTGCAGACCTCTGAATTGATCGGAAACCCTCGAGAAATCGGGGTTGAATGACATCGCGGAAAGTTTGGCCATCTTGAATCTCCGCCGCTATTGCGCCGACCCGACCTTGGTCGGTTCGGCAGCCTGGGTCTGTGAAACAGCGCGGGGTGCGGGAACGTCGATCGCGTTGGCAACCGGCGGCTTGATCAGCACATTGAGCGAGAACTCGAAGATCGTCCGGCCTTCCTTCTGGCCCGGCCCTCCAGACAAGGCGATTTCCTTGATCTCGGTGAGTTCGGGCTTGTAGAGCCATGGGCTGGACTCGGCCAGCCGCTTCAACAGGTCGGCCACCCGCTCGTTGGTCTGGGCCAGGCCGGTCAGCAAAATCTTGCGGTCTTCCTGTTTGAGCTGGCGCAGATAGAGGCCCTCAGGCGCCAACCTGACCAGCTCGTCAAACAGATGGACCGGCACAGTGCGGTCGCTCTGCAGATTTTCAACCGCTTCCTGCCGGGCCTTGAGGGCCGCAATCTCTTCACGCAGGCCGGCAATGTCGGCAATCTGGTTATCCAGCTTGGCGGTTTGGACCTTGATGAACGCGTTGCGATCGGACTGGCTGCTGATCTGCTGATTGATGGCCACGCCACCGGCATAGGCGGTCACTGCCCCGGCGATCGCAACCAGTGACGCCAGGACGACGAAATCTTTCTTCTTGCGTTCGCGCTTGAGTTCGCGGTGCGGCAGCAAGTTGATCCGGATCGGCGCCAGCTCGCGCAACGCCGGATCGTAGGGCTTGGTGGCGGCAGCCGCCTGGCGATTTCCGGAGGTGCTCATTTGTCGAACCTGCGCATGGCAAGACCGCAACTGACCATGAGCGCCGGCGCGTCGAGCCGGAACTGGCGCTCGCGAATACCGCTGCCGACTTCCATTCCCTGGAACGGACTCATGATTTCGGTCGGCACCCGTGACCGGTCGGCGACCGCCTCAGCCAGGCCCGGGGTCACCGCACAGCCACCGGCAAGGAAGATCCGGTCAACGCGCGAATAAGGGGTTGATGTGAAGAAAAACTGGAGCGCGCGGGCCGCTTCGGTGGTGGCCTGCTCGACAAAGGGCGCCAGCAGCTCGGAGGCGTAATTGTCGGGCAGCTCGCCCGAACGCTTTTTCTGCTCCGACTCTTCGAAGGTCAG
>CAIVAS010000071.1 GCA_903903975.1 uncultured Burkholderiales bacterium
GCCACGATCACAGCCGCTTTCGGCAGTTTGAAGCTGGCCAGTCGACCCTTGCACCAGGCCAGCAATTCGGCATCGGTCAACGACTCGCCCTTCTTCGCCACCACCACCGCCAGCGGCACTTCGCCCCACTTGGCTGAAGGCAATCCGATCACCGCCGCATCAGCCAGCGCAGGGTGACCAAGCAGCATGTTCTCGACTTCGGCCGGATAGATGTTTTCACCGCCCGAAATCAGCATGTCTTTCATGCGATCGCGGATGGTGACGAAACCGTCTTCATCCATCGTGCCGACATCGCCGGTGTGCAGCCAGCCGTCGCGCATCGCCTGCGCGGTGGCATCCGGACGGTTCCAGTAGCCGACCATATTGTGCGGGCCGCGCAGCAGAATCTCACCGGCTTCATCGGGTGCGCAATCTCTCCCATCGGCACCGACCACCCGCACATCAGTATAGAAATAGCCCCGACCGGTTGAGCCGGCCCGAGTCAGCGCGTCCTCGCCCATGATCAGGCAACCCGGGCCACAGCTCTCTGTCAGGCCGTAGACCTGCAGCACTTCGACCCCCATTTTTGCGTAAGCCTCGATCAGCACCACCGGCACCGGTGCTGCGCCGGTCAGCACCCAGCGCAACAGGCGGGCATCATGGACAGACATGTCGAAGGTGGCCTGCATGAACTGCAGCATTGCCGGCACGAGCAGCGTGGTGGTGATCTTCTCTTGGGTGATCAGATCCCAGGCAAGCTTGGGATCGAAGGCTTTCAGGATGACCTGCGTCGTGCCCACATAGACGCACGACAGCGACGGCATCAGCGCACCGACGTGAAAGAGCGGCAACGCAGTCAGGAAGCGGTCCTTGTAGTGAAAGTCGGCGCTCGAGGTGACGTTGATCGCCGACCACATCACCGTGCGGTGACTGTGCATCACGCCTTTGGGCAAGCCGGTGGTGCCCGAGGTGTACATGATGAAAAGCAGATCGTAGTCAACGCCCTCGATCTCGGGCTCTTGCGTCGGACGCGAGCCGATCCAGTCCTGATAATCGACCGCGATTGCGCTCGGGGTGCCGCCCGCCTGCACGAAGGTCCGCAGATCGGTCTTTGTGCCGCGGCGCTGCAATTCGGCGACCACCGGCGCGAAGTTCTCGGAGTAGATCAGCACAGTCGCGCCCGAGTCCTTGAGAATGAACTCGAGCTCATCGGCTACCAGCCGCCAATTGAGCGGCACATTCACCGCACCGACTTTGGCCACTGCGAAAAAGGATTCGATGAACTCGGCACCGTTCATCAGGAGCAGTGCCACGCGATCGCCATGCCTGACGCCCGAGGCGCGGAGTGCATGCGCCAACTGATTGCATCGACCGTTCAGCTCTCGAAAACTCAGGCGCCGACCGGCGACGCTCGGCTCGACGATGGCTTCAAGCGCGGGGCTCACGATGGCCCGACGGCTCAACACTTGTCCGATGTTCATCTTCATGACGGTCTCTCCATGGCTGCGCGTCGATCAGGAATCGGCGCAGATCGTGTTTTGGTGATGCGTTCGACGACAGATCGCGCTACGCAAGGCGATGAGGATCAATCGCTGTCAAGCTGCGCCATGCAGTGCGGTGCCAAGCCGAGCGAGTATAGCCACGCGGCGGCGCGAACGCCTCGCCCGACGGCATTGCCTGCCGCGGGGGTCATGCGCCGAATTGGCCGCTTGCTACTTGTTTTTCAGCTTGCCCTTGGGCATCACCGTCGTGACCGGTGGCGCCGGCCGATTGGTGACGATGACCGACTCCTTGATCGGACCGGTGTCTTTCTTCGGCTTTTTGCTCATCTTGTTGCTGCGTTGCTCGCCCTTTGGCATTTGATGCTCCTTTCAGAAAAGAACGACGCCCCGGATTGATTCACCACGCTTCATCAGATCGAAGCCGCGATTAATCTCCTCGAGCGGCATGGTGTGCGTGATCAGGCTGTCGATGTTGATCTTGCCTTCCATGTACCAGTCGACGATGCGCGGAACGTCAGTGCGACCCCGCGCACCACCGAACGCGGTGCCCTCCCACTTGCGACCGGTGACCAGCTGGAAGGGTCGGGTCGCGATCTCGGCACCCGCCTCGGCCACCCCGATGATAATGCTGCGCCCCCAGCCCTTGTGCGTGCATTCGAGTGCCTGGCGCATGACCTTCGTATTGCCGATGCATTCGAAGCTGTAGTCGACGCCGCCATCGGTGAGCTGCACGATCGCATCGACCAGGTTGCCGCCTGCCGCCTCGATCTGCGCCGGATTCAGGAAGTGCGTCATGCCGAACTGCCGGGCAATGGATTCGCGTGCCGGATTGATGTCGATGCCGATGATCTTGTCGGCACCGACCATGCGCGCGCCCTGAATGACGTTCAGACCGATGCCGCCCAGGCCGAACACCGCCACCGTGGCACCGGCCTCGACCTTGGCGCTGAAGATCACCGCACCGATGCCGGTGGTGACACCGCAACCGATGTAGCAGACCTTGTCGAAAGGCGCATCCTTGCGGATTTTCGCGAGCGCAATTTCGGGCACCACCGTGTGATTGCTGAAGGTGCTCGTGCCCATGTAGTGCAGGATCGGCTCACCGTTCAGACTGAAGCGACTGGTTGCATCGGGCATCAGCCCCTTGCCCTGCGTGCCGCGGATGAGCTGGCACAGATTGGTCTTGCGGCTGAGGCAGAACTTGCACTGCCTGCACTCGGGCGTATAGAGCGGAATGACATGGTCGCCCTTGCGAAGGGTGGTCACGCCAGGGCCGACATCAAGTACCACGCCGGCGCCCTCATGACCGAGAATGGCCGGAAACAGGCCTTCAGGATCGGCACCCGACAGCGTGTAGTCATCGGTGTGACAAATGCCGGTGGCCCGAATCTCGACCAGCACTTCACCCTCACGCGGCCCCTGCAGATCGACCGTCTCGATGCTCAAAGGCTGACCAGCCTTGAATGCCACTGCTGCACGCGTTTTCAACCGATCTCTCCGCTGTCGTCAAACCGCGAGTGTTGCACGAGACTGATTCACGGCACCACAATCCGGGCACCCCCATGCCCGGTCAGCCGACTCGCGGCGCCGCTCACCATCCGCTCGATGATGTCGGCTGCGGGCTCAACCGAATCGATCAGCCCGGCCGCTTCACCGAACCACACACCGGTATCGTCAGGATCGCCGTCAGCAAAGGCCTGCCGATAGCGCGGCGCTTCGACCGCAATGTCTTGCGCCAGCGCCTGCTCGCGCCCCTGCCAGTGATCGGTGAAGGCGTTACGTCGGATTCGGGCAGTAAAGCCGCGCGGCCATGAAATCTCGCGCGCGATATCGGCCAATGTCGTGCGCACGGTGCCATCGCCGTTGGTGTCAAGAATCGCCCGATGGTGCCCTTCACGCACCAGGGCTTCCTGTGCTGCCCAAAGACGGGTGCCGAGCAGCACGCCATCGGCGCCAAGAAGGAGAGACGCAGCCAATCCGCGTCCATCGGCGATGCCTCCTGCCGCAACCAGCAGGGTGTCGGGCGCATGATTGGCGAGGAAGTCGGCCGCTTCCGGCACGAAGCTCAGCGTGCCGCGCAGCCCGCCATGCCCGCCTGCTTCAGCGCCCTGCGCGATGACCACGTCAGCCCCCGCGTCGACCGCGTCTTTCACATGGACCATGTCCTGACACTGGCAGATGAGCCGTGCGCCGGCCGCACGAATCTCGTTGGCGAAGGGGCGCGGATCGCCAAAGGACAGCATGACCGCAACCGGACGGTGCTTGAGCACATCGGTCAAGAGAGACGGCGACTTTTGCAGTGACCAGGTGATGAAGCCCACCCCCACGCGCTCGCCTGCGGTCAAGTCAAACTGCTCTTCGAGCCAGGCGCGATCGCCGTAACCGCCACCGATCAATCCCAAGCCACCCGCGCGACTGACGGCCGCGGCGAGAGCACCACCACCGGCCAATGCCATCGGTGCGGAGACCACCGGATGTCGCAGCGCGAGCGCTTGAGTCAGTCGAGTCGAGAGAGCAGCCATTGGCGTTTCCTGGAAAGGTGTATCGAACATCAGGCGACCCGGCAGCAAGTTCTGCCAAAGCCTCAGGCACACTCACGGCATGCCCTCCTCTCGTGCCCCGATCGCGGTCTCCCTTTGGTTGGGAAGCGTCGTCGGCGCTGCTGCATTCGCCTATACCGTCATCCCGGTGCTCGCCCCCGAGGTGGCACGAGATGCACAACTGCCGGTCGCCTTCGTGGGCTGGTATACCGCGGCTGTCTGGCTCTCGCAAATTTTTCTGTCAACCTCCAGCGGATCGCTGATTCCGCGCTTCGGTGCCTGGCGACTGACACAGGGCTGTCTGGTGTGCTGCGCAGCCGGCCTTTGCTTTGCGGCCACCGGCACCGCCTGGGGCGTCGCCGCCTGCGCCCTGCTGCTGGGTCTGGGTCATGGCCTGGAGGGCCCGGCAGCCTCACAGCTGCTGTCGCAGTTCGTCCCGCCGCGCCAACAGCCACTGCTGTTCTCCCTCAAGCAGGCAGGCGTGCAGGTTGGCTCATTCGTGGCCTCGGCCAGCCTGCCGCTGATCGCACTGACATTCGGATGGCAAAAGGCTTGCCTGCTGGTGGCACTGTTGCTGCTGGCAGCGGTGTTGTCGATGCGCCGGGCCATAAGGCAGTGGCCTGCGCCGGCAATGATCGCGGGGCGGCGCATCGGGTCGCTCGAGTCACTGCGCCGCCTGGCGGCATCGCGCGAGCTGCGACGCATGTCACTGTGCGCAGGCGCCTTTGCCGCCACGCAAATCTGCCTGAATGGCTGGTTCGTCACCTACGCGGTCGCTGAACGGGGCGCCAGCCTGGTCCAGGCTGGCCAATGGCTTGCTGCCGCTCAGGCCGGCGGCTTTGTCGGCCGCATTCTGTGGGGATGGGTCGCCAGCCGCAGCGGCAACCCGGCTGCCGTGCTGCGCGGCCTGGGCCTTGTCACAGCTGCCTGCGCGGGGCTGCTCGGGCTGTTGGGTGCCCGGATCCCGGACCTCTGGATGTGGCCACTGCTGGCGATTTTCGGACTCACCGCAGCGGGCTGGAATGGTGTGTTCCTCGCCGAAGTCTCGTTGCGCGTGCCGCCGTCCGAAGTCGGCTCGGCCACTGGCGCGGTGATGGTGGTCATGACCGCCGGGCTGGTCGGTGGGCCCTTGGCCTTCGGTGCCATCGGATCAATGGCAGGCTTCGGGCCCGCCTATCTGATGGCGGCTGCGGTAGCGCTTTTCGGCGTCACCGTGCTGCCCAGGTCGCAGACGCCGAGGCTGCAAAGCGAGTACAAGGCAGACTGAACACTTCAATGACCATCGACACTATGCAAATCACATCCAGGTACGCGGCCTTGACCGCAGCAATCGTGTTGAGCGCCTGCGCCACCCCGGCGCCGCACAATTCCAGCACAGCGGCTGACAAAGACCCTGATCTGGACTGCATGCTACCCAGCAACTGTGTGAATACTGCAGGCACCGGCGGCTTCGAGCCGCTGACCTACCAGGGCACGCCGTTACAGGCGATGGCTCTGCTTCAGGCCACCTTGAAAAGCTTTCCCGAGGCGACCGTCCTGCATAGCGACGCCCTGACCATGCAGGTGATCTTCACCACGCCAGTGGGCTTTCGGGATCAAGTCGACTTCCGGATCAATCCACAGGATCAGCGCATC
Source organism: uncultured Burkholderiales bacterium (assembly GCA_903903975.1). Taxonomy (GTDB): domain Bacteria; phylum Pseudomonadota; class Gammaproteobacteria; order Burkholderiales; family Burkholderiaceae_E; genus UBA4615. Next base: position 5,657 of record CAIVAS010000071.1, read on the forward strand.
GATTTTCGATCGCGCTCACTGTTTGGCCTGTTCGACTGGGGCAAGAACCGCTCTCGAATGCAGGCATTCACGATGCGCTTCGAGCAGCAGGCCCGAATCAAATGAGTGATCTGCCCGACTGGATCCGATCGGCTCGCGAGCACTGGCACTGGAAAGGCCAGACGCGCCCGCCGTTTGCGGCGACGCCCGGGCCAGGCCAGGTCTCGGTCTGGGACTTTCCACGGCCACCGCGCCTGGCACAGGACACGCGCGAAATCGTGGTGCGATGGGGTGATATCGAGGTGGCGCGCACGCGTCGCGCCGTGCTCGTCCTCGAGACCGCCCATCCGCCAAGCGTCTATCTGCCCTGGGATGACGTCACCACGGCGCTTTTTCAGCGGGGAGCGGGCGGCTCGTTTTGTGAATGGAAAGGTCCGGCGCAGTACTGGACATTAGTGCATGGTGATCAGCGCCTGCCTGATGTGGCCTGGAGTTATCCGAAGCCGCTCGCAGGCGCGCAGGCGCTGGCCAATTGCGTGGCGTTCTATGCCGCGCCCCTCGATTGCCGTGTCGATGGCGATGCCGTCGTGCCACAGCCAGGCGGCTTTTATGGCGGCTGGATCACCCCCGAGCTGGTCGGCCCGTTCAAGGGCGAGCGCGGCAGCGAACGCTGGTAGCAACGCGATCGATCGCGCGCGCACCGCCGATCGCTGGCCGAACACCGCTGGGCGACCGGCGTTACTTCAGCCACGCCAACTCAGGCATTCTCAAATCAGATTGTGTCGACTTTATGGAGATGGACGATGTTCGACAGCTGGACTTTGAAAAAACGGATGACCCTGACCTTTTCGGCCATCTTGCTGATCATCAGCACGCTGATCGGAATCGCGCTCCTCAATGCCAGCAAAATGCGCGAAACCGTTCACTGGAATACCCACACTTATCAGGTGCTGACAGAGTCCCAGCGGATGCTCGAGAACATGATCAACATCGAGACCGGTTTGCGGGGATTCGTGGCCGGTGGCAGCGAAAATTTCCTGGAGCCTTTAAAGCTCGGCGAAAAAGCATTCGGTACGCACTTTGGCAATGCGAAATCACTGACCTCGGACAATCCGGCGCAACAGGCGCGACTGGAAAAGCTGATGGGCTTTCACACCCAGTTCATGGCGGTGGCCAATGGCCTGGTCACGATGCGCCGCGAGGTCTCGGCTGGCAAGGGCTCGCTCGATGGCCTGCTGCGGGAGTTCTCGGCAGGCAAGGACAAAGCCGCGATGGATGCTTTTCGGGGCCTGATCGCGGAGTTTTCGAAAGCGGAAGAGGATCTGCTGGTTGTGCGCAGTGCGGCACTCGAATCAACCTTGAGCAGCAATACCTACACACTGGTTATCGGCGGCCTCGCGCTTTTTGGCTTGACCCTCGTGCTCGGCACAACGCTGACCCGCAGCCTCTTTCGGCAACTCGGGGCAGAACCCGGCGACGCGGCCGAGGCAGTCAATGCGGTCGCCCGAGGTGAACTCACCGTCTCGATTCCGGTGCGCACCGGCGACACCAGCAGCCTCATGGCCGCACTCGCCGGCATGCGTGACAGCCTGGTTGGCGTGGTGACTGAAGTACGCAGCAACTCGGAGGCGGTGGCCACTGCCAGCGCGCAGATTGCGCAGGGCAATCAGGATCTGTCGAATCGCACCGAGCAGCAGGCGAGCGCGCTGCAGGAGACCGCCGCCACGATGGAGGAGCTCAGCTCCACGGTTCGCAACAACACCGACAGTGCCCGGCAGGCGAATCAGCTGGCCCAGAGCGCATCGGTGGTGGCCCAGCAGGGCGGCGAGGTGGTGAGCAAGGTGGTCGTCACCATGCGAGACATCAATGAGAGCAGCCGCAAAATCGGCGACATCATCAGCGTGATCGATGGCATCGCCTTCCAGACCAATATCCTGGCGCTGAACGCAGCCGTCGAAGCGGCGCGCGCAGGCGAACAAGGGCGGGGCTTTGCAGTCGTGGCCTCCGAGGTGCGCAACCTTGCACAACGCAGCGCTGAGGCAGCCAAGGAGATCAAGTCACTGATCGTCAGCAGTGTCGAACGTGTCGATCAGGGCACTGCGCTGGTCGACCAGGCCGGCAAGACCATGGACGAGATCGTCGGGTCGATTCAGCGCGTGACCGGCATCGTCGCCGAGATCAGCGCAGCCAGCGTCGAGCAGAACACCGGCGTGCAGCAGGTGGGCGATGCGGTCAATCAGATGGACGCAGCAACCCAGCAGAACGCCGCGCTGGTGGAAGAAAGCGCTGCGGCTGCCGAAAGCCTGAAGACTCAGGCTCAGCATCTGGTACGGGCGGTGGCGGTTTTCAAACTGTCGTAGCGCGACGCTGAATCCGGATGCAACCAGGTCAGGTTCGGGCCTGGTCCGATCTGAGCATCGGCCTTCCTGCTCACCGCACTCAAATGCTCAACATGGAAAACTCTGCGCTCAGCGCCTTCGATCTCGAACTGTTCATGCCCTATATGCGCGACGTCAGTCGCTGCGAACGTTCGCTTCAGGATCTGAATCTGATGTGGCGGCTGATCGAATCGTCCGCCAAGATGAACTGCCCCGAGGAAGCGCGGACGATCCTGCCAACGATGGCCGCTACCCGCAAGCAGTTCAGTCAGCTCGAACGCGAACTGGTTGCCAGTCTGATCAAGGAAAAGCTCGCCAACGTCACCGGTCAGATCGCAACCAAGTCCCAGTACATCATCGACATCGTCGTGCGCAATCTGTTCGAGCGCACAGCCGACGTCGGATTTCTGGCCACAGACCGACAACTGTGCAGCTTTGTCGCCGGGCTTTCCAGCGACGCTGAGGTCATCCGTCAAAGACTCAACGAATACCGCGCCAAATACACCGTCTATGACGACATCCTGCTGCTTGATGTCGACGGCCGAGTCCTGGTCAACATCGACGAATCGTCCGATCCAGACAAATGTGTCGATCGCTGCATTCGCCGTGCACTCGAGGCGCGCAGCTATGTCGAGAGCTTCGGGGCCAGTGATCTTCGACCCAACAAACCCCAGGCACTCATCTACGCGCACCGCATGCTTCATCCCGATACCGGCGCGGTCATCGGCGTGCTGTGCCTGAGTTTCAACTTTGAAGACGAGATGGCGGGCATCTTCCGCTCGCACCGCGACGTTTCACGGCGCAGCATCATGCTGCTGCTCGACCAGGACCATCGTGTCATCGCCAGCGCCGATCCGCTGTGGATCGCGCCGGGCGCACAAGTGCCGGTCAATCTCGACAATCAGCACCGGCCTTTTCTCTATTCCGGACGCAACTACCTAATCAGCACCCGCACCTCGCCCGGTTATCAGGGCTATCCGGGTCCGGACGGCTGGATCGGTCAGATGATGACGCCGATCGATATCGCCTTCGAACGCGATCAGGAACGCCTGTCGGACCGCCTCGATCCCGAACTGCTCAAGGGGCTGCTGTCGCATGCGGAAAGCTTTTGCCCGCCGCTTCACGACATCATGGTCGCTGCCCGACACATCAAGCAGATCGTCTGGAACGGACAAGTCATGACCGCTGGCGGCAAGGGGGATCTGAGCAAACTCAAGACCGTCCTGGAGCAGATCAGTGAGACCGGCAATTCAAGCAACCTCCTGTTCAAGGCCGCCATCGACGATCTGTATGAAACCGTGCTCGCCTCCAACCTGCTTGACGCCGGATTCACTGCAAAACTGCTGGTCGACCTTCTCGATCGCAACCTCTATGAACGCGCCAATGATTGCCGATGGTGGGCGCTGACCGCTGAACTTCGCAACGGGCTGGCCAATCCGGATGAACCATCAGTGCGGACCATCGGGCGAGTGCTTGAGTACATCAACAGCCTGTATACGGTCTATACCCGAATCTTCGTCTACGACCGTCACGGCAGGATCATCGCCAGCACCGGCGAGCCGCTCTGTGACGATGCCGCGGTATCGCCGACCACGCTTGGAAAAGTTGCCACCCTGCGCACGACCCAAAGCTATTACGTGACGCCTTTCGAAGCCTCGGCGTTTTACGGCGGTGATTCGAGCTATGAGTACCATGCGGCGATCACCCACCCGAAGGATCCGGGTCAAGTGCTTGGCGGCATTGGCGTGGTCTTTGATAGCAGACCCGAATTCGACGCAATGCTCCGCGCTGGCATCAATGGCCGGAGCAATATGTACGCGCTATTTACATCGCCAAACGGCACGGTTCTGTCGAGCACCCATTCGGCCCATCCGGTCGGCTCACGCTTTTCGATGCCGGCTTCCATGGCGCTGCCCAAAGCCGGCGAACACATCAGTGACGTCGGGATTCATGACGGGCAATACGCGATCTTTGCTGCGTCGGCCACCGCCGGCTACCGCGAATTCAAGACCACCGATGGCTATCGCGAAGACGTGATCGCTGTGCTCATCCGTCATTTCGGACCGGTTCTCAAAGAAGCGCACGCCCAGACCATCGCGCCCCTGCAACTCGAATCCGTCTTGAACGCGCACAGCGGCGCCGAATACGCGACCTTTGTCTGCAACCAGCAGCTCATGGCCCTGCCTGCGCACACAGTCCTTGAAGCCGTCTCGGTGCAGGCGATGCGACCGGCCTCAGTGGGCCAGTCGGTCTGGCGACGCGGGATCGTCCGGCGCGAACACGATGGACAGGACACTTATGCCTGGGTCTTTGACCTCGCAGGCCTGCTCGGCGGGCAGACAGGCCAGCCTGACAATGACAGTCAGATTCTGATCATGCAACACGGCGCGGCCTGCATCGGCCTGATTGTCGACGAACTGCATTCGGTCGCTCAGTTCCCTCATGGCAATGTCACACCGAACCCCTTGGCAGCCACTCAGGCGGGCCTCTTCGTGAGCGACATCATCAGAGCCAACAGCGGCGAACTCGCGATCCAGCTGCTCGACCCGCTGCGACTTTGCTCGGCATTTGGCATGAATGGCTGATCACTTGCGAAAAAACAGCTATTTGCGACCGCTTTCTCTGAAAGCGTGACAAAGATCACGTCGGATAGCTTTACACAGCCTGAAAGACAGGCATCAGCTCGGAAACCGGAGGTCAAGCAAAGTCTCTGAAAAAAACATTTTTATTAAATTGGCTCGCAATTTGCTGAAGACCACCTTGGAAATTTTTCCAGGCCAACTTATTCAGCAAAGAGACAATCATGCATAAATTCGGACTCAAACACTTCGCGGCGGCTGCGGTATTCGGGCTGAGCGCTGCCAGCGCGTCGGCGGTTGTCGTAACGGTCACGCCGCCGGGCACAGCTGTGGCGAACCAAGGACTGGTCTCCTCGGTCGGTGGCCTCGCCTGCAAGAACATTTCGTTTAATGAAAGCACCAACCTGCAAACGTTCGCTGATCCTTCCTCGCAGTGCAGCGGCGTCAGTTACAACTTCAGCGCAGGAAATCCTTATGTCTCTGGAGATTCCCAAGGAAAATACGCTAAGCCACCGGGTGACGATTCTGTCTATCTGTCGGTGGGACCCTCCGGCACCCCTAATTCGGGCGCTTCGCCGGTCACCATCAACCTTCCTAACGTCAACTACTTTGGTTTTTATGCTGCCTCGCTCGATTGGTACAACTACGTCGAATTTTTTAAGGGTCGCGACTCGGTGGGCAGCTTCAGCGGAACGACACTTGCAGAACTTGCTGGTGTGAATGCGAGTGGCAACCAAAGTGCGGGCTTCTATTTCAATGTTTATCTGTCAAACGATGTGTCGTACTTCGACAGCGTTGTACTGACCAGCGCCAATTACGCCTTCGAAACCGACAACCACTCGTTTGGCATCGCGACCGCGCCCGAAACCGTGCCCGTGCCCGGTGTGTTGGCGCTGCTGAGTATCGGCTTAGTCGGTATCGGCGCGACCCGTCGCAAGCAAGCCTGAGGGGTCTTGCCCTGACACAAGCCCCGCCTTGGCGGGCTTGTGTGTTCTGGCCTGATGAGATCGACTGTGCAATCCTGGAACGGTGCCGATCCGGCGCGCGGGTTAGCATCGCAAGACCAGCACAAGGAGACACAAAGTGAGCCTTTCGGCATCCGCCTGCATTGTCGGCGCCTATGAACATCCCACCCGGCTTGCGCCTGACAAGTCCGTCGCCCAACTCCATGCCGAATCCGCACTCGGTGCCCTGCAGGATGCCGGGCTGAGTCTGGCCGATGTCGATGGCTACTTCTGCGCGGGCGATGCGCCCGGGCTGAGCCCGCTCTACATGGCCGACTACATGGGCCTGAAGCTCAAGTGGTACGACGGCACCGAATCAGGCGGATGCTCCTATCTCGCGCACATCGAGCATGCGGCAGCGGCGATTGCATCCGGGCACTGCTCGGTGGCGCTCATCACGCTGGCAGGCAAACCGCGCTCGAGCGGGCAGGCCACCGGCACCGCCTTTCGCGCGCCGCCGGTCGATCGGCCAGAGGCTGCCTGGGAGACCGCCTTCAAGTGGACCATCGGGGGCGTCTACGGAATGATGATGCAGCGGCATATGTACGAGTACGGCACCACGCTCGAGCAGATTGCCTGGGTGAAAGTGGCAGCCTCGCAGCATGCCCAGCACAACCCCAACGCGCTGCTGCGCAAGCCGGTCACCGTTGAAGAAGTCATGGCCTCGCCGGTCATCTCCGACCCGATCCGACGGCTGGACTGCTGCGTGATCACCGACGGCGGCGGTGCATTGATTCTCACCCGCCCGGAAATCGCACGCAGCCTGAAGCGACCGATCGTCAAGGTCATCGGCTGCGGCCAGACCATGAACACCACGCAGGGCGGCTATCTCGACCTCACCCGCACCGGTGCACAGATTTCCGGCGCGGCCGCCTTTGCCGAAGCGGGCATCTCGCCCGCTGATATCGACTACGCGTCGGTCTACGACAACTTCACCATCATGGTGATCGCTCAGCTTGAAGACCTGGGGTTTTGTGCCAAGGGCGAGGGTGGGCGCTTCGTGGCCGACGGCAACCTGATCTCAGGCGTGGGCAAACTGCCCTGGAATACCGATGGCGGCGGTCTGTGCAACAACCACCCGATGAACCGCGGCGGCATTACCAAGGCCATCGAAGCAGTGCGCCAGCTGCGCGGAGAGGCCCATCCCGCGGTCCAGGTGAAGGACTGCCGCCTTGCGCTGGCTGCCGGGCCTGGCCTGGTACTCGGCTCGGGCCATGCCCACGCCACCGTGATCCTCGAACGGGAGTGAACTCATGAGCAACAGCAGCAACACCAATCCCGCGCAGGCTCAGCCCCCGGGCTTCGAGCAGGATCCTTTCGCGAGTGCTTTTCCGGAAACCCGCGAGTTCTGGTCGGCCGCCGAAGCCGGCCGACTGATGCTCAATACCTGCGACGACTGCCATCGACCGCACTGGTATCCGCGCATGGTCTGCCCCCTGTGCGGCAGCACCCGACTGCGCTGGCAGCAGGCGACAGGCAAGGGCACGCTCTACGCGTTCAGTACCGCGCGACGCGCATCGCCGGCCTACACCCTGGCCTATGTTCAGTTGGCCGAAGGCCCGACTCTGCTCACCAATGTGATCGAGGCAGACCCTGATGCGCTGGCAATCGGCATGCCGGTACAAGTGACATTCCAGCGTGCCGAAGAGGGCCGGATGATGCCCTTCTTCAAGCCTGATTCACCGACCTGACGATGGCACGCCGGGCTGCGCCAGCGGGCGCGGCTCAGGCGGGGGGCATGTCGATGCGGCGCCCCGCCTCTACCAGCTTGTCAACCAGCTGCAAGACGAAGCCGCCCGACGCCGAGTAAGGGTCGAACTTGGGGTGCTGCATCATGATCATCGGATCGTTGTCGGACAGGCTCACATGAGCCATGGACCATTCGGGGTAGCGACGCTCGGTGATTTCTTCCAGGTGGAGCAACTCGACATCGCGGTGGCGACGGTCGGCGACGATCCTGGCGTAGCAGGCATTGACAGCGCTGCGCTCACCCTCGAGCACCTGCAAGTAGAGGCCCTGGCCATGGCAGAGCACACCGGTGATACCGCTGGCGCGATTGTGTTCGCGGGCCGTCGACAAAATTGACGCGGTCATGGTCGACGTCTGCGGCCCGACCGCACGGCTGACGTAAAGCACGCGGATCTGCATCACACAAGCGCCCCGAGTTCGGCGATACCGCCTGCCTCGAGATGCGCCAGGATCAGGCTGAGCGAGGCGGTGTTCTTTTCGTCTTCGGCATCGGCCAGCGCGTCAAGCAGCACGTCGCGAATCTCGGACGCTGACACCAGCTCCATGTCCCATTCGGGAAACAGCCGTTCGCGAACTTCCTCGGTTTCGCTGAGCGTGACGACATGCTCGTGGCGCGGATCAGCCCGGATGCGGTCCATCAGTTGCGTGACGTTATCGCGCGGCCCCTCGATCCATTGAAAGAACACACCGCTGCCGCATACCAGCAGCCCTGTGATCCCGCGCGCCGGATTACTGCGCCGCGCCGCAGCGATGATGTGGGCCACCGCAGACTCATCAACGCCGGCCGTGGCGCGGCTGCAGTAGATCGTCTGGTAAAGGAGCGGCAAGCCGTGGATCGAAACGGGCTCGTCGCTCTGTGCGCGATGGGGGGTGTTCATGAGGGGCGTCTCCGGAAGATGCCATGCAATTCGGTCGGCGCAATGGATGAGGCTGAGCATAGCGCACGCCAGCTGTCGGGGAACTTCAGATCGGGCGAGCAGTCTCAAAGATCGCGAGAATACCCATTGACTTATTGCCGTTGTAATCCACCCGAAAATCCGTCGAACATCACCAGGCGCACCGCTGGCGCCAACCGCTAGCCGGCGCCCAGCCCTTTGACAGCCGCCTGCTGTGCCCTTCGCGCATCGCCCTCGCGGCGCAGGGCCTCGATGCGATCAGGGTCGATCCTGGCATAGACCTCACGCCAGGACTCGTCCTCGCTCCAGCGAAACGGCGTCTGCACCGTCGTGCGGGGCAGCCTTGCGGTCTCAAGCAGGTCGAGTGCGAATCCGAGTGTCGCGCGTTGCATGTCAGCGTCATCAGGCTTGCCAAACGGGTTGCCAAGCGGGAAGTCGTTAAAGACGAAGCGGGCGACGCCACACTCTTCAACAATATCGCGTGCCGATCCGATCACCACCGTGGGGATACCGTTTGCTTCGAGATGCCGACTGACCAGACTCACGGTCTGGTGACAGACGGGTCAAAGCGCGGCGATCAGCGCGACATCGACCGCATCTTCGTGGCACATTGCCAGCACGGCCGGCGCATCCTTGCTCACGGTCCGGTTTTGCGAATACTCGGTCGGCACGCCGTAAAAGCGTGGACTCACGCTGCCGATGCGACCGTTCGCAGCCGCGTCAGCCAGCTTGCGAAGCGGCAAAAAAGACTCGACATCACGGGTATGCGTGCTTTCCTTGTCCCAGGCGAGATTGTCGGTAAAGAGCTTGTCGGGGGGTATCGCACTCGAACCCGACCAGACTGAATGCACATGCTGGGCCGGGTCGTCGCACCACGGACTCGCTGTGGTGACCAGCGCCACGCGTGATGCGGACAGGGGTTTGGCAAGCGGCGCAAAGGGCACATCGTGGTAACGCGCATAGACATAGGGCTTGGGATAGCCAAGTGCCGCGTAATAGCGCCGTGTGCGATCGATGTAGCTCACATGCGTGCGATGCGTGGTTCCGGTCATGACACTCCCTCACAGATCAAGAAAAAAATGTTTACACCTGCCGCGGCGGCAGATGCAGGCAGGCGATGCCCAGCTCATCACCTGGCACCAGCGGATAGCGTTTCAGCACCTCAGGGTCATGCCCAGGCACGACATGGTCCGGGGAGTCCGCCTCGCGAAACAGCCGACGATGACCCTCAAGCATATCGGGCACATTGAAGACGATCGGAAAGGGTCGACCGTCGTCCATGTTTTCGTAGTAGTGGCTGGCATCGGACGCCAGCACGACCCAGCCGCGCGCGGTGCGAACCCGAACCGACTGCAGACCACGGGTATGGCCGCCGATCAGCATCAGCTGCACGCCCGGCGCCAGCACATCGTCGCCATCATGGAATTGCACCCGATCGGCATAGACATTTCGCACCAGCTCGACCACGTCGTCGACCCCATAGGCATGGCGCACGGTGGCATGACACATGCAGCGGCCAGTGGCGTAGTCGAGCTCACGGTCCTGCACATGAAATCGCGCATTCGGCAGGCGCGGCAAATTGCCGGCATGGTCGTAATGCAGATGAGTCAGGACCACGTCCTGCACATCCTGGGGCGCCACACCCAGCACACGTAATGCCTCGACCGGGCAGCGAGACCAGTCGCGGCTACGACGCCTGGCGGTTTCCTCGCTGAACCCGGTATCGACCAGGATCGTGCGGGTGGGTGACTTCAGCAGCCACACGAAAAAATCCATCGGCATCGGTCCGTCATGCGGATCGGCCGGGATGAAATTATCGCGCCGGCGTCGTTGGGCCATGGTCGCGTAGCGAATGGCATAGACCTCGTACTGGGCATCGGTCTCATCAGCCGATGCGTTGCGTGTGCTCACCATGCCTTGTCTCCTTTGAAAACGCAGGTCATCTCGCCCGCGTGATTCATGACTGTTTTCCGACCAGCTGACTGATGACCGGGTGATAGAGATCACCAAGCCCCGCCGCAATCGCCCGATCATAGAAATCGTTGACGGTCTGAGCCGTGCTGGCCTCGACACCCGCGGCCTGTGCAAGCTTCATCGCATAGCCAAGGTCCTTGCGCGCATAACGCACCGAGAAAGCGCGCTGCGGAAAATCGCCCGGCAGCATCGACTTCATGCCATGACTGCGCAAAGCAAAACTGTCGGCAGACCCTTTCGACAGGGTATCGAAGAGCAGGGTCGGATCGACGCCGGCACGCTCGCCGATCAGCTTTGCTTCGGCCAGTGCCAGCACGGTCTCAAAGAGCACCAGGTTGTTCAGGATCTTGACCACCTGACCGCAACCGACGCCGCCACACAAAGTGATTTCGGTAGCAAAGGTCGCGATCAGCGGGCGCAAACGTTCGAAGAGCTCGGGCGCGGCGCCGACCATCACCGAGAGCGTGCCCGCCTCGGCGGCTGCCCGGGTCCGGGCAAGCGGCGCATCGGCAAAGGCCACGCCCTGCTGCGCAAAAGCCGCGGCCAGCTCACGGGTCGTGTCGACCGACGAGGTACTGAGATCGACCAGAACCTGCCCCTCGCGCATCGATGCCAGCAGCCCACCGGGCTGATGCGCAATCTGATGCACGATTTCCCCCGAAGGCAGGCACAGAAAAACGATATCGACTGACGCAACAAGTTCGGCCATCGACCCGGCAAGATGCGCGCCCTCGGCGGCAAGGCGAGTCAGGGGCTCGGTCTGCATATCGAAGGCCGTGACCGGCACGCCGGCCTTGCGAACAAGGTTGCGGCAGATGGGCTCACCCATGACGCCCAGACCAATGAATCCGATACGACTGAAGCTGGCCATGACACTCCCTGAGGACATTGACGGAACCGGCCCCACGCTACGCCGGCCGGCGATATTTGAACAGGCGATCTGACCACGCAACAACCGACCAAGCACCCGGCGCGCACGAAGCGGAACGCGAGCCTCGCCTTGTGCGATGCGGTTCGTTGTATACACGAGCGATCAACCGGGACCTTGTCATGCGCTTTCAAAAAATGCTGATCGCCAATCGCGGCGAAATCGCCATCCGCATCGCACGCGCCGCGGCCGAAGCCGGGCTGCCCACCGTGGCCATCTACTCACTCGACGACGCTACGTCGCTGCATGTGCGTCAGGCCGACGAGGCACACGCGCTGCCCGGATCGGGGGCTCGCGCCTATCTCGACATTGCCGCTGTCATCGCGGCCGCGCAAGACACCGGCTGCGATGCACTGCATCCCGGCTACGGATTCCTCAGCGAAAACCCCGAACTCGCGCGCCAGTGCGAGCAGGCTGGCATCACGTTCGTAGGTCCTGGCAGCGAGGCCTTGCAGACATTCGGCGACAAAGTGCAGGCGCGCGCCCTGGCGCAACGCTGCGGCGTCCCGGTGATCGCCGGCAGTGACGCGGCCGTCTCACTCGAGCAGGCGCACGCCTTTCTGGCCGGGCTCGGTGCCGGTGGCGCCATCATGATCAAGGCCGTCGCCGGCGGCGGCGGGCGCGGTATGCGGGCGGTGCATTCGGCAGCCGAACTCGACGAAGCCTATGTCCGTTGTCGCTCCGAATCGCAAGCCGCTTTCGGGCGCGACGAGGTCTATGTCGAGCGCCTGATCAGTGATGCCCGGCATATCGAGGTGCAGGTCATCGGCGACGCCACCGGCGCCGTCAGTCACCTCTGGGAGCGCGAGTGCTCGGTACAGCGACGGCATCAGAAACTCATCGAAATCGCCCCCAGCCCGTCGCTGTCGCCCGATCTGCGTGAACGCATCGTCGCGGCGGCGGTCAATATCGCGCGGGCCGCCGGCTACCGCAATCTGGGCACCATCGAATTCCTGCTCGACATGCAGACCGATCCCTCACGCCCCGATGCCTTCGTTTTCATCGAGGCCAATCCGCGCCTGCAGGTCGAGCACACCGTGACCGAAGCGGTGCTCGGCATCGATCTGGTCCAGGCGCAGATCGCGGTGGCGGCCGGCGCCACCCTTGCGCAACTCGGTCTGCTCCAGCCGCAGATCCCCTCGCCTCGCGGCCATGCGATGCAACTGCGCATCAACATGGAAACCATGGACGAGCGCGGCAACGCGCGCCCGACCGGCGGCGTGATCTCGGTCTTTCAGCCGCCCGCCGGGCCCGGTGTGCGCGTCGACAGCTTCGGCTATGCCGGCTATCGCACCAGTGCAGCCTTCGATTCGCTGCTCGCCAAGCTGATCGTGCACTCGAACTCGCCGCGCTTTGTCGATGTCATCGCCAAGGCTTCGCGCGCGCTGCGTGAACTGCATATCGAAGGTGTGGCGACCAATGCGCCGTTTCTCGAAGCCCTGCTCGCGCATCCTGATTTCGTCGCCAACCGGGTCAACACCCGCTTCATCGACGAGCATCTCGGTGAGTTGCTTCGCGCCGGCTCGGCTGCGCCACGGCTCTATGTCGAATCGACCCAGTCGGGTGCCGAGTCGAGCAGTGTCGGCGCGATACGCGCCATCGAGGCGCCCGCCGGCACGATCGCAATCCTCTCACCTCAACAGGGCACGGTGGTGAGCATCGGTGTGGAGGCGGGTCAGCGGGTACGCGCCGGCGAGGCGGTGGCGGTGCTTGAAGCCATGAAGATGGAGCACCTGATCGGCGCCGAGCGCAGCGGCATTGTTCGTGCTGTTGTCACCGGCCCTGGCATCACGCTAATGCAGGGCGACCCGATCCTGTTTCTCGAGCCACTTGAGAACGATGGCGACGAGCAGATCGAGGCGCCCGCCATCGATCTCGATCACATCCGGGCCGACCTGGCCGAACTGCGCGAACGCCAAGCCTTCACGCTCGACGCCAATCGCCCGAAGGCGGTCGCACGCCGACGCGCAACCGGGCAGCAAACCGCTCGAGAGAACATCGCCCAGCTCTTCGATACCGACACTTTCATGGAATACGGCTCGCTGGCCTTCGCCGCACAGCGAAAGCGACGCAGCATCGAAGACCTGATCGAGAACACGCCGGCAGATGGCGTGATTGCCGGCACCGGCACGATCAACGCTGCACTGGTGGGCGAGGCAGCCGCACGCTGCATGGGCATCATCTACGACTACACCGTGCTGGCCGGCACGCAGGGCAATATGAATCACAAGAAGCAGGACCGCATGCTGCAGCTCGCACAGCGCCTGCGCATCCCGGTGGTCATCTATGCCGAGGGCGGCGGCGGCCGGCCGGGCGACACCGAGGGCCTGGGACTGACCGGACTGGATGTGACCACGTTCGCGCAACTTGGCCGGCTCTCGGGTCTGGTGCCGCTGATTGGCGTGGTCTCGGGTTACTGCTTCGCCGGCAATGCCGCGCTGCTTGGCTGCTGCGATGTGATCATCGCCACGAAAAATTCGTCGATCGGCATGGGTGGCCCGGCCATGATCGAAGGCGGCGGCCTCGGCGTGTATCGGCCAGACGAAGTCGGCCCGGTGAGCTTTCAGGCAACGAACGGCGTGATCGACCTGCTGGTTGATGATGAGGAGCAGGCCACCACCGCCGCGCGTCAGTATCTCTCCTACTTCCAGGGGCCGGTTCAGGGCTGGCACTGCGCCGACCAGCGCCTGCTGCGCCAGGCGATTCCCGAGAACCGGCTGCGTGTCTACGATATTCGCTCGGTCATCGCACAATTGGCCGACGAGGGCTCGGTAATGGAGCTGCGTCGCGATTTCGGCATCGGTATCGTCACCGCCTTCGTACGCATTGAGGGGCGAGCCTTCGGCCTGATCGCCAACAACCCGAACCATCTGGGCGGTGCGATCGACGCACCGGCGGCCGACAAGGCCTCACGATTCATGCAGCTGTGCGACGCCTTTGACCTGCCGATGATCTCGCTGTGCGATACGCCGGGTTTCATGGTCGGCCCCGAAGCCGAAAAGACGGCGGTCGTGCGACATGTCTGCCGGATGTTCGTCGTGGGCGCGAGTCTGACCGTCCCGTTTTTTACGATCGTGCTGCGCAAAGGCTATGGATTAGGTTCGCAGGCAATGGCCGCCGGCGGCTTTCACGAGACCATGTTCACAGTCGCCTGGCCGACCGGCGAGTTTGGTGGCATGGGCCTCGAAGGCTATGTGCGACTGGGCTATCGAAAAGAGATGGAGGCCATCGCCGATCCGGTCGAGCGCCAGGCCTATTATGAGCAGATGGTTGCCAAGCTCTATCAGAACGGCAAAGCGACATCGATTGCCTCGGTGCTCGAGATCGATGAGGTCATCGACCCCGAACAGACACGGCGCTGGGTGATGGCCGGATTACGGGCGACACCCCCCGCTGTACCGAGGCAGGGCCGAAAGCGGCCGTGTGTCGACACCTGGTAAACGAAGGCCCTGATGAAAACATTCGTTCTGGTTCATGGCGCCTGGAATGGCGCACACGGCTTCACGAAAGTGAGGCGACTTTTGAACGCGGCCGGGCACGAGGTATTCACACCCAGCCTGACCGGCCTCGGTGAGCGCTCGCATCTGAGCAGCCCGCAAGTCAATCTCACCACCCATGTACTGGATGTCTGCAACCAGATCCTGTGCGAGGATCTGCGCGATATTGTGCTGCTGGGCTTTTCCTACGGCGGTTTCGTGGTGACCGGCGCGCTTGAACACATTGCGGACCGGGTCAGTCATCTCGTCTATCTCGATGCTTTCGTGCCAGACAATGACGAGTCACTCATGGGCCTTGTCAACGGCGTGAACCGACTGCCCTTGACGCTCGCTCAGCCCTGGCAGCTGCCACCCACCGCGCGAGTCCTGGAGCGTCAAGACGACACCGACTGGATCAGAGCCCGGTCAAGCGCACAGCCGCTGCAATGCTTCACAGAACGCGTCTATCTGGCGAAATCGCTTGAGTCTTTTTCGTTCAGCCGCTCGTATATCAAGGCTACTCGCAACCCGCCCGACGATGTCGCAGAGCCGGTATTCGCTGCAACCGCCAACCGGCTCAAGGCCTCGCCGGCGTGGCGATACGACGAGATCGCGACCAGCCATATGGTCGCCATGAATCAGCCCGAAGCACTTGTCAAAATCCTGACCGAGATCGCGGGACAGTGAGGATTACTGGCGCGCAATCTCGACCAGCGCGATTTTTTCGTAATCGAGCTGTTGCATCGGATCGAGCG
This sequence comes from uncultured Burkholderiales bacterium, assembly GCA_903903975.1. GTDB lineage: Bacteria > Pseudomonadota > Gammaproteobacteria > Burkholderiales > Burkholderiaceae_E > UBA4615. Next base: position 21,375 of record CAIVAS010000071.1, read on the forward strand.
TGTATTCGACCTTGTAAAGCTTGCCGCCAGTAAAGCAAAAAGGCTCGTCGTAATGCGAGACCGGGCTGCCGCGATCAAGCCCGATATCCAGACCGGAGAACGACACCATCGAGTTGAAGCCGACCATCTTGGTGTCGATCCGGCCGACCGGCTCGCCGTCGATCAGCAGGGTGGCAACCCGACCTGA
>CAIVAS010000072.1 GCA_903903975.1 uncultured Burkholderiales bacterium
CGAATCTTGTCCTTGGGGCGCAAGGTCCCGTTGAACACTCTGACCAGCATCACCACGCCGACATAGTTGTCGAACCACGAGTCGATGACCAGCGCCTGCAGAGGCGCCTGCGGATCGCCCGTCGGTGGCGGAATCCGGGCAACCACAGCGTCGAGGATGTCGTCGATGCCCATGCCGGTCTTGGCACTGGCCGGAATCGCATCCGAGGCATCGATGCCGATCACCTCTTCGATCTCGATCTGCGCCTGCTCGGGATTGGCCTGCGGCAGATCCATTTTGTTGAGCACCGGCACGACCTCGACACCCAGCTCGATCGCGGTGTAACAGTTGGCGACCGTCTGGGCTTCGACGCCCTGCGAGGCATCGACCACCAGTAATGCGCCCTCGCAGGCCGACAGCGACCGGCTGACTTCATAGGAGAAGTCGACATGGCCCGGTGTGTCAATCAGGTTGAGGTTGTAGACCGCGCCGTCCTTGGCCACATACCGCAGGGATGCGGTCTGGGCCTTGATGGTGATGCCGCGTTCGCGCTCGAGGTCCATCGAGTCGAGGACCTGCTCGGCCATCTCGCGATCGGACAGACCGCCACAGCGTTGGATGAGGCGATCGGCAAGCGTCGATTTACCGTGATCGATATGCGCGATGATCGAAAAATTGCGGATGTTTTGCACAGTCGGGCCCGGCGCGCGAGGCGCCATCGAACGCCCGGTGATTGCCGGGCGGCACTCCGCCTAGCTGGCGGGAATGCCAGCGCAGGTCAACCCGTGATTCTATCCGACAGCGAGAAAAAGCCGGCGGCTGACCCTCAGCACGCCGGCCATCGGGTTTGTACCGATGTCATCAGCAGGTCATTTGGCCTCGGGCGTGGCAGGCGCCGCCGGGCGAATCGGTACGAACTGGGCGTTGTCGCCACGCCTCACCAGCATGACCTGAGTCTTGCTGCGATCGAGTTTGGCCACGGTGTCGTTCAACTGCTTCGCATTGACCACATCCTGATTGTTCAAGGACAGGATGACGTCGCCCTGACGAAGACCTGCCCTCGCAGCCAGACCTTCGACCGCATCGACCAGCACGCCCGACTTGATCTTGAGCTGGGCCTTGCGCTCATCGGTGATGTCCGAGACCACCAGCCCGAGCGCATTGGCCTGGGTCGGTGCGGCCTGGCCAGGTTGAGTCTTGCCACTGGCGGGGGCACGGGCAGTCTGTTCGGACTGCATCTCAGCCACCGTCAGACTGAGTTCACGCGGTGCACCCTTGCGCCAGACCGATACCGGCACCTTGGTTCCGGGTTTGGTATTGCCGACGATCCGAGGCAGGTCTGTCGAGCGCTCAATCGGTTTGTTGTCGAACTTGAGAATGATGTCACCGACTTCGACGCCCGCTTTTTCGGCCGGCCCCCCCGACTCGACATTGCGAACCAATGCGCCGGCCGCGCGAGTCAGCCCGAGTGGCTCGGCGACATCCTTTGTGACTTCGGCGATGCCCACTCCGATCCGTCCGCGGGTCACCCGACCGCTCGCCCGCAGCTGATCGCTCACCCGCATGGCTTCGTCGATCGGAATCGCAAACGAGATGCCCATGAAGCCGCCCGTGCGACTGTAGATCTGCGAATTGATGCCGATCACCTCGCCACGCATATTGAGCAGCGGGCCGCCTGAATTGCCGGGGTTGACCGCGACATCGGTCTGAATGAAAGGCAGGTAGTCACCGGTATCGCGACCCTTCGCCGAGACAATGCCGGCAGTGACGGTATTGTCCAGACCAAAGGGCGAGCCGATCGCGACCACCCATTCGCCGACCCGCAGGCGGGCCGGATCGCCGATCTTGAGCGTCGGCAGATTGGCCGCCTCGATCTTGACCAACGCGACGTCGGTACGCCGATCGGAACCGATGAGCCGCCCCTTGAACTCACGCTTGTCGGTGAGCGTGACGTAGATTTCATCGGCGCCCTCGACCACATGGTGGTTCGTCAACAGGAAGCCATCGGCCGAGATGATGAATCCCGACCCGACGCCGCGCGGTACCTCCGCGCCAGAACCATTGCCATCACCGCGACCACGCGGCCCCTGCCCACCCTGCCCTGGCCCTTGACGCGGCGGAACGAAGCGGCGAAAGAATTCATAGAGCGGATCGTTCTCGTCCATGCCTTCGGGCATCTGCGGCGCGGCAGCCGGCGCAGAGCCCCGGGATCGTTCGGTGGTACGGATATTGACCACCGCCGGCCCGGTGCGTTCGACCAGGTCGGCAAAATCAGGCAATTCTCGGGAGCCTTGCGCGCTCGCGCTGATCGGCAACAGGCTGCTGGCAGCTGACAGGGTCAGCAGCAGGAAGGTGAATATCAGTCTTGTCATGTCGAAGAAGTTCCTGGTGACTGAATCAAGGATTGACCGCGAAGCTGCCAAAGCAGCCAGACATTGAGTACTCGCCATGACTCAGCAGGCATGGCGTCACGTCCGAGCAATAAGGTCACGCCTTGGCGGTTCGCGACGCGGTGATCAGGAGATGGGGCTAATCCGATGACGATCAAGCCCGGCAACCGGCAGACCGACCGCAAGCTGAACTGCGTCGCAGCGCAGCCCGGCGAATCGCTGCAGAAGATCGAGCCGTCGTCGGCGACGCGCACGCAAGTCGCCTGCGCAGAGGCGGATCGCATGAAGAAGCGCCTGAAGGTCCAAGCGCCCAACACCGCGGCGGTCATGACCGCCGAAGCAGCAAGCAGCCAGCTCGCCTGATCGTTACCCTGGATCACGAAGCTTGGCCCGGCCATCAGCGATGACGCCGACATCAGCAGGCCGATCATCGGAATCCCGCAAGTGATCAGGGTCATTACGCTGGCGCGCAGCGAGCGCCTCACCTCGATCTGAAAGGCGACGCTCAAGGTGCTGCCCCGTATTCAGACCAAGCGCTTGATGACCAGTGTGCCGTTGGTACCGCCGAATCCGAAGGAGTTGGAAATGGCGGTATCGATGCGCATCGGACGCGCCTCATTGGCGCAATAGTCGAGATCGCACTCGGGATCCTGGTTGAAGATATTGATCGTCGGTGGCGACACCTGATGATAGACCGCCAATGTCGTGAAAATCGATTCAATTCCCCCTGCTGCGCCAAGCAGGTGCCCGGTCATCGATTTGGTCGAATTAATGACGAGCCTGGAGGCGTGATCGCCGAAGGCAAGTTTGATCGCTTCGGTTTCGTTCTTGTCGCCCAGCGGTGTCGAGGTACCGTGCGCATTGACATACTGGATGTCGTCCGGATTGACGCCTGCATTGCGAAACGCCGCCCGCATGCCGCGGGTTGGTCCGTTGCGATCGGGGGCGGTGATGTGGTGCGCATCCGCGCTCATGCCATAGCCCACAAGTTCGCCGTAAATGCGTGCACCACGCTTGCGGGCATGCTCATACTCTTCGAGCACCAGGACTCCGGCGCCTTCGCCGAGCACGAAGCCGTCGCGATCGCGGTCCCAGGGTCGGCTCGCGGTCGTGGGGTCGTCGTTGCGACTCGACATCGCACGTGCCGAGCAGAATCCGGCCACACCCAGAGGAGAGATCGACGCCTCGGCACCGCCCGCAACCATCACGTCGGCATCGCCATATTCGATCAGTCGTCCGGCATCGCCAATCGAATGAAGGCCGGTCGTGCATGCCGAGACCACAGCGTAATTTGGCCCCTGGAAACCATGCATGATCGAGACTTGGCCCGAGACCATGTTGACGATCGAGCCCGGCACAAAAAACGGGGAGACACGCCGAGGACCGCGTTTGACCAGCTCGTCGTGATTGTCTTCGATCATCGGCAGGCCACCGATGCCGGACCCGACGATCACACCGACTCGTTCAGGATCGACATTGTCGGCCGTGATGCCGGCATCGAGCACCGCCTGCGACGACGCTGCAATGCCGAAATGAATGAAGGTGTCGAAGTGACGAGCCTCCTTGGCAGGCAACCAGGCATTGATATCGAAGCCTTTGACTTCACCGGCGATCTGCGAGGTAAAAGCTGAGGCATCGAAGTGAGTGATGGGGCCGATGCCGCTCTTGCCCGCAAGCAGGCTCGCCCAGCCGGTGGCAACATCATTGCCAACCGGGCTGATCAGCCCGAGTCCGGTTATAACGACTCTACGACGGCTCATCGAGAGCTCACTCCGCTATGCAGTAATTCAGCCGGCAAAAGCAGGCCGAAACAAAAAGGTTCAAGAACCGTATCAGGCCGATTTGGGATGAGCGGTCACGTAGTCGATTGCCTGCTGAACCGTGGTGATCTTCTCAGCTTCTTCGTCAGGAATCTCGGTCTCGAATTCATCTTCAAGCGCCATGACCAGTTCGACGGTGTCAAGCGAGTCGGCGCCCAGATCGTCAACGAAGGACGATTCGGTTTTGATCTCGGATTCGTTCACCCCCAACTGCTCGGCGACGATTTTCTTGACGCGTTGTTCGATGTCGCTCATTTCGTGTCCTTTTACTAGTGTGTGGCAGAGGCACCCCAACGGCACTGCTCTGCAGAAATGCGGCGGGCGATTCTAGCACTCCGCATCATCGTCCCGGAATCGATCGGCCCCGGAATCTTAAGCCGTCTGGCCGATCAGGCCATGTACATGCCGCCATTGACATGGAGGGTATTGCCGGTGATGTAGCCCGCAAGCGGGGAGCACAGGAAACCCACCGTCGCGGCCACCTCGGCGACATCACCAAAGCGACCCAGCGGAACTCTCTGCAGGAGCGCTGCGGCTTGCTCTGCCGCCAGCGCGCGCGTCATGTCGGTATCGATGAAACCGGGCGCAACACAATTGACCGTAATGCTGCGACTGCCGAGCTCCTGGGCCAGAGCGCGAGTCATGCCGGCCACCCCGGCCTTGGCGGCGGCATAGTTGGCCTGCCCGGCATTGCCCGATTCGCCGACCACCGAGGTGATATTGACGATGCGACCCCAGCGGGCTTTGGTCATGCCACGCATGACGCCGCGCGACAAGCGAAAGACCGCCGACAGATTGGTATCGATGACTGACGACCATTCCTCGTCTTTCATGCGCATGGCAAGGTTGTCGCGGGTGATGCCGGCATTGTTGATCAGGATTGCCGGCGCGCCCTCGGCCTTGCTGATGGCGGCGATCAGGGCTTCGGCACCGGCGGCATCGGCTACATCAAGCACAGCGCCCCGACCGGCGTAGCCCGCCGCAGCCAATGCATCGCTGACGCCTTGAGCACCGGCTTCGGTGGTCGCGGTGCCGAACACGGTCGCGCCAAGGCGGCCGAGCTCGAGGGCGATCGCGCGACCGATGCCTCTGGACGCGCCTGTAACGAGTGCGACCCGACCCGACAGGACTGCGGTGTCATGGGTCATGCGAAATCCTTGAGCGTCGATTCGAGACTGGCTGCATCGAAGACAGCCCCGACCTTCAGGTCGGGGGCAATCCGTTTGATCATGCCGCCAAGGACCTTGCCCGGCCCGAATTCGATGACATGCGTGATACCCATCGCCTGTAGCGCCAGCACGACCTCGACCCAGCGAACCGGGCTATGCGCCTGGCGCACCAGTGCATCGATGATGGCTTCAGTCTCGAAATTTGAGGTGACATCGACGTTATTGATCACCGGCGCACTGGGGCTATTCATGCTGATGGCCCTCAGAGCCACTGCAAGTCGGTCGCCTGCCGGCTTGAGCAAGGAAGAATGAAAGGGCGCCGACACCGCAAGCGCCATGGCTCGCTTGGCACCTTTTTTCTTGGCAATCTCGCAGGCAAGCTCGAGCGCAGCGGTACTGCCGGCGATCACGACCTGCGCGGGCGCATTGAAATTGGCCGGCTCGACAACGTGTGCAATTTGCACATCCGATGCCGATTCACTGCTGGTCTTGCGCGGGATCGCGCCAACCGACTCGCTTGCTTCGCGGCAGGCTTCGCGCACCAGCGCATCATCAAGCCCCAGGATCACGGCCATGCCGCCGGTTCCGACCGGCACCGCTTCCTGCATCGCTTGAGCCCGCAAACGCACGAGTTTGAGTGCGGAGGCAAGATCGAAGACGCCGGCGGCCGTCAGCGCGGTGTACTCACCGAGGCTGTGGCCTGCGAACGCCGAGGCATCGGCGCCACCTGCCGCGCGCCATGCGCGATAACAAGCCAGACCTGCGAGAAGCATTGCAGGCTGGGTATTGACCGTCAGAGCCAGCGCATCGGCAGGCCCCTTTTCGATCATCGTCGACAGCGGCTCGCCGAGCGCGTCGTCGGCCTCGATGATCATCTGGGCAACCACCGGATTGGCGGTCAGTGAATCGAGCATCCCGACGGCCTGAGAGCCCTGTCCGGGAAAGACGAATGCGAGTTTCATGAAGATGGCGTCGATCGTGGCAATCAGAACTGGACGAACACGCTGCCCCAGGTGAAGCCACCGCCCACCCCCTGCAGCATGACACGGTGCCCTTCGCGGATACGGCCGTCACGAACCGCGGTGTCGAGGGCAAGCGGCACCGACGCGGCTGAGGTATTGGCGTGCTGATCAACCGTCACCACGACCCGCTCGGCAGGCACACCGAGCTTGCGGCCAGTGGCCTGAAGGATGCGGATATTGGCCTGATGGGGGACGAGCCAATCGATGTCGGCCACCGTCATGCCGGCGGCTTGCACGGTTTCACGTCCGACCTGATCGAGCATGCTCACTGCGAGCTTGAAGACCGCCTGACCGTCCATGGTGAGGAAGGGCGTGCCGACAATGGCGCCGTGCGAGACATTACCGGCGGTGCGCAGCAGACCTTCATGACGGCCATCAGCGTGCAGCTTCGAGGCGAGTATGCCGGGGCGATCGGAGGCCGAGAGCACCACCGCGCCAGCGCCGTCGCCAAACAGCACGCAGGTGCCGCGATCGCTCCAGTCGAGAATCCGGGAGAACACTTCGGCGCCGATCACCAGCGCATTTTTCGCCGAGCCATTGGTAATCAGGGCATCGGCGACAGTCAGTGCATAAACGAAGCCGGAGCAGACCGCCTGCACATCGAAGGCCGGGCATCCTGCGATGCCCAGATCACGCTGCACCAGACAGGCCGTGCTCGGAAACACATAGTCGGGCGTGGACGTGGCCACGATGATCAGGTCGATCGCCTCCGGGGCCATGCCGCAATAGTCGAGTGCGGCCCGCGCAGCGCGGGCGCCGAGTACCGAACTGGTGACCTCGGGCGACGCGATATAGCGCTGACTGATGCCGGTGCGGGCAAGAATCCATTCATCGGAGGTTTCGATACCGCGCTCGCCGAGTTCGGCAGCCAGCATGGCATTGGTGACGAGGCGCTCCGGCAGGGCACTGCCGACACCAACAATGCGGGAATAGACTCGCGCGGTCGAGCTCATTGGGATGATTGCACCGTAGGGATCGCATCGGTAATCCGACGCAAAAGTCCGTTTCGGGAGGCATCATACCCGCGCCTCAGGGCCTGTTCGAAACCGTAGGCATCGGATGAGCCGTGACTCTTGATGACGATGCCTCTCAAACCGACCAGACTCGCGCCGTTGTAGCGGCGGTGATCGATGCGCTGCTTGAATCGCTTGAGCACCGGATAAGCCAGGAGCGCAATCGCTTTGGCCAGCGGTCCGCGAGTGAATTCTTCGCGAATAAAACCCGACAGCATCTGCGCCAGGCCTTCCGAGGTCTTGAGCGCGACATTGCCCACGAAACCGTCGCAGACCACGACATCGGCCGTGCCGGCGAACAGATCATTACCTTCAACATTACCGATGAAATTCAGCCCGCTGGTTCGCAGCAACTCGCCGGCCTGTTTCACGACCTCGTTGCCTTTGATCACTTCTTCGCCGATGTTGAGCAGGCCGACGCGAGGCCGCTCGCTGCCACCGAGCACCGACACCAGCGCGCAGCCCATTACCGCGAACTGCAGCAGATGGCTGGGATCGCAATCGACGTTGGCACCCAGGTCGAGCACCATCGTCTGGCCGCCGGTCCGGGTCGGCAAGGACGCCGCAATCGCGGGCCGGTCGATGCCATCGATCATCTTGAGTACCGAGCGCGAAATCGCCATCAGCGCACCGGTATTGCCGGCGCTGACACAGGCATCGGCCTGACCCCGGCGAACCAGATCGATGGCAACGCGCATCGACGAATCGCGTTTGCCACGCAGCGCCTGCGCCACAGGCTCATCCATTTCGACCACCTCGGTGGCATCGTGGATGCTCAGTCTGGCATCCGGCCCCACCGGCTCGCGGCCGGCAGCTCGCAGCGCCTCAAGAATCGGGGCCTGCTTTCCGACCAGAATGAGATGAACGTCGGACTGATGATCGGAGAAGGCGATCGCCGCCGGAATCGTGACCGACAAGCCGTGATCGCCGCCCATGCAATCGATGGCAACGCGAACCGTCATTCGGACTCTGGCAAGGGAAGCACACCAGTCAGACCTTCGATTATCGCGACGCACCCGGATACCCGCGAAACGGCGTCCAGGTGCTGCAATGAGAAGGGTACGTCGTCAGCCAAGGCAGTCGACGCCCTGCTTACTCGTCGGCTTTGGTCTTGACGACTTTACGGCCGCGATAAAACCCGTTCGGGCTCACATGGTGGCGAAGATGGATTTCGCCGGTGCTTGGCTCGACGGCAAGCGGCGGCTTCGAGATGAAGTCGTGCGAGCGGTGCATGCCGCGTTTCGAGGGGGACTTCTTGTTTTGCTGGACGGCCATTACTGGACTCCTGGCCCATAGAAAGTTAATCAACGAGTATAGCAGATTCAGCCCGGCAGTGGGTCAGGGGCGTGTCCGCAGCGCGGCAAGCGAGGCAAAGGGCGACGTCTTCGAGTCAGATGCCTGGGTGCCTTCGTCCTTCGCGACCTGAGCGTCCCGGGAATCGGCAGCCAGCGGCGCATGGCAATCGGGATGGTGAGGCGCTGAAGGCAAGGCCATGATCGCCTCGTCTTCAATCAACTCGGCCAGATCGAATCGACGCGACGACACCAGAAGGTCGTGCTCGTCATCGTCGACGTCTTCGCGCTCTGCCTGCGACTCGCTGCCAACCATCCGATAGCGGTGATTTTCGGCAATCACCACTTCAAGCGGTTCAAGACATCGGGCACACCGCACCGTCAGACGCGCCGAAAACCGTAGATCCATGGAGGATTCTCGGCTGCCGTCGGCTCGCAGATCGCTGCGCCCGCCGAGATGCCAATCGAGCCCACCGTCTTGCGAGACCAGCATCGAACGGAGTCTGGGCAGCTCATCGGGCGTCAGCCGTCCGCTGGCGGACTCGCCCAGCCGGGTGAAAGCATGTGTATCGATCGGCGGGAGGGTCATCAGAGCGCGGTCCTGTCCGGCAGACACGCCAAGGCAGCGCGTCGGTGACCAAGTATGATAGCTCCGCTCATGAACCGACCTCCCCTCATTCTTGCCTCGACCTCCGCCTTTCGGCGCGAGCTGCTCGAGCGTTTGCGCCTGCCGTTCGAGGTCTGCGCCCCCGGTGTCGACGAGTCGCCCCGACCGGGTGAAACGCCACAGGCAATCGCCCGGCGCCTGTCGCTTGAAAAGGCCAGCGCGGTCGCCGCCCGCTATCCCGACGCGCTGGTCATCGGATCAGACCAGACGGCCACCATCGATGGCCAGGCTGTGATCGGAAAGCCGGGCACGCACGAGCGGGCGGTGGCGCAGCTTCGCGCGGCATCGGGCAAGACCCTGCACTTTTATTCAGGATTGTGCGTGTGGCGCCCGGACGGCTCGCCTTTGGTCGATTGCATCGAGACCCGGGTGACATTTCGCCGCCTGAGCGACGATGAAATCGAACGCTACCTGATTGCCGAGACCCCCTACGACTGCGCGGGGTCGGCGAAATCGGAAGGTCTGGGCGTCAGCCTGCTCGATGCGCAGGACGGCCCCGATCCGAGCGCACTGGTCGGCCTGCCGCTGATTCGGCTGTGCGCGATGCTGCGCGAGTGCGGCCTGACGTTTCCCTGACATCCGGTATGCCGACACCGTCGACCGGTCGCCTGCTGTGTGTTCCGACGCCAGTGTCTGCCGATCGACGCCCTCAGGACGACCTCTCGGTGCCGGTCATCGAGCGGATCGCCCGCATCGACTATGTCGTCGCCGAAAACGCCAAGACCGCGCGCGCCTTCCTGGGCAAGCTGCCGCTCGCGCGACCGATTCAGGCAATCGAGATCGTCGAACTGAACGAACACACCCGCCCGGATGCGGTGGCTGCGATGCTGGATCCACTGCTGTCGGGGCGCGACGCCGCGTTGATGTCGGAAGCGGGGTGCCCGGGCGTGGCGGATCCGGGTGCCCGGCTGGTTCAAGCCGCTCACCGGGCCGGCATCACGGTCGAGCCCATCGTGGGGCCCAGCTCGCTGCTGCTGGCATTGATGGGATCGGGTCTGGAAGGCCAGCGATTTGCCTTCGCAGGCTATCTGCCCACCGACCCGGCGACACGCAAAACCCGTCTTCGCGAGCTCGAACAACGCTCGCGTCGCGAGCGCGAGACGCAACTCTTCATTGAGACGCCCTACCGGAATCAGGCGATGTTCGATGCGCTGCTGGGCAGCCTGAATGAGTCGACCTGGGTTTGCGTGGCCACCGACCTGACCGGCTCGCGCCAGCGTCTGATCACCGACCGGATCAGCGGCTGGCGACAGCGCGGCGCAAAGCTCGAAAAGCTCCCGACGGTCTTTCTGCTGCTCGCCGACTGATCCTCAGCGAAGGCGCAGCGATTGCGCGGAAGCGCCGATCTCCCGCGAGATCACCTGCCCGGCCGAGACGCCGGCCCGTTTCGCCAGACGCTCTGCGAAACTTTCGGTTCGCGTGAAATCGACCAGTTCTTCGGCCTTGATGACATCGCGCGCCACCGAGCGCAATGAACCCAGTTCATCGGCCAAGCCCATTTCAATACTGGTGGCACCCGTCCAGACCAGCCCCGAAAAGAGATCGGGATTCGATTTCAGACGCTTGCCGCGACCGGCCTTGACCGTGTCGATGAACTGCTGATGGATGGTGGCGAGCATGGACTTGGCATACTCGCGCTGCGATTCGTTCATCGGGGAAAAGGGGTCGAGAAACCCCTTGTTGTCGCCGGCGGTAATCAGACGACGCTCGACGCCCGCCTTGTCCATCGTGCCGGTAAATCCGAAGCCGTCCATCAAAACGCCGATCGAGCCCACCAGGCTGGCCTTATCCACATAGATCCGGTCAGCGGCCACCGCCACATAGTAGCCACCCGAGGCGCAGATCTCCTCGATGACCGCATAGACCGGGATGGTCGGGTTGGCGGCCCGCAGTCTGCGGATCTCATCGTTGATCAGACCGGCCTGCACCGGACTGCCGCCCGGGCTGTTGATGCGCAAGACGATTCCGGCGGTACCCGGATCCTTGAAGGCGGCGCGAAGGCCATCGATGACCGCATCGGCATCGACCTGCCCCTTCGCTTCCAGTACGCCATTCAGCTCGATGACTGCGGTATGGCGGGTGCTCGAGGCGGTGTAATCGGAAAGATGGAACCAGTCGGTCAGCACGCCAAGCGTGATCAGGAATGCGCCAAGCGCCATGAAACGGAAGACGTTTCGCCAGCGCCGGGCGGTCCGCTGTTCATCGAGGGTCGACATCAGCAGCTTTTCGAGCAGTCCTCGCTCCCAGCCACCCTCTGGCACCGCGTCTGACGTGCTGTCTGATGCTGACGCACCAGACTTTC
>CAIVAS010000073.1 GCA_903903975.1 uncultured Burkholderiales bacterium
CCCTGACTGGGTCAGCGCGCAGATCGCCTTGACCTTCATGTGAACCGCGGTGAAGAGCGCCGCCATGGCAATCGCCTGGTCGATGCGCGCGAAGGTGCGGTTCAAAAATTCCTTGTCGAGCGAGAACTCGCCGGCGCGGTCGGCCTCGTCGCAGACCCGGGCCATCGCCGATACCGTCTCGACCGGATATTTGCCGGCAGCGGTCTCGGCCGACAGCATGACCGCATCGGTGCCGTCGATAACCGCATTGGCCACATCCGAGACTTCGGCACGGGTGGGCACCGGTGCCTCGATCATCGACTCCATCATCTGGGTCGCGGTGATCGTGAGCTTGCTGTGATCGCGCGCCATCCGGATCATGCGCTTTTGCAGCGCCGGCACAGCCGCATCGCCGACCTCGACCGCGAGATCGCCACGCGCCACCATGATGCCGTCGGAGGCCTTGAGGATCTCCTCGAGATTGCCGATCGCCTCGAATCGCTCGATCTTGGCAATCATGAGCGCCTTGCCGCCGGCCGCCCGCACCAGTTCGCGGGCCATATACATGTCGGAGGCATTCTTGGGAAAGGACACCGCTACGAAGTCGGCCTCGAAGGCGACCGCGGTCTTGATGTCATCCATATCCTTGGCAGTGAGCGCCGGGGCCGACAGCCCGCCCCCCTGACGGTTGATGCCCTTGCGATCGGACAGCACGCCACCGATCGTGACCGTACAGGCGATGGTGGTGTCAGTGACCCGATCGACCCGCATGATCATGCGGCCATCGTTGAGCAGCAATGAATCGCCGGCTTTCACATCATGGACCAGGGCCTTGTAGTCGAGCCCCACGCGCGATTGGTCACCCAACTCGCAAGTGATGTCGAAAGTGAACTGATCGCCTTCAACCAGACTGATCTTGCCGCCGGCGAACTTGCCGATCCGGATCTTGGGGCCCTGCAGGTCGGCGAGCACGCCGATATCGCGACCGAGCCGGCTGGCGACCTCGCGCACCACGCCCACCAGAGCGGTGTGTCCCTCGGCCGAGCCATGCGAAAAGTTGACCCGTACGACATTGACGCCGGCCAGGATCATGCGCTCGATCGTGGCCGGGTCGCTCGATGCCGGCCCGAGGGTGGCGACGATCTTGGTGGCGCGGGGGATGCTCATCGTGGGTGATCCGGCTATGGAGTTGCTCCGATTGTCCAACAAATCCATGCTTGACCACGTGACAGCTTGATCTGGATCAAGCCTGCGGCAGTCGCAGGCGGCCCGACGGCACCAGGCGTCGCTAGGATTGGACTGTCCCCTCACGACCGCGGCCAGGCGCCGAGCGATGGCTGCGACAGCCCACAAGATCCCGTGCAGCGATGCGTTCCTGATCCTCGACGATCCGCTCGAGCGCGACGAGATCGCCCGGGAAATCGCGTCTGCAGCCGATGGGGCACGGCGCTTCGAGACGGTCCTGAGCATCGACGGCGTGCATTGCGCGGCCTGTGTGATTGCGATCGAGGAGGCGCTGCGCGACTGCGTCGACGAGGTTTCGGTCAACGCCGCCACGCGCCGCGCGCGTCTGGTGTGGCGCGCCGACGCGCAGCAGTTGTCGCGCGCCTGTGATCGGATCGCACGCCTGGGCTATCGGCCTCGGCCGGTCTCGCAGCGGTTGCTCGAGAGCGCACAGGCGGCCGGGCGTCGCGCCGCACTGTGGCGAATGCTGGTGGCGGTGCTGTGCATGATGCAGGTGATGATGTATTCGGTCCCGCGCTATGTTGCCGAGGCGGGTTCGATGAGCGAGGACATTGTCGGCCTCATGACCTGGGCCGAGCGGATCCTGACCCTGCCGGTCATGCTCTTTGCTGCCGGCCCGTTTTTTACCGGCGCTTTTCGCGATCTGCGTGCCTGGCGCATCGGCATGGACGTGCCGGTGGCACTCGGCATCGCGGTGACCTTCGTGGCGAGCCTGGCTGCCAGCGCATCCGGCGGCGAGGTCTGGTTTGATTCGCTGACCATGTTCGTCGCCTTCCTGCTGGTCGGTCGCTGGCTTGAGGCGGCGGCGCGCGAGCGTGCCCTGGCCGGTGTGGGCGACCTTCTCGCACGTCTGCCTGAGCGCATCGAACGATTCGACGAGCAGGGCGGCACATCGATGGTCGGCTTGCGGCAATTGCGCCCGGGCGATCGGGTTCGTATTGCCGCAGGGCAAACCGTGCCGGCAGACGGTGTGGTCGAGACAGGCACCGCCCATGTCGATGAATCGCTGCTGAGTGGCGAAAGCCGCCCCCTGCTGCGCCGGCCGGGCGACGCCCTTGCCGCCGGCAGTGTGAGCATCGACGGGCCGCTCACGATGCGCCTGACCCGCAGCGCGCGCGACTCGCGCCTGCAGGAGATCGCCGATCTGATGGACAGCGCCTCGGCCCGCAAGCCGCGACTGGCTCAACTGGCCGATCGCTGGGCCGGACCTTTCCTGGGGATGGTGCTGGTGCTGGCGGCGATTGCCTGGCTTGTCTGGCAGGCGATCGACCCGGGCCGCGCCGCCGGGGTGGCCGCCGCGGTCCTGGTCGTGGCCTGCCCCTGCGCCCTGTCACTGGCCGCGCCTGCCGCGCTGCTGGCCGCATCGGGGCGCCTCGCCCGTCATGGTCTGCTCGCCCGTTCGCCGCAGGCGCTTGAGGCCCTGGCCCAGGCCGATACCTTTGTTTTCGACAAGACCGGAACCTTGACACTCGACCGATTGGACGTCGTGGCGGTGCAGGTGCATGAGGACAGGTCACAGATCGACGCACTGCGAGCACGCGCGGTGGCCGCCGCACTCGAGGCCGGCTCGATCCATCCGCTGGCATGCGCCATCGTGCGTCATGCGCCCGCCGGCATCACACTGCCCGAAGTGCGCTCGGTGCGCGAACAGGCCGGGGCGGGCATCGAAGGCGAGGTGCTGCTCGAGGGTCGATGGCATCTGGCACGCCTGGGCAGCCTTCGGTTCGCGGCGCAAACCGCCGAGGGCGAAGCTTTGCGCGGAGGTCTCGGCCGCGCTCACGCTGCTCATGCTGCAGGTAACGCCTCTGATCTTTCAGATCCCTCAGATACCTCGAGTGCCTTCGACCAAGGCGATGTCCACCTGTCGATCGACGGCCGAATTGCAGCAAGCTTCACGCTGAGCGAGGCCTTGCGTCCTGAAGCGCTGACCGCCATCAAGCACCTGCGCGAGGCGGGCATGCATCTCGAAATCCTCTCAGGTGATGCGCCGACCCGGGTTGCCCGTGTGGCAGCGGCGCTGGGCATCGAGACCTGGCAAGCCCAGGCAAGCCCCGAGGACAAACTCGCCCGCATTGAATGGCTTGGCCGCCAGGGCCGTCATGTCGCGATGGTGGGAGATGGCATCAACGACGCGCCGGTGCTGGCCCGAGCCGATGTCTCGATCGCCTTTGCGACCGGCGCACCGCTGGCACAGCATCGTGCCGACCTGCTGCTGCTGGGCGAGCGCCTCGACCGCCTGGCGCTGGCCCGTGATCACGCCCGTCAGGCCATGCGTGTCGTCAGACAGAACCTGATCTTCGCGACCGCCTACAACGCGCTGGGCATACCGCTGGCGGTGGCCGGCTTGCTGCCGCCCTGGCTGGCGGGCCTGGGCATGGCCGGCAGTTCGCTCGTCGTCGTGCTCAATGCCCTGAGACTCGCGCCCGCTCGCATTTCGTTCCCGCCTGTATTGCCCGATCCAGCCCTGCCTCAACTGACCGCGCACTGAACCGACCACGCACCAACGCTAAGGACGCCTGCTGATGGACATCCTCTACCTCCTCGTACCGCTTTCGGTCGTGCTGGTGCTGGCGATCACCGGCCTGCTCGCCTGGGCCGTGGGCAGCGGCCAGTTTGACGATATCGAGCGCGAAGGCCAGCGAATCCTGATCGACGACGCCGAGCCTTGATCTGGATCAAGCGGCACAGCAGCGCAGCGCAGCAATATCAGCGCAGCAAGACACCGTTTGATTCTGCCGAGGGAGCGTGCCAGTGAAAATCGAGATCCGCAGCGATGAGGCGACCTATAACGACACCGTCGTGCGTCAGTTCGCGATCATGACCATCGTCTGGGGCGTGGTCGGCATGCTGGTTGGGGTGGTGATCGCCGCCCAGCTGGCCTTCCCGGCGCTCAATTTCGATCTGCCCTGGCTGTCTTATGGTCGCCTGCGACCGCTGCACACCAACGCGGTGATCTTCGCCTTCGGCGGCTGCGCGCTGTTTACCACCAGCTACTACGCGGTGCAGCGCACCTGCCAGACCCGGCTCTTTGCCGGCCCGCTGGCTGCCTTCACTTTCTGGGGCTGGCAGGCGGTCATCGTTGCCGCGGCGGTCTCACTGCCGATGGGCTACACCAGCGGCAAGGAATATGCCGAGCTCGAGTGGCCGATCGACATCCTGATCACGCTGGTCTGGGTCTCGTATGCGGTGGTGTTTTTCGGGACGCTCTTTACCCGCAAGGTTCGCCATATTTATGTGGCCAACTGGTTTTTCGGCGCCTTCATTCTCACCGTGGCCCTGCTGCATGTGGTCAACAGCGCCGCGATACCGGCCGGGCCGATGAAGTCGTATTCGGTCTATGCGGGTGTGCAGGATGCGATGGTGCAGTGGTGGTATGGGCATAACGCGGTCGGCTTTTTCCTGACCGCAGGCTTTCTGGGGATGATGTACTACTTCGTGCCCAAGCAGATCGGCCGCCCGGTCTACTCCTATCGCCTGTCGATCGTGCACTTCTGGGCGCTGATCTTCACCTACATGTGGGCCGGCCCCCACCACCTGCACTACACCGCCCTGCCCGACTGGGCGCAGTCACTTGGCATGGTGTTTTCGCTGATCCTGCTGGCGCCCTCCTGGGGCGGCATGATCAACGGCGTGATGACGCTCTCGGGTGCCTGGCACAAGCTGCGCGAGGATCCGATTCTGCGTTTCATGATCGTCTCGCTGTCCTTCTACGGCATGTCGACCTTCGAAGGTCCGATGATGGCGATCAAGACGGTCAATGCGCTGTCGCACTACACCGACTGGACGATCGGCCATGTGCATTCGGGTGCGCTCGGCTGGGTCGGCCTGATCTCGATGGGCAGCCTCTACTACCTGATTCCGCGCCTGTTTGGCCGCGACGCGATGCACAGCATGCGGGCGATCGAAATCCACTTCTGGTTCGCCACCATCGGCATCGTGCTCTATGCGGTGTCGATGTGGGTGAGCGGCGTCACGCAGGGTCTGATGTGGCGCTCGGTCGAACCCGACGGCACGCTCACCTACTCCTTTGTCGAGTCGGTCAAGGCGAGCTACCCCTACTACTACGTGCGGCTCACCGGCGGACTGCTCTACCTGACCGGCATGGTGATCATGGCCTGGAATGTCGCCATGACCGTGACCGGCGGCAAACCCGTCGCTGTACCGGTGCTGCGTGCGCCGGCCCACGCCTGACCGGATACGGAGTCACTCATGGCCTTCAATCACGAACGCATCGAAACCAACGCGCTGCTGCTGATCGTCCTCACCCTGTTGACCGTGGCAGTGGGCGGACTGGTCGAGATCGTGCCGCTCTACTTCCAGAAGTCGACCACCGAGCCGGTCCGGGGGCTCAAGCCCTACGATGCCCTGCAACTGGCCGGGCGCGACATCTACATCCGCGAGGGTTGCTACAACTGCCACTCGCAGATGATCCGGCCGTTTCGCGCCGAGACGCTGCGCTACGGACCGTATTCGGTCGCCGGCGAATTCGTCTGGGACCATCCCTTTCAATGGGGCAGCAAGCGCACCGGCCCCGATCTGGCGCGGGTGGGCGGACGCTACAACGACGAGTGGCATCGCACTCACCTGAACAATCCGCGTGATCTGGTGCCGGAGTCGAACATGCCCGGCTATCCCTGGCTTGCCAGGCAGACGGTTGATGGCCCGACCATGCAGGACCACATGCGCGCGCTCGCCAGGGTCGGCGTGCCCTACGGCGACACAGATATCGCCGGTGCACCCATCGTCGTGAAGGGCAAGACCGAGCAGGACGCCCTGATCGCCTATCTGCAGGGCCTGGGCACCACGATCCGATAAGGGACATCAATCAATGAACGTCGACCTCGTTCGCGGTGTGATCACTGCGCTCTCGCTGGCCTGCTTCGTAGGCATCGTGATCTGGGCCTACTCGCCTCGCAACAGGGCGCGCTTTGAGCAGGACGCCCGCCTGCCCTTCGAAGAGTGATCAAAGGATACGAACATGGCGGATTTCACAAGCGGGTTCTGGTCACCCTACATCACCATCGCAACGCTGCTTGCCATCGCGGCCTGCCTGCTGCTGCTGGTGCTCAACAGCCGCCGTCCGCCGCCCTCGGCCGACAACACCACCGGCCATGTCTGGGACGGCGATCTGCGCGAAGCGAACAATCCGCTACCGCGCTGGTGGAGTGGCCTCTTCGTGATCACCATCATTTTTTCGCTAGGCTACCTCTGGCTGTATCCGGGGCTGGGCGCACGCGATGGCGCCAGCGGCTGGAGTACGGCGACGCAATACGAAGCCGAAACCACTGCGCTCGCCGAAGAGATGGCGCCGCTCTATGCCCGCTTTCAGGCGCAATCGGTGACTGAGCTGGCCGGCGACGCCCGGGCCCATGCCATCGGCGAGCGACTGTTTCTGAACAACTGCGCCCAGTGCCACGGCTCAGACGGCCATGGCGCCAAGGGCTTTCCGAACCTTGCCGACAACGACTGGCTGTATGGCAATTCGCCCGAGCAGATCGTGCAGTCGATCACGAAGGGCCGCAACGGACTGATGCCGCCGATGGCCGCGGCCGTGGGGTCGCCATTGGAGGTCGAGCAGGTCGCGCAATATGTCCTGGCGCTGTCGGACAGCTCGAGCGACTCGGTCAAGGCGGCACTCGGCAAGCCACGCTTTGCAACCTGTGCGGCCTGTCACGGTGCCGATGGCCGCGGCAACCAGGCGCTTGGCGCGCCCAATCTGTCCGACCGTATCTGGCTGCACGGCGGCGGTTTGCAGGCGGTGGTCGCGATAGTCACCAACGGCAAGGAAAACCGCATGCCGGCATGGGACGGCAAGCTCACCGAAGGACAGATTCACGTGCTCGCCGCCTATGTGCTGTCGCTGTCGCAACCGGGTGCATCGGGCACAACACCTTAATGGTTCGCGAGGTCATCCCGATCGCGCCGGCAGACGACAACGGCCTGTTCTCGATCTATCAGGCGCATCAGAAGCTCTATCCCCGAGCCGTGACCGGGCGCTTTGCGCGCCTTCGCTGGGGTGCGGTGTTTTTCACCCAGATGATCTTCTACGGCGTGCCATGGCTGCAATGGAATGACCGTCAGGCGGTGCTCTTCGATCTCGGAGCACGCAAGTTCTATCTGTTCGGGGCGGTGCTCTGGCCGCAGGACTTCGTCTATCTGGCCGCGCTGCTGGTGATCGCCGCGCTGTCGCTGTTCTTTTTCACGGCAGTCGCCGGACGTCTGTGGTGCGGCTATGCCTGCCCGCAGACGGTCTACACCGAACTCTTCATGTGGATCGAGCGGCATACCGAAGGCGACCGAGCGGCGCGCATGAAACTCGACGCAGGCCCCTGGAGCGCCGAGAAGCTCGCCCGCAAAGGCGCGAAACAGACGCTGTGGATCGCTCTCGCACTGCTGACCGGCTTCACTTTCATCGGCTATTTCGCGCCGATCCGCGAACTCGGTGCGCAGGTGCTCGCGCTGAGCATCGGCCCCTGGCAGCTTTTCTGGCTGCTCTTTTACAGCGTTGCCACCTGGGGCAATGCCGGTTTCATGCGCGAGCAGGTCTGCAAATACATGTGCCCCTATGCGCGTTTTCAGGGAGCGATGTTCGATCGCGACACGCTGGTGGTGACCTACGACGAACGACGCGGCGAGCCACGCGGTTCGCGCCCGCGCAAGGCCGAGCCGGCGGCACTTGGCCTTGGCAGCTGCATCGACTGCAATCTGTGCGTTCAGGTCTGCCCGACCGGCATCGACATCCGCCAGGGCCAGCAGTACGAATGCATCGGCTGCGCGGCCTGCATCGATGTGTGCGACACCGTGATGGACAAGATGGGCTATGCCCGTGGTCTGGTGCGCTATTCGACGCACCGGGCGGTGCATGCCGCACCTGAAGAGGCCGCACAGACCAGCGCTCTGCGCCGCCTGCTACGCCCTCGCGTGCTGATCTATGCCTGCCTGCTGGGGGTGCTCGGCGGTGGGCTGGTGACCTCGATCGTCACCCGCAATCCGCTGCGGGTCGATGTCATTCGCGACCGCAACACACTGGCCCGCATCGCCGACGCAGGCCGCATCGAAAACGCCTATCGGCTCAACCTGATGAACGCCTCGGAGCATGCACTGGTGCTCGATGTCGCGGTCGAAGGCATCGACGGCATCTCGATCGCCGGCCCCGCGCGCTTCGATGTGGCGCCAGCCAGCAATCACGCTGTTCCGGTCAGGGTGCAGGTGCCACCGCAAGGCAGCGATCCCGGCGCGCATCCGATCCGATTCCTGATCAGCGCACGCGAGGAACCCGCGATCGCGCGCACCGAGACGGCGAGCTTCATCGTGCCCCACTGACCGCCACCCACCACCGGAGACGTCCCATCATGTCCCTGCCCAGCACCCTGAAACCCGCATCCGCCTGGCATGAGCCGCTGGTCTGGCTGGTCTTCGGCATCCCGGCGCTGACGGTCGTGGCCGGTCTCATCACCGCCTGGATCGCGGTGCAACGCGCCGACAGCAATGTCGCCGAGGACTACTACCAGCGCGGCCTGGCAATCAACCGATCGCTCGATCGCGAAGCGCGCGCGCAGGCGCTCGGGCTGGTCGCCGAGATCTCGATGCAGGCCGACCATTCTCTGACGGTGCGCCTGTCCGGCAAGGTATCGCCGCCCGAGTCGATCCTCCTCAGCATGACGCACCCGGTTCATGCCGAGCAGGACCGGCGAATCGTTCTGCAGCGTGGGCCTGATGACCTGTATCGCGCCACGACCCCGCAGACCAACCGGATCGCCTGGGACATCGCCATCGAATCGCAGGACTGGCGGATCACTGCCCGCCATCTCGTCCTGGCAGACGGTGCGCGGCTGCACCTCGCAGCCGGATCGCCACAACACTGACGCAGGCGCCCCCGGCCATGCCCCGCACCGCACGCCAATGGATCACCGTACTGTGGCCGGCATTTCTGGCTGCCAGCGCGCTCGAACTGCTGGTTTTCGCCGGCTTCGACCCGCAGGATGTCAATCTCTTCGGCCTGTCGCTTGAGCCCGAGCGTGCCGCGGTCTACTCGATCACTTTCCTGCTCTTCTGGCTGATCACCGCCGCAGCCGGCGTCGTCACTCGCACGATGAGCGCGGACGATCGCCCCTCAGGCGAGGAACCATGAGCCTGATCGCCCTGCTTGCCACGTCGGCCACCCTGGGCGCACTCGGTGGGGTGCATTGCGTGGCGATGTGCTCGGGACTCCAGAAGGTCGCGGTGCATGGCCTGGATCGCGACCCTTCACGCACCCGCGACCGCGCTGGCGCTCGCACGATCATCCCGATCGGATCGGTCGCATCGGTCGGTTTGCCTGCCTCGACACCCGGCGCCCTGCGGACCGCAGGGCAGGACCTGGTTTTCCAGCTTTCGCGAATCGCCGGCTACACCCTGCTGGGCGCCGCAGTCGGTGTGAGTTCAGAAGCACTGCGCTGGGGTGCTGCCGCAGCGCCGCTGATGCGCCCGGTCTGGGGGCTGTTCAACGCGGCGCTGCTGGTGCTGGGGCTGGCGCTGCTGGTGCTCGGACGTCAGCCGGTCTGGATCGACGGGTTAGGAAGGCGTATCTGGTCAGCGACCGCGAGCGGGTTTTCGGTCAATTTCGCGGCGACTCTTTCGGCCAATCAGTGGCCGCGCCGCATTCTGTCCGGACTGGCCTGGTCGCTGTTGCCCTGCGGCCTGCTCTATTCAGCACTTGCGGTCGCCGCGCTGGCAAGCAGCGCGCTGGGCGGCGCGAGCGTGATGCTCGCCTTCGGGGCAGCAACCGCGCTCGACCTGCTTGCTGCCGGTTGGCTGCTTCAAGCCATCGGCGTGGTGGCCGGGGATCGTCTGGCCGATCGTGCTGCCATCGGTGTCAGGATCGGTGGCGCGCTGCTCAGCGTGATGGCGATTGCGGCGCTGCTTGCGCTCGCACTCGGCCAGCCCCATCCCTTTTGCAATGCCTGAGCGGCAACATCAGGCTATCGGCCAGATGCAGTGACCAAGCGCGACCGACCGTGCGCGTCGAAAGCATCGGCGCAGTCAATGCACCGGACATCCCGCGCCGGCAATCTGACTGAGGCGCTCGAGGTCTTCGATGCGAAGCTGCTTCTGATCAACCGCAATGACGCCATCGGCCTGCAGACGCGAGAATGCCCGCGACACGGTCTCGAGCTTGAGCCCGAGGTAGTTCCCGATTTCCTCACGCGTCATCCGCAAGACGAACTCGCGCGACGAGAAGCCGCGCTGGGCAAACTGCTTCGACAGATTCAGCAGAAACGTCGCCACCCGCTGCTCCGCGCGCATCTTGCCGAGCAGCAGCATCTGCCGGTTGTCGCGAACAATCTCGCGCGACAAAACACGGTGTAACTGGTGCTGCAGACCATCGAATTGCCGCGACAGGGTCTCGAGGCGTTCGAAGGGCACCACGCAGACCTCCGAATCCTGAAGGGCGATCGCGTCACACTGGAATGCACCGGTGCTGATGGCATCAAATCCCAGGACGTCGCCCGGCATCGGGAAACCTGTCACCTGCTCGAGACCGGTCTGCACGCTGACACAGGTCTTGAAAAACCCAAGACGAACCGGATAGACCGCGTTGAACGCATCGCCTGCCCGAAACAGGGCTTCGCCGCGCTTCAGACGCCGCCGGTTGGTGATCATGCCGGCAAGTCGATCAATCTCGGCTGCACTCAGCCCCTCGACCAGGCAGAGCTCCCGCAAACCGCAAGCGGCGCAATGGCCCGCCAGAGGCACCGAAGACGATACCGACGAGCAACCGCGCTGAGTCACCGTCACCATGAGCGCACCTCGACTGTAAATTTATTTTTACACTTGAGATCTTACGCCAAGCTTGGCCGCAGCGCTGTCAGCGCCCGCCTCGCGCCAGCGGCCGATCAGGCGCGAGCCTGCAGCGCGGCCACCGCCGGAAGCTCGCGCCCCTCGAGAAACTCCAGAAATGCGCCGCCGCCGGTCGAGATGTAATCGATCTGATCGCTGATTCCGAATTTCGCGATGGCGGCAAGCGTGTCGCCGCCGCCCGCGATCGAGTAGCCGGGCGACGCAGCGATTGCCCTTGCCAGGGCCTCGGTGCCGTGGGCAAACGCCTCGAATTCGAAGACACCCACCGGGCCGTTCCAGACGATGGTGCCGGCCGAACCCAGCAGGCCGGCCATGCGCTGCGCGGTCTGCGGGCCAATATCGAGGATCAGATCGTCATCGGCCACCTCGGACGCCGCCTTGACCGTGGCCGCAGCGGTGGCCGAGAAGGTCTTGGCAACCACTACGTCGCTCGGAATCGGCACCTCGGCGCCCCGGCGTTTCATGAGATCGATGATCGCCCTGGCTTCTGCGAGCAGATCATGCTCGGCCAGCGATTTGCCGATCGGCAGCCCCACCGCTGCCATGAAGGTATTGGCGATGCCGCCGCCGACGATCAGCTGATCGACTTTTTCGGCCAGCGACTTGAGGATGGTCAGCTTGGTCGACACTTTGGAGCCGGCAACGATGGCCACCAGCGGACGCTTCGGCGCCCCGAGCGCCCGACCCAGGGCATCGAGCTCAGCTGCCAGCAAAGGGCCGGCGCAGGCCACCGGCGCGAATCGGGCAATACCGTGCGTCGTCGCCTCGGCCCGGTGCGCGGTGCCGAAGGCGTCATTGACATAGATGTCGCAAAGCGCCGCCATCTTCCTGGAGAGCGCCTCGTCGTCTTTCTTTTCGCCCTGGTTGAAGCGGCAATTCTCGAGCAGCACGACTTCTCCGGCAGCCATGCCGAAGGGGGTATCGACCCAGTCACGCTGCAGCCGGACCGGCACGCCAAGCAGTTCGGACAGACGCTGCCCGACCGGTGCAAGCGATGCTGCCTGGTCGAACTGACCCTCGGTCGGTCGACCCAGATGCGACGTGACCATCACCGCCGCCCCCGATTTCAGACAGTGGGCAATCGCCGGCACCGAGGCGCGGATGCGCGTGTCGTCGGTAATCGATCCAGCCTCATCCTGAGGAACGTTAAGGTCGGAACGGATGAACACCCGCTTGCCGGCAAGCGACAGGTCGGAAAGACGCTTGAAAGTCATCATGTCTTCAGTCGATTAATATTGCGTGTGAAGGATTGGAACGCCCTTGCAACGGCGATCGTTTATCGTTGCATCATTGCACACCACTGCAAGCCGCCGGTTCCAGAACTGCAACGGCTTCAAAGACAGGGATCTGAATGATCGAACCAACCGACAGCGCTCGAAACACAGCGCTGAGCGCGCAAGCTTT
This sequence comes from uncultured Burkholderiales bacterium, assembly GCA_903903975.1. Lineage (GTDB taxonomy): Bacteria > Pseudomonadota > Gammaproteobacteria > Burkholderiales > Burkholderiaceae_E > UBA4615. The sequence continues at coordinate 12,469 of CAIVAS010000073.1, forward strand.
TGACGGGCACCCCCCTTCGGCCGAAGAGTCGAAGGCGCGGGCCCAGGCCATCATCGGCGACGATCCGAGTCTGCTTGCCATGCTGGCGCCGGTGTTCGCCCAGTCTTCCGTCACCCAGCTCCAGAAGCTGGCGGAGGCGCTTTCGCAAAGCGATACCGCACAGATCAGGCATTGGGCCCACTCGCTCAAGGGCTCACTGGCCAGCATTGGGGCTGCCGGCCCATCGGCACGCGCCAGCGCCATCGAAGCTCGGGCCAAGATCCACGATCTGTCCGGCCTCGATACACAGGTTGAGCTGCTGGCTGCCGAAGTCACCGTGGTTGCAGCCAACCTCACCAACAGCATCGACCCGGCCTGAGCCGGGCCCGCCCGCGTAAGGTCAGCGCGGGTCAGCTCAGGTCAGCGTGCCGCCATCAGCGCGACGGTGGTGTCGAGCATGCGGTTGCTGAAACCCCATTCGTTGTCGTACCAGCTTGCGACCTTGACCAGGCGTCCGGCCACTTTGGTCAGCGTGGCATCAAAAATCGACGAACGCGCGTCATGGTTGAAGTCGCTCGACACCAGCGGCGCGGTGTTGTAGCCAAGGATGCCTTGCAGGGCGCCTTCCGAGGCCGACTTCATGATCGCATTGACTTCATCAACCGTCGTATCGCGCGCAGCGATGAATGACAGATCGACGATCGACACATTGATGGTCGGAACCCGAATGGCGTAGCCATCGAGGCGTCCATCCAGCTCGGGCAGCACCAGCCCGACTGCAGCTGCCGCACCGGTCTTGGTCGGAATCATGTTGTGCGCCGCGGCTCGCGCGCGACGCAGGTCTTCGTGATAAACGTCGGTCAGGACCTGGTCGTTGGTATAGGCATGGACGGTGGTCATCAGCCCCGAGACCAGCCCCACCGCGTCATGCAGCGGCTTGACCAGCGGTGCGAGGCAATTGGTGGTGCATGAGGCATTGGAAATCACGGTATCCGTCGCCTTGAGCACGCCATGATTGACACCAAAAACGACCGTGGCATCGACGTCCTTGCCGCCGGGCGCCGAAATCACGACCTTCTTGGCACCGCCCTTGAGATGGGCGGAGGCCTTTTCCTTGGAGGTGAAAAAGCCGGTGCACTCGAGCACGACGTCCACACCGAGCTCGCCCCAGGGCAACTGTGCGGGATCACGATTGGCGAGCACGCGAATCCGGTCGCCGTTAACGACCATCGCATCGCCTTCGACCGCCACGCTGCCGCTGAAGCGACCATGCGCGGTGTCGAACTGGGTCAGATGCGCATTGGTCTTGGGATCGCCGAGATCGTTGATCGCGACGATCTGAAGGTCGTGCTTTTTACCGCCTTCATAGTGAGCACGCAAAACGTTGCGGCCGATGCGGCCATAGCCATTGATGGCGACACGAAGGGTCATGAGATTCTCCTGAGTTAAAAACGTTTGGCCAGCACGGCTCGTACGGTGTCTGCCACATTGTCTGCGGTCAGGCCAAAGTGCTTGAGCAGCACTGCGGCAGGCGCCGACTCACCGTATTGATCGAGACCGACGACCGCATCGCAGCGGTATTTCCACCAGAAATCGGTGACCCCGGCCTCGACCGCGATTCGCGGCAGAGTCTCCGGCAACACCTGCCGCTTGTATGTGACATCCTGCCGATCAAACACCGTCGTCGACGGCATCGACACGACCCGCACAGCGATTCCGTCACGGGCCAGCAGATCGCAGGCGGCCATTGCCAACCCGAGTTCGGAGCCGGTCGCGATGATGGCGCAACGCGCTTTTTTCGCGTCGCGCAGGATGTAGGCGCCACGTCTGATGTCGGCGATCTGCTCGTCGCTGCGTGTCACAAAGGGCATCGATTGCCGCGACAGCAGCAAGGACGTCGGACCATCGTCGCGTTCGATCGCCGCCGCCCAGGCAAGGGTGGTCTCAACCGGATCGCCCGGACGCCAGACATCCATGCCCGGCATGATCCGCAGAGACGAGGCATGCTCGACTGACTGATGGGTCGGGCCATCTTCACCGAGACCGATGGAGTCGTGCGTAAAGACGAAAATCACCCGCTGACGCATCAGCGCGGCCATGCGCAGTGCATTGCGGCTGTAGTCGCTGAAAGTCAGGAAGGTGCCGCCATAGGGAATGAAGCCGCCGTGCAGCGCCAGTCCGTTGAGCATGGCGCTCATGCCGAACTCGCGCACACCGAAGTTCAGATGGCGCCCCGGCACGAAGGTCTGCCCATTGGGGCCGCCGAAGCTTCTGAAATTGCCGGCCCCCTTCCAGTCGGTCAGGTTGGATCCGGTGAGATCAGCCGAGCCGCCGAGCAGTTCGGCCAGCGCCGGTCCGAAATGATTGAGCGCATTTTGCGAGGCTTTTCGGGTCGCAATATTTTCAGCTTTGGCGAGCGCATCGGCGATCGCACGCGACACGGTGGCCTCCCAGGTCGGCGGCAGCACACCGCGCATGCGACGTTCGAACTCTGCTGCTTTGTAGGGATGGCGCTCGGCGTAGGCGCGAAAGCGCTCATCCCAATCGGCCTGAACTTGCGCCCCGCGCCCGGTGGCATCCCAGGCCGCATAGACATCGGCCGGCACCTCGAAGGGACCGTGCGGCCATCCCATGGCGCGCTTGGCACCCGCAATTTCGTCAGCGCCCAGTGGCTCACCGTGACTCTTGGCAGTACCGGCGCGGGTCGGCGCGCCATGGCCGATCACGGTGCGACACTGGATCAGGGTTGGCGCGAATCGGCGGCCGTCTTCGCTTGCGCGCCCCGCCAGACCCCATTGCCTGGCCAAGGTGATAGCCGCATCGAGCGCCTCGACATCGTGGCCGTCGATACCGGCAATCACATTCCAGCCATAGGCCTCGAAACGGCGCACGGTGTCGTCGCGAAACCAGGCATCGACCGATCCGTCGATCGAGATCGCATTGTCGTCGTAAAAAACAACCAGCTTGGACAGCCCCCAGACACCGGCGAGCGAACAGGCTTCATGCGAAATGCCTTCCATCAGGCAGCCGTCACCCACAAAGGCCCAGGTGAAGTGATCGACGATATCGAGGCCGTCACGATTGAACTCCGAAGCCAACTGCATTTCGGCAAGCGCCATGCCGACGGCATTGGCCAGCCCCTGCCCAAGCGGGCCGGTGGTGGTCTCGACCCCCGGGGTCACACCGACCTCGGGATGACCTGGCGTTTTCGAGTGAAGTTGTCGAAACGCGCGCAGTTCATCGATCGACAGGTCGTAGCCGGTCAGATGCAGCAATGCATAGAGCAGCATCGAGCCATGGCCATTGGAGAGCACGAAGCGATCGCGATCAAACCAGCCCGGCTGCGCCGGGTTGTGTTTGAGGTGGCGGCCCCAGAGCGCGGTCGCAATATCGGCCATCCCCATTGGCATCCCGGGATGTCCGGAATTCGCCTTCTCGACCGCATCCATGGCAAGCGCCCGGATAGCGCTGGCCATGCGGTGCGATTCGTCAGTCGACATCACGGGATCGGCCGAACGATCTCGGAAGGCATCGGCAGCCTGGGAAGCTGCAGGCGTCTGGTCAGGCGTTTGCATCGGATGAGTGGCCGGGGGCGGCTGGGCTGAGGACAATCGACGATTTTAACAAACGCCGCCCTGCTGCGCCCCAAATCGGCAGGCTACACTCGTTAACCCGCAATCTTGTCGGTGTGGCGAAACACCAGCCGACGCTTGCCCCGATGACCCGCCTGTTTTTTGCTGGCCCCCTGTCGGCCGACACGACGATCAGACTCGACACTGACGCAAGTCACCATGCGCTTCGCGTGCTCAGACTCGAGCGCGGCGACCTGATCGAGCTCTTCAACGGCGACGGTTTGCGCTACCCGGCCACGCTGCTCGATACCGACGCCCGCGCGGCCAGCGTGCAGATTGGCAGTCCGGTCGAGGCCTGCACCGAAAGCCCGCTGCGCCTCAGCCTTGCCCAGGCCTTACCGAGCGGGGACAAGATGGACTGGATCGTCGAAAAAGCCATCGAACTGGGGGTGCACACCATTCAGCCCCTGATGTCGAGTCGCTCGATCCTGCGACTTGACGCCAGTCGCACTGAAAAAAGACTCGCCCACTGGCGACGCATTGCAATTGCCGCCTGCATGCAGTGCGGACGGGACCGCGTGCCCGAGATCTCAGCACCGGTTGATCTTGCCCGCTGGCTCATCGAGCGTCGCCGAGTCGCACAAGAGCAGTCCGACACCTCACCAGCGGGCTTCATGCTGTCGCCCAGGGGCTCGACGCGGCTGCGCGAGATCATCAAACCTTCAGCCGTCATCCCCCGATCAGCCAGCTGGTTACTGGTCGGGCCGGAAGCCGGACTGAGCGAGCAGGAAGAGTCGCTTGCCATCGAATGCGGCTGGCAAGCCTTGCGGCTGGGGCCTCGGATCCTGAGGACCGAAACCGCAGGACTGGCCGCGCTGGCGGCGCTACAGGCCCTGTTCGGCGATCTCTGATCGGCGCAACCGAGCCGCGTCAGGCATTCACGAAGTTGTTGTAGTCTCGGACGGAGCAGTCGCCTCAAACTTGCCTTAACGCAAAAATTTATTTTTCATTTCTTTCCGACAATCTCTTGCAAAAGGAATCGATACGATGAGTCTGATCGACAGTCTTCTGGGCGCCATGAGTGGTGCATCCGGCAACGGCCAAAATGCTGCACCGAACCCACTTCTTCAAATTGCGCTGAGCATGCTGGCCAACAGTGGCGCAGGCAGCGCTGCGGGGGGTGCCAATGCCGGCCTCGGTGGCCTGGGCGGCGCGCTGCAGGGCGGTCTCGGTGGCCTGGGTGGCGCGCAGCAGGGCGGCCTGGGCGGCCTGGGCGGCCTGGGTGGCCTCATCAATGCGTTTCAGCGCAATGGCATGGGCGACCATATGCAGTCATGGATCGGCAGCGGCCAGAACATGCCGATTTCACCCGATCAATTGCAGCAGGTCCTCGGTCAGGGCACGCTTGGTCAGATTGCACAACAGCTCGGGCTGTCGCCTCAGCAGAGCGCCTCGGGCCTGTCCGAGATCCTGCCTCAGCTTATCGACCGCCTCACACCCAACGGCCAGGCACCGCAAGGCGACCTCGGGAGTATTGCCGACATCATGGCCCGACTGGGACAGCCACGCTGACATTGGCGGCTGCGGTGGCGCGCACCGCCACCGCTGGCAAACCTGATTTTCCGCCAGAACTCGACGACCCGACTGTCGCCGGTCTATGACCGGTCGGCGACCCTTCGGGCGACCGCTCGGGGACCCATCAGGGCTTAGCGCTCCAGCGAGACAGTCGGGCCACGCACGATCGTGTCGGTCGACTCGTTGGCCACCGATGTGATGGCGCGATCGAGCGCCGACTCTTCGGACAGCACTCTGGCCAGGCCGCGATGGAGCATCGACGCGATCTCCGAGCCCTGAAGGGTCATGCTGTCATCGGGATGGCGCGAGAGGATGAAAAGCGTTCGTGCCGGACTGACCCATGCGAGCTTGAACAGCCGGGACTCACCCTCAGCGGCCACTTCGATTCGGTTGCCGCGTTTCAATCCGTCCAGCAACGCGTCGATCTGATCGTTTTCGGGCAAAACCGCGCTTTTCGCTTTTTCATTCGGGACAAATCGGATCGTGCCGTCTGTCGAGATCGAGATCGACACATGAACCGGATCGGGGTCACCCTTGCTCGCACGCTGCTTTGCAGCGCTGATTTCGCGGGTGTGCGTCTTCATCAGCTCGTCGAAAAACGCCGAGCGCGCCTGCGGGTCGAACTCGATCAGATCGAGCCCTTTGTTCAACCCACGGATCAAACCCGGCAGGATCGATGCAAGGCGCGGGATATCGTCCCTGCGCTTCGGAAGGACACTCCAGATCAGATATTCGGCCGACTTCAGCCCAAGGTCCCAGGCATAGGGATCAATGTCGTCGCCCTGGTCGACGCGGGCCCTGGCCATCGCGCTTGACCAGGTCTCCAGCAGAAAGACCCGTGTGTAGTCCGGCACATTCTTGTTCAGCCGTTGTTCGATTTCGGCACGCGCGTCGCTGCGAGCGAGTTGCTCGGCCTCGACCCGCGCAGCAACCGCGGAAGTGCCATCGAGAGAATCCGCATGTCGAGCCAGTTCTTCGCGCCCGATCGCCTCGACTTTGACAATCGCATCGTCGAAAACCTGCAGATCGGTGTTGAAGGTCCCGATCACCTCGGTGAGCAATGCATCGAAGCCGGTCAGCATCGGCGAGCCGCTGTCCGAATCGAAATCAGGATCGGCGCCGACGTCGGAGATGCTGTCGATCAGTTGACGAAGCGGATGATGGCGGCGCGCAAAAAAGCCGCGATCGAGCAGCGCCGCTTTCACCGCAACGACCTGCAGTCGAAGAAGTTGCTGCTTGATCGTGTCGGGCAGGCGCCGATCGTTATAGATGTAGTCAAACACCATCCCGACGATCTCGACCGTAATCAGGTCGATCGGCGCGCCCTGATCACGGACCTGCTGCGCCAGCGCCGGGAATGAAAGATCGTTGGATTGGTTGGCATTGCCTTGCTGCAGTGCCGTCAACGAATCGACCAGAGGCGCCCAGACAGGCTGCATCGGCAAACGATCGGTTGCCAGCATCGCCGGATTCGCCAGAATCTGAGCCATCTGGGTGAGGCCTGACGACTGTCCTGAATAGGCCGAATTCAGCGCTTTTTGCAGTCTGTCGATCGACGCCGCCGTCCATGACGGATCAATGCCTGCCGCACCGGCCGAAGCATCGGCTGCCTCGGCCACTGCAGGCTGAGGCGCCGCCTCGGCAGGCGCAGAAGCACCGCGGTTTGTCGGTCCATCGGACACGAAGGTCGGCTTGATCTGCGGAAGAATCTGGTTCTTCTTCAGAAGATCGTTGACCGCCCGGTAGATACCGTTGAGGTTATTTGAAAAGTAGGGCTCGAAGGCATCCAGCAGCGCCGACTGGATCTCCGGTCGCGTCGAGACATCCTGCAGTGTCATCCGCAAGGCCTCAAAAATAGCCTCCGGCGCGACGGGATGCCTCGAGTCATCAAACCAGTCCTTCTCGACCATCGCACCCAGACGGGCACGCACGCCCAGCGCCTGCTGGGGATCGAGGGCAGCCCGGGCCTTCATGATCAGGCGATCGATCTGAATCTGATCAGCGACCTGATCCTCCGACACGAGCGACAAATCATCGAGACTCACGGGCGCCGGGTTGGGCCAATCCTCGACATTAGGATTCAGCAGGCGCTCGTACACCGACCCGAAGCTTTCGCGAAAACGCTCTTCGAGTTCGATACGATTTTCCCGAACCAGCATGACTGCCTCGAGCAGCGCAAGCTTGTGGTCATATCGCTTGGCACGCAATGCCTCGGACGTCAGATCCTCGCTGATGCGCGACAGCGCCTGCGCGATCACGTCGTTCAATCGGTCCTGGATCAGTCCACGGCACTCGCCGAGCAAGGCAGAGCGAGTCCCGGAGCGCGACTCACCACCCCCGGGACCTCCGTTCACCATCTCAGCGAAATCGCGGACCGTATTCATCTTGTGAGTCAGTTCTGGTGACGACAATGAACGTCAAGTCAATCCCGTGGACGTTGCAACCGGCCAAATTAGCCAATCGAATTGAAAGGTTAAAGGCCTCACAGGAATCACGCTGCAGCACCCTCATCAGCGAGCCAGCCCATCCGATGAACGGCAAGCAAGTGTCGGTTCCGGGCCAAATGGACCCTTCGCACGCCGGCCGCATCGAGGCCCGCATCATGCCGGTCGTCAGACAGCCCCCCTGTCGTGTCCGACGGATGGCTGGGCACAGTCGACCGACAGGACGACCAGGACAACCGAAATCACCTCCGCATCGATTAACATCCTGACTAGTCTTTCCGTACTGTTTTTTTACGGAGCAAGCCGTTGTCCATCATCGAACCGAGCACGTCAAATCAGTCTTTGTCGCCTTCATCAGGCGGCCATGATCGATTTGCTGAACTGACCCGTCGCCTGGAGGCCGAGCAGAACGCGCGGATCCGGGCAGAAGAGGCACTTGCCAAGTCAGCCTCGGGCAACCGCTCGAAAAGCGAGTTTCTGGCGACGATGAGCCATGAAATCCGCACGCCACTCAATGGCGTGATCGGCATGATCGAACTGCTGCGAGGCACTCGCCTTGACAGCGAACAGCGCAGCCTGCTCGACACGCTGTCGCAGTCGTCGGACAGCTTGCTGTCAATCCTGAACGAAGTGCTCGACTTCTCGAAGATCGAGGCGGGGCGCCTGGAAATCGATCGGCGGCCCTTCTCTCCCCTGTTCGTTGCCCAGGAAGTCGTCGCCCTGATGAGACCCCAGTCCGATCAGAAGGGCATCGCGCTGCTGCTGTGGACCGGTGAATTGCCAGAGCGACTGTTCGGTGACCCGACCCGCCTGCAGCAGATCTGGCTCAACCTGCTCTCCAATGCGATCAAGTTCACGGAGCGTGGCGAGGTCAGGTTCGAGCTCTTCTCCGAGCGGACCGCAAGCGGGCATCAGCGTCTGCATGGCAGCGTCTCGGACACCGGTATCGGCATGTCGGTTGAACAGCAGGCCCGGGTTTTCGAAGCCTTTACCCAGGTGGCGGCCGTCCCTGGCGGCGGTACTGGCCTCGGGCTGGCGATCTCGTCGCGCCTGGCTCGCATCATGAACGGCAAGGTCACGCTTGAAAGCCAGCTCGGCGCGGGCAGCCGATTCGGCTTTTCGATGCAACTCGACAGCATCAACAGCAAAGTCGATGGCAGCGATAGCCGTTCTGGCGAAACCGATGTGCCGGTCTCGCAGCTTCGGGTGCTGCTCGCCGAAGACAACGCGGTCAATCAGACCCTGGCGCTTGCGATCCTGGCCAAGTTTGGCATCAAGGCCGAATTGGCACGCAATGGCTATGAAGCGCTCCAGGCGGTCAGCGTTCGCGAGTTCGATGTCGTGCTCATGGACGTCCAGATGCCGGAGCTCGACGGGCTGGACGCCACCCGTTCAATTCGGGCGCTGCCCGCGACCGTGGTGCAGCCCTGGATCATTGCCTTGACCGCCAATGCCTTCGAACAGGACCGTCAGCTTTGCATGGCGGCCGGCATGGACGACTTCGTTGCCAAGCCCTTCAAGCAGGAAGCGCTGCGCGATGCGCTGATGCGCACGCGCTCGCATTCGCATCCGCGCAATATCGGCTGACCCGCCCGACTCACGCGATTGCGAGGGCCAGCACCTGGGCCACATGCATCGCCTGGCGAGACGCACCGTCGGCAATCTGGTGGCGGCAACTGGTGCCGTCTGCCACGATCAGGGTTTGCTCATCGGCGGCGCGCACCGCCGGTAACAAGGACAACTCGGCCATCTTCATCGAGGTCTCGAAGTGCCCGGCGTCATAGCCGAAACTGCCGGCCATGCCGCAGCAGCCCGATTCAATCGCATCGACCTGCAAACCCGGGATAAGCCGCAGAACCGTCAGCGTGGCTGAAAACGCGTCAAAAGCCTTCTGGTGGCAATGGCCGTGGACCAGCGCGCGCGTTTGAGCCAGCGGTTTGAGCGCGAGCGAAAGGCGCCCGGCGGCATGCTCGGCCGCGAGAAATTCTTCGAGCAGCATCGCCTTGGATGCAAGGCGCCTGGCGGCACCCGGAATGCCGATCGCTTCATCGAGTCGCAAGGCCAGAAATTCATCGCGCAGGGTCAGCAGGCAGGAGGGCTCGAGCCCCACGATCGGCACATCACGCTCGGCAAAGGGCAGCAGCGCCTTGAGGGTTCGCAGTGCCTCCGCGCGAGCCTGCTCGATCCGGCCGGCGGCAAGGAAAGTCCGGCCGCAGCACAGTGGCCGCTCGCCTTGCGCAATCTGCGAACCGGGCGCGCCGGCCACATGCACGTGATAACCCGCAGCACGAAGGATCTTGAGCGCAGCACGCGCATTCTCGGGCTCGAGATATTCATCGAAGGTATCGACCCACAACACCACTTCGGGCTGCGCTGCCGGGGCTGGCGCCGCGGGCGTCAGCGTGCGCATGAAATTGTCGCGGCGCCATCGCGGCAGTGTTCTGCGCGCGCTCAGACCGAGCCATCGCTCGGAAAGCGCCCGTAATCCCGGTACGACGTCGCGCAGGTTGGAGAGCGGCGCAAGCCTTGACGCCCAAGGCGCCCAATGTGGCAGGCTGGCAATCAGGCGATCCTTGAGCGACAGCCCGTGACGCGCCTGCCAGTGATGCAGGAACTCGGTCTTCATGCGCGCCATGTCGACACCGGTCGGGCATTCGCGTCGACAGCCCTTGCACTGGACGCACAGGTCCATGGCATCGCGAACCGCCGGTGAGGCAAGACCCTCGGCGCCCAGCTGCCCGGTGACCGCCAGCCGCAGGGTATTGGCGCGACCTCGGGTCAGGTGCTGTTCGTCGCGGGTGACACGGTAGGACGGACACATCGTGCCGGCATCAAACTTGCGGCAGTGCCCGTTGTTGTTGCACATCTCGATCGCCTTGCCAAAGCCCTGCGCCGGATCGCCACCGGTGCCCGGCATCGAGAGCGCCACGCCGTTGCCGGCCAGCGTAAACCCCTCACGCCGGGCGCCCGCTGACGACGGATCGCTGCTGCGGTTCCAGTCCGACCAGTCGAGCGCAGTCGTGATCGGCTGCACCGCATAGCCGGGTGAAAAGCGAAAGAGGCTCGCGTCGTCCATCCGACTCGGATTGACGATCTTCCCGGGGTTCATCCGATTGTCCGGATCGAACAGGCGCTTGATGTCGCCGAAGGCCCGGTTCAGTCGGTCACCAAACTGCCAGGCAACCCACTCGCTGCGCACCAGTCCGTCGCCATGCTCGCCCGAAAAAGCACCCTTGTAGTGGCGCACCAGCGCGGCCGCCTCTTCGGCAATCGCTCGCATCTTCGAGGCACCACCCTCGGGGCCCACTGCTCGCATATCGAGAATCGGTCGGACATGCAGGGTGCCGACCGAGGCATGGGCATACCAGGTGCCCTGGGTGCCATGGCGCTCAAAGACCTCGGTGAGCCGCGCGGTGTAGTCAGCCAGATGCTCCAGCGGCACAGCGCAATCCTCGATGAAGGACACCGGTTTGCCGTCGCCCTTCATCGACATCATGATGTTCAGACCCGCCTTGCGAACCTCCCAGAGCGCCTTCTGGCGCGGCTCGTCGGTCAGCTCCCTGACTGCGCCAGGCAAACCGAGATCGGCCATCAGCTGCCCCAGGCGGGCGAGCTGCAGACGCTGCTGATCAGGCGAGTCGCCGGCGAATTCGACCAGCAGCACCGCCTGAGGTTCGCCCACCAGCGCCGAATCGATCACCGGCCGAAATGCCGGATTGGCGCGAGACAGATCGATCATGGTGCGGTCGACCAGCTCGACCGCCACCGGACCCAGCTCGACGATATGCCGCGTGAGCACCATCGACTGGTGGAAGGTCGGAAACGACACCACGCCGAGCACCCGCGAGGCCGGCAGGCGCGACAACTTGAGCGTCAGGCGCCGGGTCCAGGCCAGCGTGCCTTCGGAGCCCACCAAAAGATGCGCAAGGTTCAGACCGCCGTCAGCGGTGTAGGGCCGCTGCGAGCGCGGCTCGAAAATATCGAGGTTGTAGCCGCCGACACGACGCATGACCGTCGGCCAGATGCGGCGAATTTCGTCGCGCTCACGGTCGGCAATGGCATGCAGTCCGCTCACGATGTCGCGGATCCGCTGGTTGGCCAGGCTCATGTCGCCGGCCGAGCCATCACCGCGGGTGAAGGTGCCCCAGTAGCCCTGCGTGCCGTCAGCCAGAATGGCGTCGATGCCGGCAACGTTATGGACCATATTGCCGTAGGCAATCGAGCGCGATCCGCACGAATTGTTGCCCGCCATGCCACCGAGGGTGGCCTGGGCCGAGGTCGAGACATCGACCGGAAACCACAGGCCGTGCGGCTTGAGAACCGCATTGAGCCGATCGAGCACCATGCCTGGCTGAACGGTTACGGTGGCATTGTCGGGATCGCGACGGGCAGCGTCGGCATCGAAAGACACCAGCTGATCAAGGTGCTTCGAATGGTCGATCACCAGCGCGGCCCCCACGGTCTGGCCGCACTGAGACGTGCCGCCACCGCGGGCAAGCACCGGCACCTTCAGGTCGCGGGCCACATCCAGCGCGATCGCCAGGTCGGCCTCGGTCTGAGGCACCGCCACACCCAGAGGCTGGATCTGATAAATCGAGGCGTCGGTGGAATAGCGGCCGCGCGAGGCGGCATCGAAGAGCACGTCGCCGCGCATCTCACGCGACAGGCGTGCCGACAGGTCGGAGCGCGCCAGTTGCGGCGACAAAAAAACGCGACGACCGGGCGCCACGGAAGCGTTCTGGCTCATGGGCGATGCTCCTGGACGCCGGCTCGGCGCGATGGTGTGTCGCGCTCGCCCCCTGCGCCGTTGAGTTGCGCCAGCACGGTTGCCCGTTTGCCGGCCAGATGCGTGCGCAGCAGCGCAGCGAGTTTGGGTCCGTCACGCGCAGCCAGCGCCTTGACCATGGCGGCATGTTCGGCAAGCGCGGCATCCCATTTTTCGCGATTGAGATTCGAGCGAAACCGCACTGCCTGCAGCTTGGCATTCAAGCGGGCATGAGCATCGGTGAGCATCGGATTACCGGCCAGGCCCACGATAAGGGCATGAATCGCCCGATTGATGCGGTAGTAGCCAGACAGGTCGCGCCGCGAATGGGCCACCGCCATGTCGGCCTGCAAACCGCGGATGCGCCTGACCTCGACAGGCGTTGCCCGCTTGACGGCCAACTCCCCCGCCAGACCTTCCAGCGCGGCCATCAATTCGAAGGCATGCTCGAGATCGTCTCGCGACAGCGTCGCAACCACCGCGCCGCGATTGGGCATCAGCTCGATCACGCCCTCGCCGGCAAGCGTTCGAAACGCCTCACGCAGCGGTGTGCGCGAGACCTGCAACTGCTCGCACAGGATGCGCTCGTTCAGGTGCGCGCCCGGTGCGAGTACGCCCTCGATGATCAGCTCTCGCAACCGATCGGCGACGGCCTCGTGCAGCACGCGACGCTCGACCGCGCCGAGGTCGGTAGGCATTGCGGCCGGCGCCTGAGCAGCGATGGCCACGGCGCCGGACGCACCGCCGCCAGATGCCCTGGCGCGATGAACAGGCGACTTGGCGCGCAAACCGACGCGGGCAGTGGCGAGTGAATCTGTCTGCATGATCGTGAGTCGGGCGTTTGCTTCGCCCCTCCATTTCGCATATTGTATGCAAAAAGGAGAGGTCATGCGCGCACTCAATTCCCATCCGGCTGGCCGGCATTTCCTGCAGATTCCGGGGCCGTCCAACGTGCCCGATCACGTCCTGCGGGCAATCGACCATCCGACCATCGATCACCGCGGCCCGGAATTCGCGCAACTCGGCCTCAAAGTGCTCGCCGATATCCGCAAGGTGTTCAAGACCGTGCAGCCGGTGATCATTTATTCGGCCTCGGGCACTGGCGCCTGGGAGGCTGCGCTGGTGAACACGCTGTCGGCCGGCGACGCAGTGCTGATGGTCGAGACCGGTCATTTCGCGGCACTCTGGAAGACCCTGGCTGAGCGGCTGGGGCTGGCACCCGAATTCATCGCCGGCGACTGGCGCAGCGGCGTCGATGCGTCGCTCGTGCAGGCCAGACTGACTGAAGACCGCGAGCACCGCATCAAGGCGGTCTGCGTGGTTCACAACGAGACCTCGACTGGCGTGACCTCCGATATTGCCGCGGTCAGGCGCGCAATCGACGCGGCCGGTCATCCCGCGCTGCTGCTGGTCGACACCATCTCAGCACTTGGTTCGATCGATTATCGCCATGACGAATGGGGTGCCGATGTCACGGTCGCCAGTTCGCAAAAGGGCATGATGCTGCCCCCTGGCCTGTCCTTCAACGCAGTCTCGGCCAAAGCGCTGGCTGCCTCTAAAAACGCCCGGCTGCCGCGCGCCTACTGGGCCTGGGACGAGATCATTGCCGCCAATGAACGAGGGTTCTGGCCAAGCACGCCCTCGACCAATCTGCTCTACGGCTTGTCGGCGGCATTGGACCAGATGCTCGCCGAAGGCCTGGACAATGTGTACTCCCGGCATGATCGGCATGCTGAGGCCACGCGCCGAGCGGTGCGCGGCTGGGGGCTCGAGATCCTGTGCCGCAATCCGTCTGAATACAGCAGTGCGGTCACCGCGGTCATGATGCCGACGGATGCGTCTGGCAAATCGCATGATGCCGATGCACTGCGGCGCATCATCCTCGAACACTTCAACATGTCGCTGGGGGCCGGGTTGGCCAAGCTCGCCGGCCGGGTGTTTCGCATCGGTCACCTTGGCGACTTCAACGATCTCACGCTGATCGGCACATTAGGCGGCGTCGAAATGGGGCTGCAGCGCGCGGGCGTCCCGCATACCCGCGGCGGCACGCAGGCGGCAATCGATTATCTTGCTGACACCGCGCGGCACCCACCGTCGGCCTGATCAGCCCGACTGTGCGACGACATCCTCAAAAAACAAGACAGAGACACGCCATGACCAGGATATTCCTTGCGAGACGCGCGGCGACACGCTGCGCGGTACGCTCAGCCATCAGCCTGCTCGCTGCGGCGGCGCTCACCCTGCCTTTGACCGCAGCCGCGCAATCCTGGCCCACCAAGCCGATCCGATTGCTGGTGGGCTTTGCGCCGGGCGGTGGCACAGATATCGTCATGCGGGCGATCGCCCCGAAACTCGGCGAACTGCTCGGACAGCCAATCGTCGTCGAAAATCGTGCCGGCGCCTCGGGCACGATCGCAGCCGACCTGGTCGCCAAGAGCCCGCCCGACGGCTATACCCTGCTGGCAGGCCATGCCAACAGCAATGCGATCGCACCGCACGTGCTGGCCAAAGTGCCCTTCGATGCGCTCAACGACTTCACACCGATCACCTATATCGGCTATGTGCCAAACGTGCTGGTGGTGACACCAAGCCTGCCGGCAAAATCGGTTGAGGAACTGATCGCGCTGGCCAAGGCCAAGCCAGGCGCACTCACCTATGCCTCCTCAGGTGTGGGGAGCACGCAGCATCTGGCCGGTGCACTCTTTAATCAGATCACCGGCACCGAGATGACCCACATTCCCTACAAGGGCAGCGGGCAGGCGGTGATCGATCTGGTTGCAGGGCAGGTCAATGCGAATTTCGACACCATGCCCCCGGTGCTCGAGCAGATCAAATCGGGCAAATTGCGCGCGCTGGCCATCTCGACGCCGCAACGGCTGACGCAACTCGCCGACGTGCCGACCTTCGACGAAAAAGGCATCCGCGGCTTTGATGTCACCAACTGGTACTCGGTCATGGGACCCAAGGCAATGCCGGCCGACATGGTCGCGAAGATCGATGCCGCGATAAAGAAAGTGCTGGCCGACCCGGAGGTTCGTGCCAAGCTCGACCCTCAGGGCGTGCAGTTCGGCGGGCCGCGCACGCCCGAGGCCTTTCGCGAATTCATCCGCGCCGAAAACGCCAAATACGCCAAGATGGTCCGCGATCTGAACATCAAGGCCGAATAGGTCACCGCAGCACCCATCCCCGTCGGCATCCATGAACGAGATCCTGATCGAACGCGACGGCGATATCGCGACCGTCATCCTCAATCGCCCGGACAAGCTCAACGCCATGACGCGTCCGATGTGGCGTGGCCTGGGCGACGCCTTCGAGGCCTTGTCGGCGCAGGACGACCTGCGCTGCATCATCGTTCGCGGCGCCGGCACCCGGGCGTTTTCGCCGGGCAACGACATCGCCGAGTTCGCGACCGAACGCAGCAACAAGGCGCAGGGCATCGAATACGGTCGCGATATGCACCGCACGGCCGCCCAGATCGCGGCGTGCCGGCATCCGGTGGTGGCGCAGATCCACGGCATCTGCGTCGGCGGCGGACTCGAGATCGCGGCGCTGGCCGATCTGCGCATCTGCGGCGAATCAAGCCGTTTTGGCGCACCGATCAAGAATCTCGGGCTGGTCATGGCCTATGCCGAGATGGCGCCTTTGGTCCAACTGGTGGGCCGCAGCATCGCCCTCGAAATCCTGCTTGAAGGCCGGATCTTCGATGCGCAGGAGGCCCGCGACAAGGGCCTTGTGACCCGCATCGTGGCCGACGATCAGGTGGCTGCCGAGACGATGGCAACCGCGCGGCGCATCGCCGACGGCGCGCCGCTGGTGGCGCGCTGGCACAAGCAGTTCGCCCGCCGGCTCGGCAATCCGGCACCGATCAGCGACATCGAAAACGATGCCTGTTTCGACTGCTTCGACACCGAGGACTTCCGAATCGGCTATGCCGCCTTCCTGGCCAAGCAAGCGCCAACTTTCACCGGACACTGACATGAGCACGCCTGCAAGCGGCCCGCTGAGCGGCCTGCGCGTCATCGAACTCGCCCAGATCATGGCTGGCCCGACCGCCGGCATGATGCTCGCCGACATGGGCGCCGAAGTGATCAAGGTCGAAAAATTTCCGGGCGGCGATGATTCGCGAGCCTACCGCGAGCCGCGGGTCAACGGCGTATCGGCGCCCTACATGATCCTGAATCGCAACAAGCGCGGCATCGCGCTCAATCTCAAGCATGCCGATGGCCTGCAGGCCCTGCTGCGGCTGATCGACTCGGCCGACGTGCTGATCGAAAACTATCGCCCCGGCACGCTCGACAAGCTCGGGCTGGGCTGGGACGTGCTGCATGCGCGCAACCCGGGACTCATCCTGTGCAGCGTGACCGGCTACGGTCTGCAAGGCCCGATGGCCAGCACCGGCGGCTTCGACCTGATCGCGCAAGGGTTTTCAGGCCTGATGAGCATCACCGGCGAGCCGGGTCGCCCGCCGGCCAAGCCCGGTAATTCGGTTGCCGACATCAACTCGGGCATCCTGGCGGCGACCGGCATCATCGCGGCCTATGTCAATCGACTCAAAACCGGCCAGGGCCAGCGTGTCGACACCTCGCTGATGGAAGCCGCCATGCAGCAGACCTACTGGCATGCGGCCATTTTCTTTGCCACTGGCCAGTCACCCGGCCCGCTCGGCTCGGGGCATGTGCTGGCAGCGCCTTATCAGGCCTTTTCGGCCCGCGACGGCTGGCTCAATATCGGCGGCGCCAATCAGGCCAACTGGGAGCGCATCTGCGAGGTGCTTGGCCATCCCGAATGGCGCACCGACCCACGCTTTCACGACAACACCGCCCGCATGGCCAATCTGCCGGCGCTGGTCGACGCGATCAACGGCGTCATGCTGACCCGCGACCGCGCCGACTGGATGGCCGCTTTCGAGGCGGCCGGCGTGCCGGCCGGGCCGGTCCATTCCATCGGTGAGGCGCTCTCGCATCCGCAGGCATTAGCCCGCGACATGGTGGTCGAGCTCGATCATCCGGTGGCAGGCAAGACCCGCGCAATCGGTGCCCCGATCAAATTCTCGGACACGCCCTGTTCGGTGACGCGACATGCGCCTTCGCTTGGCGAGCACACCCGTGAGGTGCTTGCCGAGCATGGCTATACCGAGGCGCAGATCGATGCGCTGATCGCCGGTGGCGCAGCGCTACAAGAATCCTGACGCATGCGCAGTGGCTGGTGTGGTGCTAGCCTCAGGCCAATTCCCCTACACATGAAGGTTCGTCGATGACACACGATCCCTTGCACGTACCTCAGACTGAATCGGCCGCTATCGGCAACCCGCAAACCATTCTGGCGCGTGCCGCGCAACGCGCCACCACGAAAGGCCTGGACTATTTCGGCGAGGTCACCCCTGCCGAAGCCTGGGCCTTGCATCAGGCAGGCGCAGCCACGCTGATCGATGTGCGGACCCAGCCCGAATGGGCCTATGTCGGTCACATCGATGCGGTGCCGCTGGTGCCATGGCGCGCCTACGGTGCCGAGCAGCCCAACCCCGATTTCCTGGCGCAAGTGGGTCAGCATGCACCCACCGACAAGCCGGTCATGTTTCTGTGTCGCAGCGGTGTGCGGTCGCAGTCGGCCGCCAGCGTGGCCACTGCAGCCGGCTATGGCCGTGCCATCAATATCCTCGAAGGCTTCGAAGGCGATCTCGATGATCGCAAGCAGCGGGGCAGCAAAGGGGGTTGGCGGGCCGCAGGATTGCCATGGGTGCAATCCTGAGCACGCTCGTCTCGCCACAGCCCGCACCGGGCGCCCTGCCCGGCTATCCGCTTGCTGCCCGCAACGCCAACATCGCGTCCTTCGAGGTGATGGAACTGGTCAAGCAAGCCCTGGCCCTCGAGCAACAGGGTCTGCCGATCATCCATCTGTCGATCGGCGAACCGGACTTCACCGCACCCGAACCCGTGCTTGCGGCGCTCGAGCTGGCCGCGCGTTCGGGCCAGACGGGCTATACCCCGGCCTTGGGCATCACGCCCTTGCGCGAAGCGATTGCGCGCGACTACGCAAGGCGACACGGCGCCGCGATTGATCCGCGACGCATCATCATCACTGCCGGCGCGTCAGCGGCACTGACCCTGGCCTGCTGCGCGCTGGTCGGCGTGGGCGATGAGGTGCTGCTGACCGACCCGAGCTATCCGTGCAACCGGCATTTCGTTGCAGCCTTCGACGGCATACCGCACGCGGTCCCGGTCTTTGCCGACACGCGCTTTCAGATGACCGAAGCGCTGCTGGCCGCGAACTGGACGCCTGCCACCCGTGGCACCTTGCTGGCCTCGCCAGCCAACCCCACCGGCACGTCGATCCCATTCGATGAACTCGCACGCATCGTCGCGTTCGCTCGGGCACGCGGCGGTTTCACGCTGGTCGATGAAATCTATCTCGGCCTGACCTATGACGGCGCGCCGCACACCGCGCTTGAACTTGGCGAGGATGTCATCGTCGTCAACAGCTTTTCAAAATACTTCAGCATGACCGGTTGGCGACTGGGCTGGCTGGTCGTGCCCCAGGCCTTGGTCGGCGCCTTCGAAAAGCTCGCTCAAAACCTTTTCATCTGTGCTTCGACCCTTGCGCAAAACGCTGCACTCGCCTGCTTTGCTCCCGAATCCGAAGTGATCTTCGAGGCGCGTCGCCATCAATTCAAGCAGCGCCGGGATGCGATCGTCACCGCGATGACCGCACTGGGCTTCGGTGTCCCGGTGATCCCGGACGGGGCTTTTTATGTGTGGCTCGACTGCAGCCGATTCGGCGACAGCAGGCTGCTGGCAAAGCGATTGCTTGAAGAGGCGCATGTCTCGCTGGTACCGGGCCAGGACTTCGGCGCCAACGAGCCCGGCCGGTGGATGCGACTGTCTTATGCCAACTCGATGGACAATCTGCTTGAAGCGGCGCGTCGCATCGGTGCTGTGCTGCGCAATGAACGCTATTGAGGACGCAATCTGGAAATCACTCCAGAAAGCAGATCACCGTCCGGTATCAGGCTCAGATCTCTCCTGATCCGTGAGGTGCAGTCGCCCCACCCGAACTGCGGTTTTGACCCGAGTGCTCTGATTCCGCGGCCGGCGCAACCAGGCTCGCTTCCCGACTGTCGGGCTCAATCCGCTGCGCAGAAAGCCCATCCGTGATCTTGGCCTCGGCCTGAAGATTGCCTGGCGCCGAGGTCGACGAGTCGACAGCGACTGCATCACTGCGCGGGGCCTTTGCCGACATCACCAGCTCTGGCGGCAAGGGTTTGCCTGCCGCCGCCGCCGCAATCCGCTCGCGGGCATTGAGCACCTTCTGACCGTAACCGCCGTCGTCCTGCAGGAATGCCGCGCCAACATACGATTTGAGCGCCCCCTCAACCGTTCCTTCGCGCTTCAGATATTCCTTGAGGATATTGCTGCCGACACGAATATTGGCCACCGGATCGAAGGCCGCCGGTATGCCGCCGAAGGGCAGAAACTTTTCGGCGTGAACCTTTGTCAACACCTGCATCAGGCCCTGAGCGCCGGCCGAACTCTGGGCACGCGGATCGAAACTTGACTCAACCGACATCACCGCCAGGACCAGCATCGGGTCGATCTTGGCATCACGAGCCGCCTGGTAGGCGTGAAAGACAAACTGGTTGGTGGTCTCGAGCGTAGTGCGATACCGGGAGGCGATGAAGCGCGCGATATTGCTCTGCTCCCGATCGAGCCGAACGACTGCGGTCGCAGGCGGGGCGGATTCAGATGGCGAGGCTTCGACGACCGTGTTCGCTGCACCTTCGGTGGCGGCGCGACCATCAGACCCATTGGGCGACGCGTTGGTCTGCGCCATGTCCCGACCCGACTGCAACAAAGCCATCATGCCGGCAGACTCGCGATGGGACGCGATGGCCGCCTGCAGCGCCCCTTCACCCCCAAGCGTGCCGTGAACCGCGACGGCAACCACCAGCACCATCGCCAGTATCGGTCCGGCTGACCGGATGAACCGCCCGAGGCCAATGACCGCGACGGTTGTGCTGAAAAGCAGATCGATTCTGCGTTGCTGAGACATCCTTTCTCCTGGCAGCGATCGCTGCACAAACCGCCATACATGCTGGCGACCACTCGAACCTCCCACGCCGTAATGACCGCGGGACGGTGACGGTCATGGACCGTCTGGTGTCGGGCGGAACTTTGACCGCCGCCCGGTTTGGCGCTACTCGGCGCCGGGACTCAGCCTGTTGGCTGAGGAGACATGACCCGCTGGAATGACCGGCAGAAATGTTAAGCCAGACTAATCAGCGACAGGGTCTTTGAAGCCATCGACGCATTGCCGGATGGAAACTGCCGCGCCGCAGGCGTCGAACAGATTGGGCGAAGTATAACAGCGGCTCGCAATGGGTCAAACCGGCTACGTGCGAAGATCGGCTGTCACTGACTTCCGGTTTGCCTATTCATGCGATACGTCGATCTGCGCGACTTCATCTCTCAACTTGAATCGCAAGGTGAGTTGAAGCGCATCGCAACTCAGGTTTCACCCCGACTCGAGATGACCGAGATCGCCGATCGCACGCTGCGTGCCGAAGGACCGGCGCTGCTGTTCGAGCGACCGGTCCAGGACGCTCGAACTTATGCATATCCGGTACTGGCCAATCTTTTCGGCACGCCAAAGCGCGTCGCGCTCGGCATGGGCGAAACGTCTGTTGCCGCACTTCGCGAGATCGGCAATCTGCTCGCCTATCTCAAGGAGCCCGATCCGCCAAAAGGACTGAAGGACGCCTGGGACAAGCTGCCGGTACTGCGCCAGGTGCTCAATATGTCGCCTCGCGAAGTCTCACGGGCACCGTGTCAGCAGATCGTCTGGGAAGGCGATCAGGTCGACCTGTCGCGGCTGCCGATCCAGACCTGCTGGCCAGGCGATGTTGCCCCGCTGATCACCTGGGGACTGGTCGTGACCCGCGGCCCGGCGCGAACCCGCCAGAATCTGGGCATCTATCGGCAGCAGGTGCTCGGTCCCAACCAGACCATCATGCGCTGGCTCGCCCACCGTGGTGGCGCGCTCGACTTTCGCGACCATGCTGCTGCTCACGCCGGCCAGGCCTTCCCGATCTCGGTGGCGCTCGGCTGCGACCCGGCCACGATTCTGGGCGCGGTCACGCCTGTCCCGGATACCCTGTCCGAATACCAGTTCGCTGGCCTTTTGCGCGGTGCGCGCACTGAACTCGTCAAATGCCTGGGCAATGAGCTGCGCGTGCCGGCCAGCTCCGAGATCGTGCTCGAAGGCAGCATCCGGCCCGACCCGGACGGCGCCCTCACCCGCGAACATGGCCGCCGCCTCGGCTTCAAGGGGGAGCCGCCCGCACGGGCTTTCACCGGCTGGGAAATGGCCCTCGAAGGGCCTTATGGCGACCACACCGGCTACTACAACGAGCAGGACTGGTTCCCGGTGTTTACCATCGACCGGATCACGCTGCGTGAGGGCGCGATCTACCACTCGACCTATACCGGCAAGCCGCCGGATGAGCCGGCGATCCTGGGCGTGGCGCTCAACGAAGTGTTCGTGCCGATCCTGCGCAAACAGTTTGCAGAGATCGTCGATTTCTATCTGCCACCCGAAGGCTGCTCCTACCGAATGGCGGTGGTGTCGATGAAAAAACAATACCCCGGCCATGCCAAGCGGGTGATGTTCGGCATCTGGAGCTTTCTGCGCCAGTTCATGTACACCAAGTTCATCATCGTGGTCGACGACGACATCGATGTGCGCGACTGGAAGGAGGTCATCTGGGCGATCACGACGCGGGTAGACCCTCTGCGCGACACCACGCTGGTTGATCGCACACCGATCGACTATCTCGACTTTGCCTCGCCGATCTCCGGCCTGGGTTCGAAGATGGGCATCGATGCCACCGGAAAATGGCCCGGCGAAACCGATCGTGAATGGGGCAGCCCGATTGCGATGTCGAAGGAGGTCAAAGCAAGGGTCGACAGTCTGTGGGGCGAACTCGGAATCGGCTAACCCCTGGTCGGCTCACCCCTCGGGCGCGAGCGCTACTCAGCCGTTGGCGTAGACCCACTTCAGAAGCGCGTCCTGGGCCGGCGAGGAGCCCTCGGCGCGCGGGCCGTTGATCATCATCACCACAGCGTAGCGGCGCCCCGATGCGGCATCGATATAACCGGCAATGCTGCGCACGTCATTGAGGCTGCCGGTCTTGATCCAGGCGTTGCCCGCGACCGGATCGGTCTTCAGTCGGCTCTTCATGGTGCCGTCGACGCCGACCACCGGCAAAGACTGCAAAAACACCGGGGCATCCGGGCTTTGCGAGGCATCGATCAGCACGCGCGCGAGCGAGAGCGGCGCAATCCGCTCCTGCCGAGACAGCCCGGACCCATTGTCGATCACGATTTCAGGCGAGCGCAGGCCGCGCTTTTCAAGCCAGCCGATGATGACCTTGCGGGCTCGCTCGAGCGTGGCCGGCCGTCGCCGGGGCAGATCGGTCGAGGTCTGCAGCATGACCTGCCGCGCCATCACGTTGTTGCTGTACTTGTTGATGTCCTTGACCACATCGCCCAGCGTTCGCGGCGACGTCCACTGCATCAGCACCGGCAGGCGAGGATCAGTCCGCCGCTCGATCACCGCACGGCCGTCCCACACCCCGCCCGCCGAGCGCCATGCGCTGCCGAAGAAGGCCTGGATAAACTGCCGGTGATTGAGCACGGCGGTCATGGTCGACTGCTCGCCACATGCGCTCGAGTAGCTTCCCGCAACACGGATCAGCGGCTTTTGCTCGCTACCCGAGTCACGAATCGCCAAGCCGGCGATACCGTTTCGACACGGGCCGCCCAGCACTCTGACCTCATCGATGACGCCGACATCGGCCAGCGGCGGATCGAGGTCGATCGCAAGACCCGAGGACTGCGGCCTCACGGTCACCTTGGTCGCCTTGAAATTCATCATGGCGGCATAAGGCCTGACGTTGTAGGGCTGCGAAGGGTCACCATCGAATTTTTCGGTTGACTCGTCGCCGATCTCATACAGCGAATCGTCGATCACAAGGTTGCCCCGGATGACCTTGAGTCCGAGGGCGCGCAGGCGCGAGACCATCTCGACCATGTCCTCGATCACCAGCTTCGGGTCGCCACCGCCGCGAAGCACCAGATCACCGTCGAGGACGCCATCGTCGATCGAACCGCGAATCAGGATCGGCGTATGCCAGCGATAATTTGCGCCCAGCAAGGACAAGGCCGCATAAGTCGTCACCAGCTTCATGGTCGAAGCCGGATTGAAAGCCAGCGATTCGTTATAGGCGATCAGCGGCGGGCCGCCGTCGAGCGGCAAGGCCACCACGCCGTATTCACCCGGCCCGATCGCCGACGCACGAAGTGCGCTCGCCACGGTTTGCGGCACCGGCTGCGACCCGACAGGCAGGCTGATCGAGACGGCCGATATCAGCGCAAGGACCCGGATGAAAGACCAGATGTTCATGATCTGAGATGATCTCATGCGGTCTGATCCTGGCAGGCCGACCATCTATCGGAGCGACCAACAATGAAACTCAAAGACAAGGTGGCTCTCGTCACCGGCGGGGCACAGGGCATCGGCCTGGCCTGCGCAAAGCAATTTCTGGCCGAAGGTGCACGCGTGGCGATTGTCGATATCAACGCCGCGCAAGGCGCCCAGGCCCTTGCTGAACTGGGGCCCGACAAGGCAATGCTCATCGCCGGCGACGTCGCAGACAGCCGTCTGGCCGCAGACGCGGTCAGTCAGACGCTGGCGCGCTTCGGTCGCATCGATATCCTGCTGAACAACGCCGGCATCACCCATGCCGCCGAGTTCCTCGATCTTGAGGTCGCCGACTTCGACCGAGTGCTGGCCATCAATCTGCGTTCCTATTTTGTCTTCGGTCAGGCGGTCGCACGCCACATGGTCAAGGCCGGCACGCGCGGCACCATCATCAACATGTCGAGCGTCAACGCCATCCTGGCGATCCCGAATCAGGTGCCTTATGTGATCTCCAAGGGTGGCGTCAATCAGCTCACCAAGGTGATGTCGGTCTCGCTGGCAACGCATGGCATCCGTGTGAACGCGATCGGCCCCGGCACGATCGCCACCGAACTGGCCCGCAAGGCGGTGATGGGCTCGCCCGCCGCCGAGCGCACGATCATGTCGCGCACACCGCTTGGGCGCCTGGGCGAACCCTCAGAGGTGGCGACCATTGCAGCCTTTCTGGCCAGCGACGACGCCTCGTATCTCTCGGGCCAGACGATCTACCCGGATGGCGGGCGATTGGCGCTGAACTACCTCATGCCGACCGATTGACCCGATCGCCTCAGGGGCAGCGGCAAACTGCCGCCGAACTGGGCCAGCGCGACCCCGGCCAGGGTCACCACGGCGCCGATGATCTTGGTGGGGGTAAATCGCTCATCGATCGCAAACCAGGCGATGACCGCTGCGACCGGGGCATGGCGCTCGATCAGCGGCTTGCTGGCCACGGTGTCGTACGAGAAGAGATAGCCGGCCGGCGTTGTAGCGCTGTAGACCGACTTCATGAGTGCGGGTTGCACCCCCACACGACCACGGTTGCGAACCCGACCCAGAGCGCCCACCGCAGCTTCGCCGGCGAGACGGTCACTCGAAATACGCCACACGTTTCGGCGGAAAAAGCCAGTCGGCCGCCGCGACCATCCTGCGCCTTGCCGAGTTCTCCTTGCGCAGGATCGGCAGCGCCCGAAAATCGAAGTACGAGAGCCGGCCGATCCGCTCGGGCAGGTCGGCATCGGTGAGCGCGGCCTCTGCAAAGAAATCGCGCATGGCGAGATTCCAGTCTGGCTTGTTGCCCCAGTAATGGATGATCGCATCGTCGCAGGGCCTCAGCCTCGCGCCGCTGGACAGCGCCAGCGAAAACGAAAACTGCTCGATCAGCCGACGGGTGCAGGGCGTGGCGCACAAGGCATCACACAGCTCGAGCGTGCGCGCGATATCTTCGCCAGCGCTGACAGACGGCAATCCGATCACACCGGCATTCCACATCTCTGTCTGATCGTCGATCCGGACGCCACTGAAGGTCTTGTCGCGCAAGACCGCCCACATCGCTTTCTCGGTGCTGCTCGCACGCTGGCTGAGCCGTGACTCGAGCCGATGCATGACCGTTGCACCGCCGGCCAATACCGACGAAAGGCCTGTCAGATCACCGGCAAGGAAGGTGTCGGAATCGACGTAGAGCAGATCATTGCCGCTGATGCCGACCACCTTCTCGATGGCCTTGATCTTGATACGCCAGAAAAAGCCGGACTCGCCCCGCCATTGGCTCATCAGTGCCTCATCGATCGGCAAGATCTCGATCCGCGCACCGAATTGCGCATAAAAACGCGGGGCGTCAGTCACCACAAAAACCCGTTCGATGCCAGGTCTGGCCAAAAAACTGAGGATTGAGAACGCGGCCTGGTAATGGTTTTCGAGCCTTGTTCCAAACGACAAAAGCAGCAGATCCACCCGATTTCCTTATCTCGCCGGTTGGCGTACGTTGGGGTACGACTTGAAAAAGCCGACTCAGGGCGATATCATTAGCACTCGCAAGCGGTGAGTGCTAACAATTTCCACGCCGTTCGGAATCAGCAGGGGTTCAATTTCCTGCCGTTTATACCTTCTGCTTGCGCCGCTTTCTGCGCGCCGTTTTTCGGCCGCTTTCGGCAAATCCCTTTAACAGCCTTGTTCAATCAAGTTATCAGGAGCCCTTTCTCATGAAGCTTCGTCCTTTGCACGATCGCGTCATCATCAAGCGTCTCGACAATGAGCGTAAGACCGCATCCGGCATCTTCATCCCCGACAATGCCGCCGAAAAACCGGATCAGGGCGAAATCCTGGCCGTGGGCAACGGCAAAGTGGGCGACGACGGCAAGATCCGTCCGATGGCCGTCAAGGTCGGCGACAAGGTTCTCTTCGGCAAGTACTCGGGCCAGACCGTCAAGGTCGACGGCGACGAGCTGCTCGTGATGCGCGAAGAAGACATCATGGCCGTGGTTGAGTGATCACGCACCTCATTAACGACTGAATTCAGAAATTCCAGGAGTCATCAACATGGCAGCTAAGCAAGTATTCTTCCACGACGACGCGCGTCAGCGCATGGTCGAAGGCATCAACATCCTGGCCAACGCGGTCAAGGTCACCCTCGGTCCGAAAGGCCGCAATGTCGTGCTCGAGCGCAGCTTCGGCGCACCCACCGTCACCAAAGACGGCGTGTCGGTCGCCAAGGAAATCGAGCTGAAAGACAAGTTCCAGAACATGGGCGC
The DNA here is from genome assembly GCA_903903975.1 of uncultured Burkholderiales bacterium. GTDB lineage: Bacteria > Pseudomonadota > Gammaproteobacteria > Burkholderiales > Burkholderiaceae_E > UBA4615. The sequence continues at coordinate 39,065 of CAIVAS010000073.1, forward strand.
CCAGATGCTCAAGGAAGTCGCCTCCAAGACTTCCGACAATGCGGGTGACGGCACCACCACCGCGACCGTGCTGGCCCAGGCCATCGTTCGCGAAGGCATGAAGTACGTCGCCGCCGGCATGAACCCGATGGACCTCAAGCGCGGTATCGACAAGGCGGTCATCGCCCTGAGCGAGCAGCTCAAGGCCATCAGCAAGCCTTGCACCACCACCAAGGAAATCGCTCAGGTCGGATCGATCTCTGCCAACTCGGATACCGAGATCGGCAACATCATCTCCGAGGCGATGGAGAAGGTCGGCAAGGAAGGCGTGATCACGGTCGAAGACGGCAAGTCGCTGAACAACGAACTCGACGTGGTCGAGGGCATGCAATTCGATCGCGGCTATCTGTCGCCCTACTTCATCAACAACCCCGAGAAGCAGATCGCGGTCATGGAAGATGCTTTCGTGCTTCTGCACGACAAGAAGATCTCCAACATCCGTGACCTGCTGCCGGTGCTTGAGCAAGTCGCAAAGGCCGGCCGTCCGCTGCTGATCGTTGCAGAAGAAGTCGAAGGCGAGGCGCTCGCAACCCTGGTCGTCAACAACATCCGCGGCATCCTCAAGACCGTTGCCGTCAAGGCACCGGGCTTCGGTGACCGCCGCAAAGCGATGCTCGAAGACATGGCCATCCTGACCGGCGGCACGGTCATCGCCGAAGAAACCGGCATGACCCTCGAGAAAGCCACGCTGCAGGACCTCGGCCGCGCCAAGCGCGTCGAAGTCGGCAAAGAGAACACCATCCTGATCGACGGCGCCGGCGAAGAAGCCAACATCGAAGCCCGCGTCAAAGCAATCCGCTCGCAGATCGAAGAAGCCACCAGCGACTACGACCGCGAAAAGCTCCAGGAGCGTGTTGCCAAGCTGGCAGGCGGCGTTGCGGTGATCCGCGTCGGCGCAGCCACCGAAGTCGAGATGAAAGAGAAGAAGGCTCGCGTTGAAGACGCCCTGCACGCCACGCGCGCAGCCGTCGAAGAAGGCATCGTCGCCGGCGGCGGCGTGGCCCTGCTGCGTGCTCGCTCGACCATCACGGTCAAGGGTGACAACGCCGATCAGGATGCCGGCATCAAGATCGTCATGCGTGCGATCGAAGAGCCGCTGCGCCAGATCGTTGCCAACTGCGGCGACGAGCCGAGCGTGGTGGTCAACAAGGTCATGGAAGGCAAAGGCAATTTCGGCTGGAACGGCGCCGACGGCTCCTATGGCGACCTGGTCCAGATGGGTGTTGTCGATCCGACCAAAGTGACCCGCATGGCGTTGCAAAACGCCGCGTCAGTCGCCGGTCTGATGCTGACCACCGATGCCATGATCGCCGAAGCGCCGGAAGACAAGGCAGCCGGCGGCGGCATGCCGGGTGGCATGGGCGGCATGGGTGGTATGGGCGGCATGGGCGGTATGGACATGTAAGCCAGCAATCGGTTGGCGCAAGCCGATCGATTGCTCAGCCGGCCCCTTTTGGTACAACCAATCGGCGGTCGCGCTGAGACGAGAAGGGCCCGATTCGCATCGGGCCCTTCTTGTTTACGGAACAGGCTTGCGTTTCGCGATGCAGGCTTCAGTCCCCTGGCATCAGCCTCAGACCGATCCAGGCGGCCAGCGTGAATGCGTACGGTTGTCGCGGATCGCAGCAGCAAGTTCGAGCAGATTGCCACGGTTGGCGTCTCTGAAAAGCCAGCCATAAACCAATAGCGGTAGAGCAATCGAGCGAAGCTTCCGGTCTCCATGGTCGCCCTTTCTTTCTGATCTCAGCCCGACCTATCATCGGATCATATCGGTCACGCCTGCGATTCGTCGGCACGACCAGCGGCGGCATCAGATGCATCACCCGCCCAGCCCCTTGCGCCACACCGGCAGATAATCTGGCACGCATTTGCCATCGAGACATTGACCATGGACAGTCTTCGCACACCGGACGATCGCTTCACCTCAGTGCCCGACTTCAATTGGCCGATCAGGTACATCGACGATCTGCCCGGCTATCAGGGCCTTCGCACAGCGGTGCTCGACACCGGCCCCGGCAAGACCTCAGGCACCTTTTTATGCCTGCATGGCGAACCAACCTGGAGCTTTCTTTATCGCAGGATGATCGCGGTCTTCGCTGCAGCCGGCTACCGTGTGGTCGCGCCTGATCTGATCGGATTCGGCCGCTCGGACAAACCGGTTGAGGAGGCGGTCTACACCTTCGACTTTCATCGCGGCCATCTGATCGCTTTGATCGAGCGGCTGGACCTGACCGAGGTCACGCTCGTCTGTCAGGACTGGGGCGGTATTCTGGGCCTGACCCTGCCAATGGTCTTTGCGGATCGATTCGATGGCCTGGTCGTGATGAACACCCTGCTGGGGACCGGCGACCAACCGCTGTCAAAGGGCTTCATCGACTGGCGAGCCTATGTCGCGAAAAACCCGGACCTCGATTGCGCCAAGCTGCTTGCCCGGGCAACGCCGCATCTGAACGCTGCCGAGGCAGCCGCCTATGAAGCACCCTTCCCCGATGCCCGCCATAAGGCCGGCGTCAGGCGCTTTCCGCAACTTGTGCCGGATCATCCCGATGCCCCCGGCGCGGCAATTTCACGGCAGGCGCGAGACTGGTGGAAAAACGCCTGGCGTGGCCGCACGCTGATGGCCGTCGGCCAGACCGATCCGGTGCTCGGCGAAGCGGTGATGGCCAATCTTCGCCAATCGATCCGCAACTGCCCGCCACCGATGCTGATCGCCGAGGCCGGCCATTTCACGCAGGAATGGGGCGCACCGATTGCCGATGCCGTCGTCAGGCAATGGGCGTGAGCGCGTCAAGACCTTGATCGACTGCGTTCATCGACTGAGCTGATCAACTGAGTTGAGCAACTTAGGACCTTAGTCTTAGAACCTCCGCTCAATTGAGCGGAACGCAGCGTTGCGCAAGGATTTCGGATCACCGGGCAAGGCCCGCTTTCGGAACCTCTCGCCGTGCAACACATCCTTCAAACACCGCGCCGCCGGGATTCGCTGCGGGCACCATGGGCAGCCCTCGCGCTGGCGATCGGCGTCCTTGCCTTTTCGCTGCTTGTCCCATCCCAGGTCTTGGCCCAGGCCACCTGCGGCGCAGCCGGAGGCCCGCCCGCCGGGCCGGGTTCATCGGTCTGCGACTTTGCCGATGAAGCGACCGG
>CAIVAS010000074.1 GCA_903903975.1 uncultured Burkholderiales bacterium
ACTTCCTCGATCGAGCGCCCGATGAGCCAACAGCGACACCCCTCCCACCCCGGCCGGCTGATCGATGCGCCTACCTTGCGTCAATGGCTCAGTGACGGCAATGAAATCGCGCTTGTCGACGTACGCGATGGCGGCCCCTTTTCCCGATCACACCTGCTGGTGGCCAGCAATCTGCCCCTGTCGTCGCTCGAAGTCAGAGCGCCTGCGCTGCTGCCGCGTCGCAGTGCACGAGTCGTGCTGATGGATGATGAGGCCACCGACGGCATCGGTCTTGTCGATCGGGCAGCCGCGCTGCTGGCCGCCCACGGTTACACCAATCTGTCGATTCTCAGGGGCGGCGTGTCCGCATGGGGCGCCGCCTCTTTCGAGCTGTTCTCGGGCACGAATGTCCCGTCCAAGGCCTTCGGCGAATATGTCGAGCACCAGTGCGACACCCCGCGTATCGACCCGCAAATGCTGGCTGCCTGGCAGGCCGAAGGACGCGATATCGTGCTGGTCGACTCACGTCCGCTTGAGGAATATCGAATCGTCAGCCTGCCGGGCGCAGCCGATTGCCCCGGCGCAGAATTGGTGATGCGCGTGCCGGGAATGGTCCGCTCGCCAACGACGACAATCGTGGTCAATTGCGCCGGGCGCACGCGCTCGATCATCGGTACTCAAAGTCTGCGAAATGCCGGCCTGACCAATCCGGTCGTCGCCCTCAAGAACGGCACGATGGGCTGGGAGCTGGCGGGTTTCAAGGCCGAGCGCGGCCGCGACAACATGGCGCCCGAACCGCAGGGCGACGCGCTGCTCGCTGCAAAACAGCTCGCTCAGGATGTTGCGCAGCGCTATGGCGTGCGGTTTATCGACACCGCATCGCTGCGGGCCATGCAGAGTGAAACCGCACGCACGACTTATGTCTTCGATGTCCGCCAGCCTTCTGAATACGCTGCCGGTCATCTTCCCGGCAGCCTCAATGCACCCGGTGGGCAATTGGTGCAAGCCACCGACACCTATGCTGCGGTACGGGGCGCACGCATCGTGCTGATCGACCAGCATCAGGTCCAGGCGGTCATGACGGCACACTGGCTGCTGCAGATGGGCTGGAAGGAAGTCTTCGTCCTGCGTGATGGACTGAAAGGCGCACTGCAAGCAGGTCCCTCCGGTGTGGCAGCGCTGGGCGAATCGACCCTGAGCGTGCCGCTGATCGATGCGAAAACTTTGTCAGACGCGCTTGCGAAGAATGAGGCCGTCGCCATCGATGTCGGTGAAAGCTATGCCTATCGCCGCGCTCGCATTCCGGGCAGCTTCTATGCAATGCGATCGCGTCTGGCGCAAGCGCTTGAGCGCTTCGCCACCGATACACCACTCGTGTTTGTCTGCGGCGACGGCAATCTCTCGCGATTTGCTGCCGCAGACGCGATCGCCATCGGCTATGCCAAGACGAGCGTTCTCAATGGCGGGAGAGCCGCCTGGCGAGCCGCTTCTCTGCCGACTGACACCTGCCAGGGCGATGATGATCCGAAGCTGCTGACCGCCACCGACGACATGTGGTATCCGCCTTATGCCCGCTCAAGCAAGGTCGAGGAAGCCATGCAGCAGTACCTGACCTGGGAGGTCAACCTGCTCGCGCAGCTCGAGCGCGAGCCCTACCTGCGCTTTGGCTGAACCGCCAACTGCGCGATTTGACCGGAACAGGCTGTCATTTCGGAAAGAGCAGCGTAACCGTGAACCGCAGCCCCCACTCGGGCAGGCCGTCAGGTCGAGACACATAGTAGCGAGCCGTGGCGCCGAACGACACCATCTGACTGCCGATTTTGGTGACCTGGCTTGCAGTCAGATTCAACGGGATCTTCCACTGCTGCTGCGTCCAGTCGTAGTTCATCTCGAGATTGGCACCGAGCGAACGCCCGCCCGGGAAAGTTCGAGTCAGGAAGGGCTGGGCATAGAAGGCATTCTGGTAAGGCTTGCCTTCATGACTGCCGCTCACGCCCCAGATCTGATTGACCAGCGCGCCGTAGGTCCAGGGCCCGTCCTGGACCAGCACGACACCGGTCGGGCCAAGCCCCCACTGATTGGTCGAGAACTGATCACGCCCCACCGGGATCGATATCACAGGCCCGACACCCCAGATCACGCCCCCGGCTGTCGGCGCCTTCGGCGAAAAGAAAAAACTCTGCAACACATCGCCAAGCCCATTGGTGGTCGTGCCGGGGACCACATCATTGAACTGGATCATCGGCACGATGGTGCGCGAAATGAGATTCCAGTCGCTGTTGAGCGACATCGGAATGACCGGCTTCAGGATCAGCGTTGAAATGCTGCCAGTTTCGTTCACGCCGGCCCGCGTATCCCAGGTGAATTCGATGGGCACGCTGATGAGCGCGGCGACCGGATTGGCAAGCTGCTTGGCCAGCGCATCGGCACTCGAGGCATCACTCGCGCCGGCGGCCGCACGCTCTTCGACCACGACCCGATCGGCTGCCGGCTGGGCCTGCACCAGTGCCGCTGCGGAACACAAGGCCAGACTCGCGACGGTCTTCACAAGGCCCTTGATGGATTCATTCAACTTCATGTCGTGGATATTCAAAACCAAACGCTCCATGTCCGAAAAGATCGCGAGCCCCGCGCTAGAAGCGCAACTCCGACGACAGCATCAGTGAATAGCCCGAGTTCTCGCCCAGACCACCGTAAACCGTCCTGCGCCACGTGCCTTCAACCGCCAGCGTCGTCTTGGGGCTCGGATCCCAGAACAGGTTCAGGAA
>CAIVAS010000075.1 GCA_903903975.1 uncultured Burkholderiales bacterium
CCGATGTGACCGTGGTCGGTCTGATCGGCGAGCGGGGTCGCGAGGTCAAGGAGTTCATTTCGGCTCCTTCCCCGGTCCTCGCCGGGCTGCAATGTCATTGGCAAATTCATCGAGCAGACGCTGTTCGCGACGTGCCCCTTTTTTTTCGGCAGCGCTTGCCCGGCGCTGTGACAGCGTCTCGAGTGCCTTCAGGCGCCGCTGCATCTCGCGCAGGTCGGTATCTCGCTCGCCCACACGTTCTTCGTGCTGGGCATGGGTGCCCGACTGCTGCGTGATCGCGGCAATCAGACGGTTGTCGAAATAGCCTGCGATCCGGATCTGTTCGACATTGACCAGCTGCCCGCCTCGGGTCGGGCCGCGATTGAGCGATTCATCCCGGTATTCGGTCAGGGTGCGCAGCGTCGCCTGGGCGGCATCACGCTCGCGCCGGGCCTGGGACGACAGCCTGGCCGCATCGTCGCGCTGCTCCTGCGCACGATCGATCAGCAACTGGAGGATGCGGGCATCCATCAGTGATTGCCGCCCACGTCATGCGCGCCGAAGCCGAGTCCGATCGATGGCGCAATCAGCGCCTCGAGCGCTGCGCGGCTGTCCTCGAAGCTCGAGCCCTCGGTCATGCCCTGCTGAAGCAGCGCCGAAATGCGGGGCATCATCGCAATCGCCATGTCGATCTGGGGGTCGCTGCCCTGAACATACGCACCGACCGAGATCAGATCGCGGCTGCGCCGGTAGCGGCTCCACAAGGCCTTCAGCCGACGGGCGAGCTGCAGATGCTCCGGGTCGGTCACCTGGTGCATGACTCGCGAGATCGACTGCTCGATGTCGATCGCCGGATAGTGGCCTTCCTCGGCGAGCGAGCGATCGAGCACAAGGTGGCCGTCGAGGATGGCACGCGCCGCATCGGCGATCGGATCCTGCTGGTCGTCGCCTTCTGTCAGCACGGTATAAAAACCGGTGATCGAGCCGCCGCCGACCCTGCCGTTGCCGGCCCGTTCGACCAGCGCCGGCAGACGCGCGAAGACCGACGGCGGATAGCCTTTGGTGGCAGGTGGCTCGCCGATGGCCAGCGCAACTTCGCGCGCGGCCATGGCGTAACGCGTCAGCGAATCCATCAGCAGCAGGACGTTGAGGCCTTTGTCGCGGAAATGTTCGGCAATCGAGGTGGCATAGACCGCGCCCTGCATCCGCAGCACCGGCGAGCAGTCGGCGGGTGCTGCCACCACGACCGCGCGTGCCAGGCCTTCGTGACCGAGGATGTCCTCGATGAATTCCTTGACCTCGCGACCCCGCTCGCCGATCAGGCCGACCACGGTCACATCAGCCGCGGTGTATCGCGCCATCATGCCGAGCAGCACGCTCTTGCCGACGCCCGACCCTGCAAACAGACCGAGTCGCTGGCCGCGCCCGACGGTCAGCAGCGAATTGATGGCGCGCACGCCGGTATCGAGCGGTTCGCGCACCGGTGCGCGATGCATCGCATTGATCGGACGCGCCAGGATCGGTGCGCGCTCGCTGTGATCGAGCGAGCCCAGGCCATCGAGCGGGCGTCCGAGCGCATCGACCACCCGCCCGAGCAGGGCTTCGCCATTGGGCAGCCATCGTGAGCGATCCTCGGCGCGACGCCAGGGATGGTTGGCGCCCAGCAGGGTCGGTGTCACGATCGGATCTTCGATTGGCACCACCTTCGCGCCTGGGCGCAGTCCGACGGTTTCGGCCAGTGGCATCAGAAACAGACGATCGTCCGAGAAGCCGACCACTTCGGCATCGACTGCAGAGCTGCTTTCCGGGGAAATCACGCAGATCGAGCCGACCGGCAGACGCAGTCCGCTGGCCTCCAGAACCAGACCGGCCACCCGCGTGAGTCGCCCGGTGACAGTCTGTCGCGAGCCGCCGGCGGCACAGGTGCGCAGATTGTCGAAGAGCTTGCTCCAGTCGTGATCGGTGGCAAGCCTTGCTGCGGCAGGTGTTGAATGGATCATGTTTCCACCCAGGTGTCATCGATGCCCAGCGCAGCGATCGAGCGTTGCCAGCGAGTCTGCAAGGTCGCGTCGACCGTTGCTTTCGAGGTGTCGATCAGACAGCCGCCGCGAGCAACCCTCGGGTCGGGCATGAGTTGCGCGCCTCGTGCGCTCAAAAGCGGTGTCAGGTGCTCATGAAGCAGACCGGCATCGGCCGGATTGACCCGGATCGTCGGGCGGGCATTTTCATCGGTAATCAGCGCCAGGGCATCGGTCACCGCAGTAACGATCAGTTCCGGATTGATGCGCAGCGCAACGCCCACCGCACTGCGGGCGATTTCGACAGCCAGCATCGTGATCTCGTGGGCGGCCGACTCCTGAATGCCGGCCAGTTGCGCGGTGAGTGCGCCCAGCAGCTGATCGCCCTGTTCGGCGATGTTCTGCAGTTGAGCGCGAAGTGCCGCGGCCGATTCGCGGCGGGCCTGCTCAAGGCCCTGCGCCCGGCCGTCACGCATGCCGTCCGCATAAGTAGGCTCCGCCGGCTTTTCCTCCGCTGCGCGTCGATCGGCAGCACTGCGTCGATCGTTGCCGTTGCGCCGGTCGCCGTCGATGGTCTCCGGGCGCCATGGCGAGGCGCCGACGACATCTTCGGAAAAGACAATGCGACTAGACGAAGGCATCTTCGCCACCGCCGCCTCCGATCGAAATCTCGCCGGAGTCGGCCAGTCGTCGGATGACTTTCAGGATTTCCTTCTGTTGGGTCTCGACTTCCGAGACCCGCACCGGGCCGCGCGACTCGAGATCCTCGCGCATGGCTTCGGCGCCACGCTGCGACATGTTTTTCAGGAACTTTTCACGGATCTCGCCCTGCGCACCCTTGAGCGCAATCACCAGGCCGTCGGCAGGCACTTCGCGCAACACCGTCTGAATCGCGCGGTCTTCCAGCTTGACCACATCGTCGAAGGTGAACATCTGGTCCTGGATGGCCTGAGCCAGCGTCTCGTCCGAATCTCGTACCGCATCGAGCACTTCGCCTTCGAGTTTGGTGCCCAGGCCATTGAGAATTTCGGCAGCCACTTTTGATCCGCCAAGCGCCGCTTTCTTGAGCTTGTCGGCGCCGGCCAGCACATGCGAGAGCACATCATTGAGCTCGCGCAGGGCATTGGGCTGGATGCTGTCGAGCGTGGCAATCCGCAGCACCACTTCACTGCGGATGCGAGGCGGCAGCTTCGAGAGAATCTCGCCGGCATGGTCGCGCTCAAGGTGGACCAGAATCGACGCGATGATCTGCGGGTGCTCGTTGCGCACCAGCTCCGAGACCGACTCGGAGTCCATCCACTTCAGGCTTTCAATGCCGCTGGTATCGCTGCCCTGAAGGATGCGGTTGATCAGCAGTCCGGCGCGTTCATCGCCCAGTGCCTTGCGCAGCACCGACTTCACATATTCGTCGTTGTCGGCCACCAGCGAACGGTTCTGACCGGCTTCGGCGCTGAAACGGTCGAGTACCGAAGTCACCTTCTCAGGCGGCACGGTGCGAATACGGGTCATGGCCTCGCCGATCTTGTGCACCTCCTTAGGAGACAGGTGCTTGAAGACCTCCGAGGCGACTTCCTCGCCGAGGGTCAGCAAGAGGATCGCGCTGCGTTCGAGTCCCTGATCATCCATGAGAGTCTGGTGTGCCGGCTGACAAAAAGAGATTGAAGATTCGGGCGTTCAAAAGTGGATGGCCGAGAACGTCTCAGGCGTTGACCCAGGAGCGCACGACGTTGGCGACTGTCGCCGGGTTGTCGCGTGCCAGTTGCACAAGATTCTCGGGCGGGCCGCCCGGCAGCTGAATCGGGCCCATGCTGGCCGCGGTCGGGGCGGGCAGGGCAATGTCATCGCCCACCACCGCCGAGGTGCCGCCTGAAGCAGGGCTTCCAGGCAGTGGCGCCGGACGCTTGAGTGCCGGCTTGATCACGCCAAAGAGGGCCAGCAGACCGAGCAGCACCAGACCGAGCTGCAGTCCGATGCTGCGTGCGAGCGCGACCACATCCGGGTCCTTCCACAGCGGAATCGCTTCAACTTTTGGCACGTCTTCGACCGAGAAGGGTGCATTGACCACATTGAGCGCATCGCCCCGGTCCTTGTTGAAGCCGATCGCATCGCGCACCAGCGATTGAATCTGATCGACATCCTTGGGCTCGAGCGCGGTGTAGGTGACCTTGCCCTCTTCATCGACCGTGCGCTTGTGATTGACGACCACCGCAGCGGTCAGACGCTTGACCGTTCCGCTGGCATTGCGAACCACCTTGACCGTCTTGTCGACTTCAAAGTTGGTGGTCGACTCGCGACGTGAATCCTTGCCTGCCTGCCCGCCGGCGCCCTGATTCTGCGACAGGGACTGCGCTGCGCCATTGACTGGCGAGGCGGCCGCGGTCGGTGGCTGGTTCGACATCGCACCCGGCACCCCCGAAGCGCCGGCAGCCGTACCGGCAGCCGATTCATTGACCTGCTGGCTGCGGATCGCAGCCGGCTCGGTACCCTGGTTCGGGCGGTATTGCTCGGCGGTCGATTCAGACAGCGTGAAGTCGACGTCGGCATTGACCTGTGCTTTGACATTGCCGCGACCGACGATCGGCTCGACGATCTCCAGGATGCGAGCGATGTACGACTGCTCCATCGAGCGCAGATACTGGAGCTGGTTCGAGTCGAGACCACCGGTCTGGCCGGGCTCGGAGGCGCTCGAGAGCAGCGCGCCCGACTGGTCGAGCACGCTGACATCCTTGATCGACATCTCGGGCACCGACGAGGCGACCAGATGCACGATGCCTGCGACCTGCGAGCGCTCCAGCGTGCGGCCGGGATGAACCGTCAGCAGCACCGACGCAGAGGGCTTTTGCTGCTCGCGGAAAAAGCCGTTGGCGCTCGGCAGCGCAAGATGGACCCGGGCGCTCGACACCGCCGACAAGGCGGTGATCGATCGAACCAGTTCGCCTTCGAGGCCACGCTGATAATTGAGTCTTTCCTGGAACTGGGTGGTGCCGAACTTCTGGGTCTCGACCAGCTCGAATCCGACCGTGCCGCCTTTTGGCAGGCCCTGCGAGGCCAGCCGCAGCCGGGTGTCATGGACCTTGTCGGCCGGGATCATGATCACGCCACCACCCTCGGAAAACTTGTAGGGCACATTCATCTGCGAGAGCGCTGCAACCACTGCGCCGCCGTCGCGATCAGACAAATTGGAAAAAAGGACGCGATAGTCAGGGGTTCGCGCCCACATCA
>CAIVAS010000076.1 GCA_903903975.1 uncultured Burkholderiales bacterium
ACGAAATCAACATGCGACCCAGAAAAGGCTTGGGCGTACGATGCCCCTTGGCGGTATACCGTGAGTTGCTCGTCAATCACCCACAGCATTCAACCCTGATTCATTGAACTCAAGTGTTGCACTTCACTTTTGAATCCGCCATGAGTTATGGGGGGAGGTATACGAGAAATATTCCAATGAACGCTGGGTTCAAGTTAAAACAGCATCGGGACTTGTTGGCTGGGTTCTTGAGAATGACCTGGAGTTTCCATCAAATGATAACGCTTGCCGTTATTAGCCGCATAACCAGCGCCTGCGCGAGACGCGTTTTACGCGCGTGGGCTGATACGTCGAACGACAGCTTTTAGCCTGTTGACCTGCCCGAAACAACCGTCCGCTAAGGATCGAAAGCCGCCGGCCGAGATCCTCGTAGTCGAGGCGTCCATTGCGCAGCGCCGTCAACAGTGCCGCGAGCTTGGCGCTCATGCACTGGGTCTCGAAGTTGAGCTTGGCCAGTTCTGCAGGCTCGACCCGACGCCAAAGCGAGATCGCATCATCGATCCGAATGTGATCGGCGAGATCCCAATGGCGCAGGCAGTGGTTGGAAGAAGCGGGATTAGGCATGATCGGTGGGGTGCGGCCGCTTATTGGTGAGCGCTGAATGTCCAGGGGTTGATCAAGTCGATGCCGCAGCCCTCGTAGTCGCTCGTGTTGCGGGTTGCCACCGTGGCCTCATGCGCGCGGGCAATAGCGGCGATCTGGCAGTCAAACTGGCTGATCGGACGGCCCGCGGCGCGGCGTGCAGCGGCGATGGTGGCGTATGCACGGGCCGCGGCGCGATCAAAGGGCAGGATGCGATCACGGAAATCTTCGTCCAGCAGGCCCTCGATCGCAGTGGTGAGAGCGTTGCGACGTTTGCCTGCGGGAAGGATGGCTAGGCCGTGCCGAAGCTCGGCTTCGCCGACAGTGCTGAAGTAGACCTTTGCCCCGTCTTGCGCCGACAGCCACCGCTCGACCGGCTTGGCTGGGTCTGGCCGCAGGAGTTCAGACAGAACGTTGGTGTCGAGGATGATCATCGCGACTATCGGCCGCGTTGGGGTGGCTCACGCATGGGTTCGCGGGCCGGTAGTTCGAGTTCGGCTCGTGCCCCCGGCGCGACGCGCGCGCGAATCGCCGCGGCCAGGTCGCGTGGCGAGGCGGTATCGCTCATGACCCGGCGAAGGATGTCGCGAGCCTCCTCCTCCATCGAGCGGCCATGCTCGGCGGCGCGCACGCGCAGGCGCTGCTTGATGTCGTCATCGAGGTTGCGGATGGTGATGCTGGCCATGGCGGCGCTCCGATACTGGGAACAGTTTTGATTGTAATCAATGATTACAGTGCAATCAATGATTTCACTTTCTCACGCTATGAAGTCCGTCCTGAACAACCCGTAGATCAGCCATCCATGCGGGTTTCCAGTCAAATAGGTGTCGCGCAATCTGCAGGATCTTGAGATAATTGATTCTGTTTCCTGCAAATTGCGTGAGGGTTTTAATGGGTCCGAAGCCGCAAACGCCCCAGTCCGGAGATTTGTTTCGCTTTCCCTTGGCGGAGCACCTCAACCCCAAGCACGAGCTGGTGCTGCTGGGCGATGCGATGGACTGGTCGGAGATCGAGCGCTCGTTTTCCGCGCACTTTGCGAGTACGACAGGCAGACCGGCGCTGGCGCCCAGGCTGGTGGCCGGGCTGCTGTATCTGCAGCACGCCTACGACTGTTCAGACGAGATCGCCGTCAACACATGGGTCGAGAACCCGTACTGGCAGTTCTTCACCGGCGAGACCTATTTGCAAATCGAGTCGCCCATTGACCCGTCGAGCCTGACGCGCTGGAGAAAGCGCATCGGCGAGGAAGGTGTGGAGACGATGCTGATGGCCACGATCAAGGCAGGGCGCAAGCTCGGTCTGCTCAAGGCGGCGAGCGCTGACCGGGTGATCGTGGATACGACCGTGATGCCCAAGGCGGTGGCGCACCCGACCGACTCCCGATTGCTTGAGCGATCGCGCCGGCATCTGGTGAAACTAGCCGAGGACAACGACATTGCACTGCGCCAGAACTACAACCGCGAAGCGCCGCGGATTGCGATGCAGATCGGGCGGTATGCGCACGCCAAGCAATTCCGGCGCATGAAGAGGTCGCTGCGCACCCTCAAATCGAGGGTCGGTCGCGTACACCGCGATATTGGTCGTCAGATCGAACAAATTGCTGAATCGCGCCAGGACGCAGCCAAAGACCTGATGCACAGAGTCAGCCGGATCCTCACGCAGACCACAAAAGACAAGAACAAGTTGTATGCGCTGCATGCACCGGAAGTCGAGTGCATCTCCAAGGGCAAGGCCCGAACGCCGTATGAGTTTGGCGTCAAGGTCACCGTGGCCACCACGCTCAAGGAAGGCTTCGTGGTGGGCATGCGCTCGATGCCAGGTAATCCCTACGACGGGCACACGCTCGAAGAGGCCATCGAGCAGGTCAGCATTCTTGCAGAGCAAACACCGAGGATTGTGATCGTGGATCGCGGATACCAGGGCGCAGAACTCGAGGGCATTCGAATCCTGCGGTCGGGACAGAAGCGCGGCATTAGCCGAACGTTGCACGCGATGATCAAACGGCGCAGCGCAATCGAGCCAACCATCGGACATATGAAGACTGACGGGCGACTCGGGCGAAACCCGCTGAAAGGTGCGCTCGGCGATGCG
>CAIVAS010000077.1 GCA_903903975.1 uncultured Burkholderiales bacterium
GGCAAGAAGTCTGCTGGTGGCGCATCTGCTGGAGCCCGGCGGGCCTGACTCGCTGTCAGCCTGGGGTCTGTTCAACAGCGCCTATGAAATCAGCGACTACCTTGCCAATCACCGGGCATTTGAGCTCGCAAGCTGGATGTATGAGGGCAATGAAAAGATCGGCACGCTGTTCGGCGACGAGATCGCCGGGCAACTGCCGGCGTTGAGGGTCATGTTCGAAGCCAGGCTCGAGGCCGACGAGGCGTTCAGAGCAAATCCGGACGCCCGACTCGATTTCTGGATTTCACAATTGCCGGCGCAGGATCAGGGCTTGAATCTTTATCCGATCCTGCGCAGTGATCGCCTGCTGAACTGACGCCGGACACTGAGCGCAGCGACTGACGTCAGACACTGGCATCGATCGCCTGCCGACCGGCCAGCGCCGGCTGCGTGTCAGAGCGAATCGGCCAGTGAGACGGTGAAGGCGATGGTCATCGCGATCGTGAGCAGTGTCACCAGGGTGGGCGCCAGCCAGCGTGCATTGGCGAGGGTGACGCGTCGGTTGGCCAGGGCGTCGAATCCGGTATCGATCTGCATGGTGAGGGTCCTTTTTGGCCAGAAGGGTTCAAGTTGTCGGTGAGACAACAGCGAGACACAGTTAAGACACAATCATGTTTACGACCCGATCGCAGCAGACTGAAGCCTGCCCGTCGGTCGCTCGGAATGACCCCGGCCCGACGGACTTATAATCTTCAGGTTTAAGACCAAATAAAACCTCACTGAAACCTGCTTGCCGGAGACCGCCATGAGCCAGGAACTGATCGAAACCATCTCGGGTGGCATTGCCACCATCACCCTCAACCGACCCGAATCCCGCAATTCACTGACGCCCGCCATGATGAAAGGTCTGGCTGAGGCGCTGCCGCGGTTGGCGGCCGATCCGGCGGTGCGAGTGGTGGTGCTGACCGGAGCCGGCCGGGCGTTTTGTGCCGGTGGTGACGTCAAGAGCTTCGCCGCCAGGGCCGGCGGCGCCGCAGCAGCCGTCGAGAGCTTCGAAGACCGGGTCAACGACCTTCGTTCGAGGATGGAGATGGTCCGCTGGCTTCACGAGATGCCCAAGCCCACGCTCGCCGTGATTCCGGGTCCGGCTGCCGGCGCGGGCCTGTCGATGGCGCTGGCGTGCGACATGCGGATCGCCGCTGACGATGCCAAGATGACGACCGCCTTTTCGAAAGTCGGCCTGTCAGGCGATTTTGGCGGCAGCTATTTCCTGAACCAGCTGGTCGGCGCTGCGCGCGCCCGGCAGATGTATTTCACTGCCGAAGTGGTCAAGGCCGATGAGGCGCTCAGGATTGGTCTGGTCAATCGGGTGGTCCCCTATGAGCAGCTCGAAAAAGCGGCTGCCGACTATGCTCAGGAGCTGCTCGCCCTGCCGACGATCGCAGTCGGCTATATGAAAAAAAATCTCAACACCGGATTGCGCAGCAACCTGTCCGATGTGCTCGATTCGGAGGCCACCAACATGATCCGCACCTTCGAGACTCAGGATCACAAAGGCGCGGCCAAGGCATTCGTCGAGAAGCGTGCGCCGCAGTTCAGCGGGCGTTGAGTCGAAGAAAGGGGGATTGATGAAACTCTATGACCTCGCGGCCGGCCTCAATCCGCGACGCGTGCGGATCTTTCTGGCCGAAAAGGGCGTGTCCATCCCGATCGTTCCGATCGACATGCTCAAGGGCGAAAACAGCAGCCCGGGATTCCTCGCGATCAATCCCCTCGGCAAGTTGCCGGTTCTCGAACTCGACGATGGCAGCCATATCAGCGAATCGACCGCAATTTGCCGTTATATCGAAAGCCTGCATCCCGAACCGAATCTGTTCGGCCGTGATGCGCGCGAATCGGCCGATATCGAAATGTGGGACCGGCGCATCGAATTGACGGTCATGGCGCCGATCCTTCATGTATTCCGGCATCTGTCGCCGTTCTGGGCGGGGCGCGTGATTCAGGTGGCCGAATGGGGCGAGGTATCGAAAAAGGAATCTTTCGATCGGCTCAAATGGCTCGACGCTGAACTGGCAAGTCGCCAGTTCATTGCCGGCGACCGATATACCGTTGCCGATATCACCTTGCAGTGCACGATGATTGTCGCCAAGAACGTCGGGATTCGAATACCCGAAGATCATTCAAATCTGGCGAGATGGTTTGCGCAGGTCAGTGCTCGGCCGACGGCTCGCGCCTGATTAATAACGGCTCGCGCCGGACCAGTAAAGGGTCGCGCCTGTTAAACCCCTGAGTGCGCGGCCGGAGATCCGGTCCGGCACTCAGTCGGTGTTTCACCCTCAGGGGCTTTCGTCAGCCGATCAGAAATTGTTTTTTGTCTTTGCCTTCCAGCCATTTTGGTGAGCGCCCGCGGCCGGTCCAGGTTTGTCCGGAGTTGGGGTCTTGATATTTGGCGGCCACTTTGGCGCGGCGCTTTGACGATTTCGGTTCGGATGAGTCGGCAGCGAATATATCCTGACGACGCAGGCCATATTCGGCAATCAGTGAGCGAACCTGACTGATAACCGATTCGAGTTCCTGCTGACGCGTCCTGGCAATCTGTTGATCAAGTGCATCGCGTTGTGCGACAAGTTCCTGCAGGGTCGACATATCAACTCCCAATTAATGATGCGAGCGCGAATTAAACATTGAAAATCTTATGCTGACAAGATCTTGAAATGATTGATCTGTCTTGTACAGTCTGATTTTAAAATCTGAATATTAAAGTGTTTTACCATTGATGCTCTGCAGTCGGTTGATTTGGAAGATTTTTTAAACTACATGAGGCTTCTGATGGATCGCAGATCGCTGTTTGAAAAGACCACCACTCTTGGCCTTGGCGCACTGGCGGGTTGCGCCTTGCCGGGCGTCGCGCAGACCGGGATCAAGACGCCGTTCGCGGTGCCGGCGACTTATATTCCGATTGTCGGCTCCGATCAGATGTTTCCGGTGCGCCGCGTCTACTGCATCGGTCGCAATTACGCGGCGCATGCGCGCGAGATGGGGTCCGATCCCACGCGTGAGCCGCCGTTCTTTTTTCAGAAGCCCACCGATGCGATCCAGAATGTGGCGCCCGGCACGATTGCCGATCACCCTTATCCGACCCTGACCCGCAACTACCACTACGAGGTCGAACTGGTCGCGGCGCTCAATCGAGGCGGTCGCAACATCCCGATGGCCACCGCGCTGGACCATGTCTATGCCTATGCGATCGGTCTGGACATGACCCGGCGCGATCTCCAGCGGGCGATGGGCGACGAGAAAAAGCCCTGGGAGATCGGCAAGAGCTTCGATCGCTCAGCGCCGATCGGGCCGCTGCACCTGGCCGGCCAGACCGGCGCTTTTACCAATGGTGCGATCTGGCTGAAGGTCAATGGTCAGATCAAGCAGAACGCCAATCTCAACCAGATGATCTGGAGCGTGGCCGAGCAGATCGCCAAGCTTTCGGAGGCCTTCGAGCTGATGCCGGGAGACATCATCTTTTCGGGCACGCCCGAGAATGTCGGCCCGGTGGTGAGGGGCGATGTCATCGACTGTCATATCGATGGTCTGCCCAATCTGGGCGTGAAGATCGTCTGAGGGGCAGCCGCCCTCAGTCAGCCCCTGCATCAGCGATTTTGTCGGCGCTGCTCCTGGCGCTCGACGAAGGCGGCGATCGCCGCTTTCGATTCGGGTGTGGCCGCCACGTTGCAGAAGTTCTCGACGGCTGCCGCCACGCCGCGGCGGTAGTCGGAGTCGCATTCGCGCATGAAGGCTTCACGCGCCATCTTCAGAACTCGTGGCGGCTTGGCGGCCAGCACCTGGGCGAGGGCATGCGCTTCGGCGAGCACCGTGCCAGGCGCGGCCAGGCGGCTGATCAGTCCGAGTTCGAGCGCCTCGGGGGCACCGAACGAGCGGCCGGTAAAGAGCAGATCGAAGGCACGGTGGCGTCCGATGATGCGCGGCAGATGGGCAAAGTGGATCGCCGGCAGCAGGCCAACGTCGATTTCGGGATAACCCAGGTCGGCGCCCGAGTCGGCCACGACCATGTCGCAAGAGATCGACAGCGTCATGCCGCCGCCGCGCGCCGTGCCATTGACCGCGGCGATCGACGGCTTGCCCAGGCGATACTGCAGATCAGTAAAGCGGGTGTACAGGCGCTCGAGCAGCGCGCGAACGCCATCGGTGTCGTCTTTGGCAAAGGCTTTCAGATCAAGGCCCGCGCAGAATCGACCGGGCACAGCGCTGCCGAGAATGATCGCGCGTACCGACTCATCGGCTGCTGCGGTTTCGAAGCAGGCGAGCAGTTCATCGAGCATCGGAACGCTCAGCGCATTGACCGGGCCGTTGTCCATCAGGATCTCGGCAACGCCGTCAATGATGCTGTAGCGAAGGAAACGCAGGCTCTGTGTCATGGTGTCGGTGCCGAAAAAATTGAATGAATCCGATCGTCTCACGGCCGGGGAGGGGGGAGTTTTGAAAAGCATGCGCGGAGCAATCAGAGGCGCCGGGGCGCTGGCGGTATTGGCGCTGGCGCTGGTCGGGCTGGTGGCCTGCATCACGCCTGGCGCCTCACGCCAGATCACGGTCAAGATCATTGCGCTCAACGACTACCACGGCCAGCTCGAGTCGCCGGGGTCCTTTGCCGCCAGCGGCGACGCACCGGTATCAGCCAGGCAGCCGGTCGGCGGCGCCGAGTTCATGGCCGCACATGTGGCCAGGCTAAAAGCCGCGAATCCGAACAATGTGGTGGTTGCCGCCGGAGACCTGATCGGCGCGACACCCATGATCTCGGGCCTGTTCTTTGACGAGCCGGCAGTCGAAACCCTCAACCGCATCGGCCTGGAATTCACGTCGGTCGGCAATCATGAGTTCGACAAGGGCCAGGCCGAGCTGCTGCGCCTGCAGGCGGGTGGCTGCAAACCCGCGCCGGGCGCGTCTGACGGGAAGGCGATCGATCCGAACAGTTGCCGGGGGGCGGTGGTCGGCACGCCGGTGCCCTTCGAAGGCGCAAAGTTTCAGTGGCTGTCGGCCAATGTCGTCACCCGCGTCTCGGGCAAGCCGCTGCTGCCGGCCTATGGCATCAAGCGCTTTGGCGGCGTGCCGGTCGCCTTCATCGGCATGACCTTGCGCGGCACGCAGATGATCGTCGGGCAGGCCGGGGTGGCGGGCCTTGCGTTTCAAGATGAAGTCCAGACGGTCAATGCGCTGGTGCCTGAATTGCGCGCTCAGGGCATCGAGGCGATCGTCGTGCTGATCCACGAGGGCGGGATGCAAAGCGGCCCGAATCCGGATATCAATCGGTGTCAGGGCGGGCTGGCCGGTTCGCCAATCGCCGGCATCGTTGCGGGCTTCGATGACGCGGTCGATCTGGTGATCAGCGGCCATACCCATTCGGCCTATGTCTGCAGCCTGCCTAATTCGCGCGGGCGGGCGGTGCCGGTGACCAGCGCCAATGCCTTCGGACGGCTCTTGACCGATATCGATCTGAGCCTCGATCCGGCGAGCCGCGACGTCGTGTCGGTGCAGGCGACCAACCTGATGGTGACCCGCGATCCGGCGGCCATCCAGCCCGATCCGGTGGTGGCCGGCATCGTGGCCGCTTATCGACGTCTGGTGGGCGACCAGGCCGCACGGGTCATTGGCGCGATTGCAGCCGATGTGCCCGCCGTGCCCCGCGATGCGGCCTGCAACGTGGCCGCCGGCGAACTGGTGGCCGATGCGCAGCTTGCTGCCGCGCGTGCCGATGCTCACAGCCACGCCCCGGGCCCGGCCACAGGCAGCAGTGCGGGCCACGATCAATCGATACCGTCGATCGCTTTCATGAACCGCGGCGGATTGCGGGGCGCGGGTCTGATGGTGTCGCAGCCCGGCAAGAAGGTCGATGGCACGGTGACCTATGGCGAGATCTTTGCGCTGCAGCCCTTCGGCAACAATCTGGTGACCATGAGTCTGACTGCGCAGGACATCAAGGACCTGCTCGAGCAGCAGTTCGCTGGCTGTCGTGGCCAGTCGGCAACGGCCACGCGGGTGTTGCTCCCGTCGGCCGGTTTCCATTACCGATGGGATGGCGCTGCAGCATGCGATGCGCGAATCAGTGCGGTGACGCTCGCGACTGATGGTCGCTCAGAGACGCTGGTCGATGCGCAGGGCAGGGTCCTGCGACCCGATACGCGTTATCGAGTCACGGTCAACAATTATCTGGCCGACGGGGGGGACGGATTTTCGACCTTCCTGCGTGGACGCGATCGCAGCGGCGGCCCGCCGGATGTCGATGCACTCGCCGACTATCTCGCCGCCTACAAATCGCCGAATCGGCCTTACTTGCCCTTTTCGCGGATGCTGTCCTCACCGCTCTCACCGCCCCTGTCGCTGCCGTCGTCTTCAGCGTCTGCTGCGGCCGAGGCGCGCATCAGCCGGGCCGGTGGAACGAGTTGCCCGATGGGAGCGGCCGTCAACCCCTGAGCGGCGTGCGTCCCAAGAGGCGTGCGGGGCCGCAGCCCCGCAGCCTGATCAGGCTTGTCAGCCCTGTTGTGCCTTGAGCTGCAGCCGCCGCGCGTGGAGCACCGGCTCGGTATAGCCCGAGGGTTGCACCGTGCCTTCAAACACCAGATCGCAGGCCGCCTTGAAGGCAAAGCCATCGAAGCTCGGCGCCATCGGGGTGTAGGCCGGATCGCCGGCGTTTTGGCCATCGACCACCGCCGCCATGCGCTGCATGACCTCGGTGACGCGTGCCTTGTTGACCACACCGTGATGCAGCCAGTTGGCGATGTGCTGCGACGAGATCCGGCAGGTTGCGCGGTCTTCCATCAGGCCCACATTGTTGATGTCGGGCACCTTCGAGCAGCCCACGCCCTGATCGACCCAGCGCACCACATAGCCGAGGATGCCCTGGGCATTGTTCTCGAGTTCGGCGTTCAGGTCGGCTTCGCTCCAGGCGATGGACGTTGCCAGCGGAATCGAGAGGATGTCGGCCAGCTTGGCGCGCGGACCGCCTTTCATGATCTCGGCCTGGCGGGCAAAGACATCGACCTTGTGATAGTGGGTCGCATGAAGCGTGGCGGCGGTCGGGCTCGGCACCCAGGCGCAGTTGGCGCCGGCCTGCGGATGGCCGATCTTTTGCTGCAGCATGGCATGCATCAGGTCGGGCATCGCCCACATGCCCTTGCCGATCTGGGCGCGCCCGGACAGACCGCAGCGCAGGCCGATGTCGACGTTCCAGAGCTCATAGGCGGCAATCCAGCTCTGCGCTTTCATCTCGGCCTTGCGCACCATCGGGCCGGCCTGCATCGAGGTATGGATCTCGTCGCCGGTGCGATCGAGAAAGCCGGTGTTGATGAAGACCACGCGCTTGCTGGCCGCGCGGATGCACTCCTTGAGGTTGACCGTGGTGCGCCGCTCTTCGTCCATGATGCCGATCTTGACGGTATTGGCCGGCAGGCCGAGCGCCTCTTCGACATGCGTGAAGATGTCATTGGCAAAGGCCACTTCTTCCGGGCCATGCATCTTGGGTTTGACGATGTAGACCGAGTGCGCGACCGAGTTGCGAATGCCGTCTTTTTTCTTCAGGTCGTGCAGCGCGATGGTCACGGTGCACATCGCATCGAGCAGGCCTTCAAAGGCCTCGTTGCCGTCGCGATCGAGCACCGCCGGGTTGGTCATCAGATGTCCGACATTGCGCACCAGCATCAGCGAACGGCCCTTGAGCGACATCGATCCGCCGGCGGCAAGCGTGTAGACGCGATCGGGGGCGAGGCGTCGCTCAAACGACCCGCCGCCCTTGGCAACCGTCTCGACCAGCGTGCCATTCATCAGGCCCAGCCAGTTGCGATAGGCAAGTGCCTTGTCGGCAGCATCGACCGCGGCCACCGAGTCTTCGCAATCCATGATGGTGGTGATCGCGGCCTCGAGCATCACGTCGGCCACACCGGCCGGATCGGTCTTGCCGATCGAATGCGCTGCATCGATCAGGATCTCGGCATGCAGATAGTTGTGCTTGAGCAGGACTGCCGAGGGCGCCTGCGCGGTGCCGCGATAACCCGCAAGGCGCGAGGCATCGGCCAGGCCGGTCGGGCCGGCGGCGGTTTGCGCCACAAGCGCGCCATTGACGATGGCGTATCCGCTCACTGCGGCATGGCTGCCGCGGGCAAGCGGCGCGATCTCATCGAGAAAGCCCTTGGCCCAGGCGATCACGCGTGCACCGCGCACCGGGTCGTAGCCGCCGGGCTGCGGCGTGTCGCCCATGGCGTCGGTGCCATAGAGCGCGTCGTAGAGGCTGCCCCAGCGGGCGTTGGCGGCGTTGAGCGCATAGCGGGCATTCATGACCGGCACCACCAGCTGGGGGCCGGGGATGCTGGCAATCTCGGGGTCGACGCCTTGCGTTTCGACCGCAAAGTCGGGGCCTTCAGGCAGCAGATAGCCGATTTCTTCCAGGAAGGCGGTGTAGGCCACGGCATCGTGGGGCTGGCCGCGACGCGCGGTGTGCCAGCTGTCGATCATCGACTGCAGGGCGTCGCGCTTGTCGAGCAGGACCCGATTGCGCGGCCCGAATTCATGGACCAGCGATGACAGCCCCTTCCAGAAGTTGTCGGAGGCGACGCCGGTGCCCGGCAGCGCTTCGCGCTCGATCATGTCGTAGAGCGGGCGGGCGACCTTCAGGCCGTGGATGTCGATGCGGTCGGTCATGGCATGAACCTTGGTAAGAAAGCGGATGGAATAAAAGGACGGATGGACACAGCAAGGATGGACGGCGCAGCAATAAACCGTCGGCAAAGCGACGCTGACGCGAAACCCGCCATCGTATTCGCTATTATCGCCCGATGGCAACGCTCCTTTCGCCGCTTGCGGCCACTCAACGCGAAATCAGCGGCACGGCGGGTCGGTTGGCGTTCTATGAAGCCGGCAGCGGCCTACCAGTGCTGCTCATCCACAGCATCAATGCCGCCGCGTCGGCCTATGAGGTGCGACCGCTTTTTGAGCGGCTGAGTTCAACGCATCGGGTCTTTGCCATCGATCTGCCCGGCTACGGCCGCTCGCAGCGAGGCGAGCGTCACTACGACCTCTCGCTCTTTACCGCGGCGATCGATGACGCACTCGATGCGATCGGCGAGTCTTGCGGCGATGCGCCGGTTGATCTGCTCGCGGTGTCGCTGTCGGGCGAATTCGCGGCGCGTGCCGCGGTGCGTCGCCCGCATCGCATCCGCACTCTGACGCTGGTGACACCGACGGGTCTCGATCGACGCTCTGCCGCGCTGGATGGGGCGCCCGGCCAATCGCGCGAGGTGCCCGGCGTGCATCGGGTGCTGACCTGGCCGTTCTGGAGCCAGTCCCTGTTCAATCTTCTGTCGAGCCGTGCGAGCGTGCGCTATTTTCTGAAGCGCACCTGGGGCTCGCCCGACATTGATGAGGGCCTCGCCGACTATTGCGTGGCCAGTGCAAGGCAGCCGGGCGCACGCTATGCGCCGCTGTCCTTTCTGTGCTTTCGGCTTTTTGCCGCCGATGTGCGACACCTTTATGCGCAGTTGTCGATGCCGGTCTGGGTGCCGCATGCCACGCGCGGCGACTTTCGCGATTTCAGCAGCGCCGATTTCCTGCGGTCGCGCGCCAACTGGCGATTCCAGCCTTTCCAGGCCGGTGCGCTGATGTACTTTGAAATGCCCGATGCCTTCGTGGCCGCCTGGCAGCGGTTTCTCGAGGATCAGACCTGAGGTCGCACAAGCTGATGAGTGAATCCAACCCGATCGAACTGAGCCCTGTCGAGGCTCGTGTCCTGGCGGTACTGGTCGAGAAGATGCATACCGTGCCCGATATCTATCCGCTGTCGATCAATGCGCTGCTCGCCGGCTGCAATCAGAAGACCAGCCGCGATCCGGTGATGGAGGTGAGCTCTGCCGTCGTCCAGGAGGCGCTCGAGTCGCTGCGACGCCGCTCACTCGTGATCGAGTCGAGTGGTGGGCGCGTCATGCGCTATGCCGAAAACGCCAAGCGCGGCCTGGGTCTGCCGGGCGAGACCGTGGCGCTGATGGCGACCCTCATGCTGCGCGGGGCGCAGACCGCAGCCGAGTTGCGCGCCAATTGCGAGCGTTTGCATCGCTTCTCGGATGTCTCGGCGGTCGAGGCCTATCTTGACGAACTCGCGGTGCGCCAGCCGCAGGCCTTCGCGGTGAAGCTGGCCCGCCAGCCCGGATCGCGTGAATCCCGGTGGATGCATCTGCTGTGTGGCGCGCCGTCGGCAGCGATGCTGGTTGGTGCCAATGACGGTGATGATCCGGCGGTGTCTGACCGCGTCGCGAGCGCCTCGCCTCGCGACGCCGGTCTGCCGTCACCCGACTGGCAACGTGAATTCGAGACGCTGCGAGCCCGGGTCGATCAGCTCGAGGCGCAAATTGCCCGCCTGGATGGGTTATTGTCGGGGGCATAACGCGTTCGCCACGCGATGCTGCTGCGATCGGCCAAAGCGCTGACAAGCATTGAGCCCGGCAATCAGCTGAACACTGAGCCAAACATTGAGCTGGCGTTGAATGACGCCTTGAATCGGGCCCAGCCCAGCGGAGACCTGCCTTGATCGATTGCTATTTCGACTGCTCAAGCCCCTGGACCTGGCTGGGTTTTCGCAGCCTGCAGCCGATTGCAGCCGAGTTCGGTGTTGAGGTGAACTGGCGCCCGATCCTGGTCGGTGGCGTGTTCAACAGCGTCAATCCCAGCGTCTATGCCTCGCGCGACAACCCGGTGCCGGCCAAGCAGGCCTATCTGGTCAAGGATCTGGCTGACTGGGCGAGGCATTGCGGCCTGACGATCAACTTTCCGCCGACGGTGTTTCCGGTCAACAGCGTCAAGGCGATGCGCGGTTGCATCTGGCTGCAGCCCCAAGGCCTGCTGGTGCCTTTTGCCGAGGCGGCCTTCGAGGCCTACTGGTCGCACAATCAGGACATTTCGGAGGATGCGGTGCTCGCCGCGCTGTGCGAGCAATTGGGCATCGACGTCAAGGCCTTCTTTGCCGGGATCGCCGAGCAGGGCGTCAAGGACACGCTGCGGGCCAACACCGAGTCACTGATCGCGCGGGGCGGCTTCGGCTCGCCCACGATCTTCGTTGACGGTGACATGTATTTTGGTAACGACAGGATGCCGCTGATTCGCGAGGCGCTGCGGCGTCGCGTGGGCAAGGCCGCCTGAGAGCGCACACGGCACCCATCCCTGCGCCATCGCTCCCCAACATCGCCCCCCCCCAACATTGCACCCACTTTCCACCCACCTTCCACACAGGAGAACGACATGGGACAGATGATCGATTTCGCACGGCCCGATGGCCGCAAGACCAAGGGCTATTTCGCGTCAGCCGGGGCAGGTCGTCCCGGCATCGTGGTCATCCAGGAGTGGTGGGGTCTGAACGATCAGATCTGCGGCGTGGCCGATCGCTTTGCACGCGCCGGCTTCAACGCGCTGGCGCCCGACCTGTACGAAGGCCGGGTCACGCAAAAACCCGACGAGGCCAATCACCTCATGACCGGTCTGGACTTTCCGGGCGCAGCCCATCAGGACATCCGTGGTGCGGTTCAGTATCTGGTCGCTCAGGGCGGCAAGGTCGGTGTGATGGGCTTTTGCATGGGCGGCGCACTCACCATCGGTGCCGCGGTGCATGTGCCCGAGGTCTCGGCGGGCGTGTGCTTCTA
>CAIVAS010000078.1 GCA_903903975.1 uncultured Burkholderiales bacterium
ATCAGCCCCACCGTCATCAACCTGATCATTTTCGTGCTGGCGATCTATGTCGGCTTTCACGTGGTCTGGAATGTCACCCCCGCCCTGCATACGCCCCTCATGGCGGTCACCAACGCGATCTCGGCGATCATCATTGTCGGCGCAATGCTGGCCGCCTCGCTCACCACCACGCCCCTTGGCAAGTTCATGGGCGTGGCAGCGGTGGCGCTGGCAGCAGTCAATGTGTTCGGCGGATTTCTCGTGACTCGCCGCATGCTCGAGATGTTCAAGAAAAAAGCGCCGCGCGAAGGTGCCGGCAAGGCAGCCAAGTCATGACGGTGCGCGCCTTCATCGTCCTGCTGGTCATCACGATCATCGGGATTGCACTCGGCGACCACATCGCAAAAGAGTTTGCGGCGCCCGGACTTGAGCGCACGTTCACCGTGCTCGTGATCGCAACGCTTCTCGTCGCCCCGTCTGCCTGGATTCTCGGGCGACTGGGCTGGATCAACAGCGGCCGGATTGAATTCAGCCGCAACAGCCAACCGCCCCGCAGCGGAGGCCAGGCCTAACATGAACCTCATTGTCCTGCTGTATCTCGTCGCCTCGATCTGCTTCATCCAGGCGCTCAAGGGCCTGTCGCACCCCACCACCTCCATCCGGGGCAATTTCTTCGGTATGGTCGGCATGGGTATTGCCGCGCTCACCACGGTCGCGCTCATCTACATGATGCGAGCCGAATTCGCGCCGATGGGCCTGGCCTGGGTGCTGCTCGGATTAGTCATCGGCGGCAGTACCGGTGCCTACATGGCGGCCAAGGTCGAGATGACCAAGATGCCCGAGCTGGTCGCCTTCATGCACAGCATGATCGGTCTGGCAGCGGTCTGCATCGCGATTGCCGCAGTCGTCGAGCCCTGGGCCTTCGGCATCACCGACTATCCCAAGGAACTGCTGATCGGCGCCCAGACGCAGGCCGGCGCCATCGTCGCCGACATCATCGCGCGCCCGCCGATTCCGACCGGCAACCGGCTCGAACTTTTCCTGGGCGCCGCGATCGGCGCGATCACCTTCAGCGGCTCGGTAATCGCCTTCGGCAAGCTCTCGGGCAAATACAAGTTCCGCCTCTTCCAGGGCGCACCGGTGGTCTTTACCGGTCAGCACATGCTCAACCTGGCGCTTGGTCTGGCCACGTTGGCACTCGGCCTGGTGTTCACCTACAACGAGAGCTGGCCGGCATTCCTGGCGATGCTCGCACTGGCCTTCCTGCTGGGCGTGCTGATCATCATCCCGATCGGCGGCGCCGACATGCCGGTGGTGGTCTCGATGCTCAACAGCTATTCGGGCTGGGCGGCGGCCGGCATCGGCTTTTCGCTCAACAACAGCATGCTGATCATTGCCGGCTCGCTGGTGGGTGCTTCGGGCGCGATCCTGAGCTACATCATGTGCAAGGCCATGAATCGCTCCTTCTTCAACGTGATCCTGGGTGGCTTCGGCGGCGACGCAGCGGCAGCAGCGACCGGCGGCGGCGCGCAGCAGCAGCGTCCGGTCAAGAGCGGCGCGGCCGAAGACGCGGCCTTCCTGATGAGCAATGCCGACACCGTCATCATCGTGCCGGGCTACGGTCTGGCAGTGGCCCGCGCGCAGCACGCGCTCAAGGAACTCGCGCAAAAGCTGACCGACCATGGCGTGACCGTGAAATACGCGATCCATCCGGTGGCAGGCCGCATGCCGGGCCACATGAACGTACTGCTGGCCGAAGCCGAAGTTCCGTATGACCAGGTCTTCGAAATGGAGGACATCAATGCCGAGTTCGCACAGGCCGACGTGGCACTGATTCTCGGCGCCAATGATGTGGTCAATCCCGCCGCCAAAGACCCGAAATCATCGATTGCCGGCATGCCCATCCTGGAGGCCTACAAAGCGAAGACCGTCATCGTCAACAAGCGAAGCATGGCCTCGGGTTATGCTGGCCTCGACAATGAACTCTTCTACATGGACAAGACCATGATGGTGTTCGGCGATGCCAAGAAGGTCATCGAGGACATGGTCAAGGCGGTCGAGTAAGCGCGTCACGCCGACGCAACAACCCAGAGAAAGCATGGCATCCGACAGTACGCCGATCACCGCAGGTCCGCCCGATGCCGTGCCGCCTGGCGGGCCCGGGCCAGGTGGCGAGGCCGACCGCCTCGAGGCCCTGCGCAAGGTCTGCCTCTTCGACTATCTCCTGCATATCGCCGGTCTGCTGCTGTCGGCCGGGTTGTTCTCGGTGGTCGCGCTGATCGTGAACTACATCAAGCGCGACAGTGCGCGCGGCACGATCTACGAAAGCCACATGAACTGGATGATCCGCACCTTCTGGTGGACCCTGTTCTGGATGATCGTGATCGCGATTCCGGCAGCCCTGCTGACGGTGGTCACTTTCGGTCTGCTCAGCTTCCTTTTCGTGCTGCCTGGGGTGTGGTTTCTTTATCGCATGATCAAGGGCATCCTGCGGCTCAATGACAGCATGCCCATGCCGCCGGCTTGAACGCTCGGACCCGGTTCTCATTGAAAAGGTTCAGATGAACAACACGCTGATCGATCAATCACGACGCCGAGCCATCGGGGCCGGCCTCGGACTTCCGATCGCACTGTCTGCCATGTCGGTGCTCGGCTCGGGCTGCGCCAGCCCCAACGCCATGCCGGTACCCGCGGGGCTCGACCCCCTGCCCGTCCCGACCTTGCGCATCGGCGACCGGTGGCGTTATGTCCTGATCAACCGCTACAACAATCTCGCCATCGGCGAGGTCGCGGTTCAGGTCACTGCGGTCACGCCGCTCATCCGTCTGAGCATCGACCGGGGCGCCGACAAACCGCTGCTCGAAGAGATCTACACCGACCCGTGGTCAGTGCTGCTCGAAACCGTCTACAGCGGCGAGCCGATCCGCTTCAACACACCGATGCCGGTGGTGCCGCAGGGCGCAAGCAGCGGCATGAACCTCAAGAGCGAAACCCGCTACATGACGCCCTCGTCGGGCTCCGAATACGGCTGGATTCAGCGTCTGTCGGTTCAGGGCTGGGAGAAGGTGACGGTACCAGCGGGCAGCTTCGATGCTCTGCGCGTCGTTCGGCAAATCGACTTCGTGCATCCCGACTTCTTTCGCAGCTATTCCACGCGCACCGACACCTGCTGGTATGCGCCGCAAGTCGGTCGTTGGGTCAAACGCGACTGGACCGGCAGTTACATCTCGCCAGATCTGATGCCGCGCGGCGGGCGGGCCCGGGAGGACTGGATCGACTGGCAACTGACGGCGAATGAGCCGGCGCCGCGCTAAGTCGCGCCAGAACCCGAGCGCAGCATCCGTCGATCGACCTGCGCCATGACCGTGGCCAGATCAGGCCAGGCACCGTCACCGCCCAACCAGGTCGACTGACCGCCCCAGGGGCGCGTGCGCGCCGGACTGCTCGGACCGAAGATGCCGATCACCGGCGCATCGACCGCCGCGGCCAGATGCATCGGCCCGGAGTCATTGGCGATGGTCAGACTGGCGAGTCGGCACAAGGCCGCATAGGCACCCAAGCCGAGTCCCGGCAGCGCGATGGCCGAGGGCGCCGCGGCCATCGCCTGCGCCTCTTCGCCAGGACCAGGACAGGTCAGCGTGACGATGCCCCGTTCGGAAAGCTGCCCGGCGAGTTCTGCAAAACCCGTCCAGCGCTTGCTCTGCCCGCCGGTGGTCCCGACCGATAAGGGGCCCAGCACGATAAAGCGGTTCGGCGGCCCCTCGATGCCGGCCTGTTGCAGGGCGGCCAGGGCGCTCGCCTGGTGTTGCGGGGTCAGTTGCAGACCGAGCAACGCAGGCGCATGTCGAGGCAGCGCCGGCAACCCGATCCAGCCGGCCGCCTCGCAGGCCAATCGCCAGAACACCTCGACCTCGTGCAGCCCGGTGGGCCTGGACAGTGAGCGACCCAGCAGCAGCGAGCGGCCATCGCCGCGATGACCCAGCGCAGCAATGCCTGCGAACCGGAAGGCTGCCGCGCTCGAGAGCGAATTGGTGAGCAGCAGACCGCGGCGCGGCGAATTCATGCGCGATGAATTCATGCGCGATGAATTCATGCGCGATGAATTCATGCGCGGTGAATTCATGGGCGGTGAATCGATGGGTAGCGAACGCAGCAGCGCAGCACCGGCCATCCGCGACTTGGGCATCGGCGTGACCGGCCAGTGATGCGCGGCCAGCAGATCGGCGGCCCAGCCTTTGCCGATCAGATGCAACCTCGCTCCGCCTGCATCGAGTGCCTGCAACGCCGGCAAGGCCATGCAGACATCGCCGATCCAGTTGGGCAGACGAACAATCAGGTTCATCGCACGACCAGGCCGGCACTCACGGTCATGCCGGTGTGATCGCCCGATCGAGCCACTCGATCCAGTGGCGTACCGGCGTGTCGGTGCCGGATTGCAGATGGGTCAGGCATCCGATGTTGGCCGACAGGATCTGGTCGGGCGAATCGGCCTGCAGGTTCGAGAGCTTGCGGTCGCGAAGCTGGGTGGCAAGCGTCGGCTGCAGGACCGAATAGGTACCGGCCGACCCGCAACACAGATGCGACTCGGCAAAGGGCACGATCTCGGCGCCGCAGGCCACCAGCAGCGACTCGACCTCGCCCTTGATCTGCTGGCCATGCTGCAGGGTGCAGGGCGGGTGAAAAGCCAGCCGCGCGGCCTTGGGCCGCTGCTGGTCACCCTGAGCACCATCAGTGCCATCACCGCCGACAGGCTGACGGCAAAGCACCTGGAGCCGCTCGCTTTCGGCGGGCAGGAACTGGGCGAGGTCACGGGTCATGGCGCTCACCCGCGCGGCCTTCTCGGCATAAAGCGGGTCGTGGCGCAGCAGGTGCGCATAGTCCTTGATCATCGCGCCGCAGCCCGAGGCATTGATGACGATCGCCTCGGCCCCGCCTGCGCCGCTCACCGCGTCAGCCGCTGACGCGAGCGCGGGCTCCGATGCCAGCAGCGGCCACCAGGCGTCGATATTGCGACGGGCATCGTCAAGGGCGCCCTCCTGGTCATCGAGGTGGTGCCGGATCGCACCGCAGCAGCCCGAGCGAGGCGCAACAACCGCTTCGATGCCAAGCGCATCGAGCACACGGGCCGTCGCCGCATCGATCGCCGGAATCATCGCCGGCTGCACACAGCCGTTGAGCAGGATTACCTTGCGGGCATGCGAACGCGCCGGCCATGTGCCCGGATCGCGACGCTGCGGCACCTTCGCCTTGAGCGCCTCGGGCAAAAGGGGGCGCACGGCCTGACCGATGCGCATCGCGGTATCGAAGAGACCGCGTCGGGTCATGCCTTCGCGCAGGGCGCCACGCAGCAGCCGGTCGGCTGCCGGGCGCTCCACTTGCCGGTCGACCAGCTTGCGACCAATGTCGATCAGATGCCCGTACTGCACACCCGACGGGCAGGTGCTCTCGCAATTTCGGCAAGTCAGACACCGGTCGAGATGCTGCTGGGTCTCGCGGGTCGGCGTGACACCCTCGACCACCTGCTTGATCAGGTAGATGCGCCCGCGCGGGCCGTCGAGCTCATCGCCCAGCAACTGATAAGTCGGGCAGGTGGCCGTGCAAAAGCCGCAATGCACGCACGATCGCAGGATCGAATCGGCTTCGATGCCGTCAGGCGTATCGCGCAGCCAGTCTGCAAGATGGGTTTGCATGGTTCGAGACCTTGATGGCGCGTCGGGCGCGGCTCAGAGGCCAGCCACCAGCCGGCCGGGGTTGAAGATGCCGCGCGGGTCGAACTCATGCTTGATCCGCCGATGCAGTTCGAGGATCGGCGCCGGCAGGGCCGAGAACACACCGCCCAGGGGCTCGGCCGCACGAAAGCGGCTTGCCGTGCCGCCGACGGTTGCCGCCGCCTGGCGCACGAATGCGGCATCGGCGTCCGACTTGAACCAGCGCAGCGCGCCACCCCACTCAATCAGCTGGCGGCCGGGCAGCTCGAAGATCGGCGCGGTCGACGGCACCGACAGTCGCCACAGCGGCAGCGGATCATCGAAGAAGGCATCGGTCTGCTCGCGCAGCCCCGCCCAGTGCGCGCGCGCGGCCATCGGGTCGATGAGCCGTGCGCAGTGATCGGCCGCAAGTCGTGCAAGCGCCGCATCGACCGCGGCACCAGCGCCCGACAACCGAACCATGAGCTCGCCGCCTGCCCACGAGGTGGCCGACAGGGGCAGCGGCTGGGCACCCCATCGATTCATCTGCGCCAGGGCCTCCCGCAAGCCAGTGCTCAGGCAGACCGTGGCCTCGGCCGCCGGCAGGGGCAGCACCTTCAGGGACACCTGAACGATCGGCCCGAGGATGCCCATCGAGCCGGCCAGCAGACGCGACACATCGTAGCCGGCGACATTTTTCATGACCTGTCCGCCGAAATGCAGCAGCTCACCGCTGGCATTCATCAGCACCGCGCCGAGCATGAAGTCGCGCACCGCACCGGCGGTGGCGCGACGCGGGCCCGAGAGGCCGGCCGCCACCATGCCACCCACGGTGGCACCGGCCCCGAAATGCGGCGGCTCGAAAGCGAGATATTGCTGGCGGGCCGCCAGCGCCTGCTCGAGCTCGGCAATCGGTGTGCCGCAGCGAACCGTCACGACGAGCTCGGTTGGCTCGTAGTCGACGATGCCGGCGATCGAGCGCAGATCGAGTGGCTCACCGCTCGCCGTCTCACCGTAGAAGGACTTGGTATTGCCACCATGCAGGCGCAAACGGGTACGGTCGGCGCTTGCGGCGCGCACGCAGTCGCGCAGCGCCACCAGGGCGGAATCGGCTGACACCTCGGTCGTCAAGGTCAGACTCGCTCAGGAAAAAGAGAGGATGCGGCAGGCATGATCGCGCGGTCAGAAGCGTTCGATGTCGGGAAAGGCCACCCGACCGCCGTGCACATGCATCTTGCCGTACTCGGCACAGCGAGCCAGCGTGGGAATGCCTTTGCCTGGATTGAGCAGACCCGGCGGATCGAAGGCGCGCTTGAGCGCAAAAAAGGCCTCGCGCTCGGCCGGCGAAAACTGCACGCACATCGAGTTGATTTTTTCGATGCCCACGCCGTGTTCACCGGTGACCGTGCCGCCGAGCTCGACGCACAGCTCGAGAATATCGGCGCCGAAACGATCGGCTCGCTCCCACTCGCCCGGCTGGTTGGCATCGAAGAGGATCAGCGGATGCAGATTACCGTCGCCGGCATGAAAGACATTCATGCAGCGCAGCTGATAGGTGTTTTCCATTTCGCTGATGGCCACCAGCATGCGCCCGAGGTTCTTGCGGGGGATGGTGCCGTCCATGCAGTAGTAGTCAGGCGAGATGCGGCCGGCCGCCGGAAAAGCATTTTTTCTGCCCGACCAGAATCTCAGCCGCTCGGCTTCGGAATTCGAGACCACCAGCGCGGTCGCACCGGCATCGCGCAGCACCGCCATCATGCGGTCGATCTCTTCTTCGACCTCCTCGGGTGAGCCGTCGGACTCAGCCAGCAGGATCGCTTCGGCCGACAGATCGTAGCCGGCTTTCACGAAGGGCTCGACCGCAGCACTCGCCTTGCGGTCCATCATCTCGAGACCGGCCGGGATGATGCCAGCGCCAATGATGGCCGCGACTGCATCGCCCGCCTTGGCGACATCGTCAAAAGAGGCCATCACCACCCGTGCGAGCTGCGGCTTGGGAACCAGCCTCACCAGCGCTTCGGTGACCACCATCAGCATGCCCTCGGATCCGATGGAGAGCGCGAGCAAATCGAGACCCGGGCCATCGAGGGCGGCACTGCCGAGTTCGATGATCTCGCCATCGATGGTCAGACCCCGCACCCGCAGCACGTTGTGCACGGTCAGGCCGTATTTCAGGCAGTGCACGCCGCCCGAGTTCTCGGCGATGTTGCCGCCGATCGAGCAGGCAATCTGCGACGAAGGATCGGGCGCGTAATACAGGCCGTGCGGCGCTGCGGCTTCCGAGATCGCCAGATTGCGCACCCCGGGCTGCACGCGGGCGGTGCGCGCCAGCGGATCAATCGACAGGATGCGATTGAGGCGGGCCAGCGACAGCACCACACCGCTGGCATGGGGCATGGCGCCACCCGACAGACTGGTACCCGCGCCGCGCGCCACCACCGGCACATCGTGCTCGCGGCAGACGCGAAGCGCCTGCTGCACCTGCTGCTCGGTTTCGGGCAGACACACTGCCACCGGCAACTGTCGAAAAGCCGACAGGCCATCGCACTCATAGGGCCGGGTTTGCTCGACGCCGGCGAGCACGCACTGCGCCGGCAAGGCCGCGCGCAGCGCCGCCACAAGCGCGACCGATCGGGCGGCGTCGGGTGCCTGCGCGACATCCGCCCAACGCAGATCGGGGGCCGGGCCCGCCACACCGTTTGCCACGGACGGGGCCTGAATGTTCGGCGTGCTGATTGTCGACACAGGCA
>CAIVAS010000079.1 GCA_903903975.1 uncultured Burkholderiales bacterium
GCCGGCTGCCACCAGCACGCCCAGGGTCGCGTAGAAATGCCAGGGCTGGCTCGCAAGCGTGGCCCCCAGCAATCCGGCCGCGGTGGCAATGACGCCGATCAGTGAGACCACCATCGGGCCGCGTGAATCCATCATCCGGCCAAGCACTGGGCTCAGGAAGGCCGACACCATGAAACCGAAGGAGAAAGCACCGGCCGTGATCGCGCGATCCCAGCCGAATTCCTGAAGGATCGGCGGAAACAGCAGCGAAAAAGCGGTCCGGGCATTGACCCCCACGCCCATGGTCACGAACACCACCGCGACCACAACCCAGCCGTAGAAAAAGGGCAGACGCCGCGCGAATTGGGCAAGCAAAGGGGGTCTCCTGATGGCGGCTCGACACTTTCGGACGAGCACCTGAGCTTATCCGATTTGTGTTCGGGCCCGGCCTTGCCTAAGCTTGCCGGCTTTCGTAGGAGTCTGCACATGCCGATCGAACATCTCGATGTCCTGGTAGTGGGTGCCGGGATTTCCGGCATCAGCGCGGGATACCACCTTCAGGATCAGTGCCCCGGCAAGTCCTGGGCGATCCTCGAGGCCCGCGCCGACATCGGTGGGACCTGGGACCTGTTTCGCTATCCCGGCATCCGCTCCGACTCCGACATGTATACCTTCGGATTCGGCTTCAAACCCTGGACCGCCGCCAAGGCGATCAGCGATGCCGACACCATCCGCACCTATCTGCACGAGACGGTGCGCGAGTTCGGCATCGATCGGCACATCCGCTTCGGCCACCGTATCCGCCGCGCGAGCTGGTCCTCGTTCAACGGCACCTGGACGGTCGACATCGATCGCGAGGGCGCCGAGCCCCTGCAGCTGAGCTGCAACTTTCTCTTCATGTGCACCGGCTACTACAACTACGAACACGGTTACACGCCGCATTTCCCGGGCGTCGAGACCTTCAAGGGTCGCGTCGTGCATCCCCAGGAGTGGACCGACGACATCGACTGGGCCGGCAAGCGGGTGATCGTGATCGGCAGCGGCGCAACCGCAGTGACCCTGGTGCCCTCGATGGCAAAGGACGCGGCGCATGTGACCATGCTGCAGCGATCGCCGACCTATGTGGTCTCGCGCCCGGCCGAAGATGCGCTCGCTAACCGGCTCGCGAGCTTTCTGCCGCGCAAGCTGGTCCATTCGCTGGTGCGCCTGAAAAACGTCGCCTTCGGTGCCTGGTTCTACAACATCTGCCGCAGGCAGCCCGAGAAAGCGAAGGCCGGTCTGCTCTCGCTGGTGCGCAAGCAGCTGCCGCCCGATTTCGACGTGGCCAAGCACTTCACCCCGAAATACAACCCCTGGGAGCAGCGGCTTTGCCTGGTGCCCAACGGCGACCTCTTCAAGGCGATCCGCTCGGGCAAAGCCTCCGTGGTCACCGACCATATCGATGCCTTCAATGAGACCGGTATCCGGCTCAAATCGGGCGAGCAGCTCGATGCCGATCTGGTGGTCACCGCCACCGGCCTGGACCTGAAGTTCATTGCCGGGCTGGAGGTGATCGTCGACGACAGGCCGGTCGATGTGACCCGTTCGCTGCCCTACAAGGGCATCCTGCTCAGCAACGTGCCCAATCTCGCAACCGTCTTCGGCTATACCAATGCCTCCTGGACGCTGCGCGCCGATCTGGTCTGCGAATATGTGTGCCGCCTGATCAATCACCTCGACGAGGTCAAGGCGAACTGGGTCACGCCACGGGTTCGCGATACCGACATCACGCCGACGCCCTGGGTCGATTTCTCATCGGGCTATTTCCAGCGCGGTCTGAGCAAGTTTCCCCATCAGGGCTCCAGGGCGCCCTGGAAGACCGAGCAGAACTATCCGCGAGAAATCATGACGCTGCGCTTTGGCGGCATGGCCGACACCAATCTCGAACTCGGTCGCGCGCAGACATCGGCACGAGGCAGCAAGGAAGCGCTCGCGCCGACCGCCTGAGGACGATCACCCGCGCTGCGGCGCGAGCGTGGTGCTCCACAGCG
The DNA here is from genome assembly GCA_903903975.1 of uncultured Burkholderiales bacterium. GTDB lineage: Bacteria > Pseudomonadota > Gammaproteobacteria > Burkholderiales > Burkholderiaceae_E > UBA4615. Next base: position 2,010 of record CAIVAS010000079.1, read on the forward strand.
ATGCGCCATTGATCTCGCGCAGATGAACCGTCATCGCGGCAGTCTTGCCGTCGATCTCGACCTCGCCGAAATACTGGCCACCGGCCATCGGCGACTCATTGACGATGCCTGCCTTGGGCGCCTTGACGAATTTCACTTCGGGGCCGAAGGTCCGGTCGAGTTCATTCGGACCAAAACCGCCCGAGTGCAGCGGCCCGCCCACAAACTCCCAGAAGGGCTCGAAGTCCTGGAAGCTGGCGCGGTTCGGATGGTAGTGATGGGCCGCGGTGTAATGCACGTCCGCCGTCAGCCACACGGTATTGCGGATATGCCGGCGCTTGATGAAGGACAGGAGCCCGGCAATCTCGAGCTCCCGACCGCGGGGTGCGCCGTCATCGCCATTGGCCACGGCTTCCCAGCGGTTGCGGCCCTGCGCATCCTTGCCGTCGCCCACCTGCAGGCCGATCGGCATGTCGCTTGCAATCACCTTCCAGACCGCGCGGCTGTTGCTCAGGCCATCGCGCAGCCAGGCAAGCTGCGCTTCGCCAAGATAGGTTGACTCGGCATCGATGGTGGTCTGCATGTTTGCGGTATTGGGGCCGCGATAGCTGCGCATGTCGATCACGAACACATCGAGCAGCGGGCCATACGAGAGCTTGCGATAGACACGCGCTTCTTCGTCCTGGGCATGCCAGCGCATCGGCGCGTTCTCGAGAAACGCCCGCGTCGCCCGCTCGGTCAGCAGGGGCACGCTTTTTTCGGTGTAGCGCTTGTCGGCTGACAGGTCTTTCGAAGACGACCAGTTGTTGGTGACCTCATGGTCGTCCCACTGCCAGATCTGCATCACTTCGCTGTTGAAGCGGCGAACATTGGCATCGAGCTGGTTGTAGCGATAGTTGCCGCGGAACTCCTTGAGCGTCTCGGCCACCTTGCTCTTTTCTTCGGTGAGCACATCGTTGCGCCAAGTGCTGCCGTCGGGCAGTTTCACCTCGGCCTGGATCGGGCCGTCGGCATAGATCGTGTCGCCGGAATGAATGAAGAAGTCGGGATCGCGCTTGCGCATGGCCTCATAGATGCGCATGCCGCCGAAGGCGGTGTTGATGCCCCAGCCCTGACCGGCGGTGTCGCCCGACCACAGGAAGCGGATATCGCCGGCGCGATTGGGGGCGGTGCGAAAGTGCCCGGACATCGGCTCGGAGAGCGTGCCGGCGATGATGTCCTCGAACTGCACGCGATAGAAGATGTCCTGGCCTGCGGGCAGACCGGTGAGATCGACCCGCGCACTGTAGTCGCTCAGCTCGGTGGCATAGGGGCCGCGCAGGCGCTTCGCATCGGCAAAGCTCGAGGTGGTCGACCAGTCGATCCACATCCGTGCCGGCCGGTCGGTGCGCGCCCAGACGATGCCGCGATCGCTTTGCACGTCGCCGCTTTGAACGCCCGACGGAAAGCCGGGCCTTGCCCGATCGAGGGTCACGACCGCAGGGGCCTGGGCATGGGCGAGGATTGATGACAGGCCGCCGCCAAGCGCAGCAGAGGCGACAATCAGTTGACGACGGGGACGGGCGATTCGGGACATGGCAGCACTCGGTTGATGGCAAAACGCGAAGTGTTGCCGAGCCAGATTTCACTGTAGAGACGATCGGCCATTTCAGGCATCAGCCGGCTCGTTCGCCGCAGGCGGCTGCGACCGGTATGCTTGGCGACAGTCATTCCAACATACATCCCGAGCCGAGACACCCCATGAAGATGCCCCTTGAAGACGTTATCGTCCTTGACCTGTCGCACGCCCTCGCGGGCCCGCACTGCTCGACCATGCTGGCCGATTACGGCGCGACGGTCTTCAAGCTCGAGTCGCCCGACGGCGGCGACATCTCGCGCGCCTGGGGCGCAGCGGCTGGCGGCGGTGGTGCCGAATCGGCCTATTTCGTCTCGCTTCATCGCAACAAGCGCGGACTGTCGATCAACCTCAAGAGCCCGGAAGGCAAAGAGCTCTTCCTGAAGGTGATCGAGAAGGCCGACGTCATGATCGAGAACTTCCGCCCGGGTGCGCTCGAAAAACTCGGCCTGGGCTATGAGGCGGTCAGTGCCCGCAATCCCGGCATCATCTATACATCGATCTCGGGTTTCGGCCAGGACGGCCCCTATCGCGAGCGGGCCGCGATGGACCTGATCCTGCAGGCCGAAAGCGGCATGATCAGCATCACCGGTGAAGAAGGCGGCAGCGGCGTGCGCTGCGGCACCTCGATCGCCGACATGACCGCCGGCATGTATGCCGCCTTCGGCATCATGCTGGCACTGCGGGTCAAGGACAAGACCGGTCAGGGCCAGCGCATCGACATGTCGATGATGGAAGGCCAGCTCGGGCTGCTCAACACCATGATCGCGTCCTATGGCGTCGAGCGTGAAATGCCGGCACCGATGGGCACCGCTTACAAGGCGCTGCTGCCCTACCAGACCCTGCGCACGAAAACCGGCGATCTCGCGATCGCGGTCGGCAGCGAAAAGCTCTGGAAGGTCTTCTGCCCGGCGATCGGTCGCCCGGACATGCTCACCGACGAGCGCTTTGTCGGCAACCGGCTGCGCGTGACCAACCGCACCGCGCTCATCGACATCGTCCAGACCGCCCTGCTCACCAAAACCTATGAGGAATGGGAGCAGATCTTCCTGAAAGCCGGCATCCCGGTGGGCGCGGTCAACAACATCGGCCAGGTGGTCGACCATCCGCAGGTGGCCGCGCGC
>CAIVAS010000080.1 GCA_903903975.1 uncultured Burkholderiales bacterium
CCGTCTTGATGTCGCCCAGATTTCCGACGTCACGATGGTCGAGTCGCCCGATACCTTCCAGCGTCCGATCTATGCCGGCAATGCGATTGCCACGGTGCAATCGGCCGATCCGGTCAAGGTCATGACGGTGCGCACCACCGCCTTCGATCCGGCCGCCACCACCGGCGGTTCGGCGGTGATCGAGTCGGTGGCGGCGGCTGCCGACCCCGGCATCTCGACCTTCATCAAGCGTGAAGTCGCCAAGAGCGAGCGTCCCGAGCTGGCCGGCGCCAAGATCGTCGTGTCCGGCGGTCGCGGCATGGGCAGCGCCGAGAACTTCAAGGTGCTCGAGCCGCTGGCCGACAAGCTGGGTGCGGCCATGGGCGCCTCGCGCGCAGCGGTCGATGCCGGCTATGCCCCCAACGACTGGCAGGTCGGGCAGACCGGCAAGATCGTTGCGCCGCAGCTCTATGTGGCGGTCGGCATCAGCGGCGCGATCCAGCATCTGGCCGGCATGAAGGACTCCAAGGTGATCGTGGCGATCAACAAGGATGCCGAGGCGCCGATTTTCGGCGTGGCCGATTACGGACTGGTTGGCGATCTCTTCGAAGCGGTTCCCGAGCTGGCCGGCAAGATCTGACCAGGCTTGGCATCCGTTCAGACACTCCATCAGGCATAAGGCGCGCGTCATGAGCTATCAGGCACCGGTCAAGGACATGATGTTCACGATCCGTGAACTCGCGGGTCTGGCGCAGGTGCGCCAGTTGCCTGGCTTTTCGGACGCCACCGACGACACCGTCGAGGCGGTGCTTGAAGAGGCTGCCCGTTTCAATGGCGAGGTGCTGGCGCCGCTCAACTGGACGGGCGATCTGCAGCCGGCCACCGTCGCCGACGGCGTCGTGACCACCACCCCGGGTTTTCGCGAAGCCTTTCGCGCGTTTGGCGAGGCCGGATGGCAAGGCGTTCAGCATCCCGAGGCCTTCGGTGGTCAGGGCTTGCCCAAGCTGGTGGCCACCGCCTGCGGCGAGATGCTCAACAGTGCCAACCTCTCGTTCGCGCTGTGCCCGCTGCTGACCGATGGCGCGATCGAGGCGCTGCTGACCGCCGGGACGCCAGCGCAGCAGCAGGGCTTCATTCCGCGCATGATCAGCGGCGAATGGACCGGCACCATGAACCTGACCGAGCCGCAGGCCGGCTCCGACCTGTCGCTGGTTCGCTCGCGTGCCGAGCCGCAGGGCGATGGGTCATTCCGGATCTTTGGCCAGAAGATCTACATCACCTTCGGTGAGCACGATATGGCCGAGAACATCGTCCATCTGGTGCTGGCCCGCACGCCGGGCTCACCCGAGGGCGTCAAGGGCATCTCGCTGTTCATCGTGCCCAAGTTCCTGATCGATGCGCAGGGCAAACTCGGCGCCCGCAACGATGTGTTCTGCACCTCGATCGAACACAAGCTCGGCATCAAGGCGAGTCCGACCGCGGTGCTGCTCTATGGCGACGGCAAGTTTCCGGTGGCTGCGGCTGCCGGTCAGGCGCCGGCAGCCGGTGCCCTCGGTTGGCTGGTCGGCGACGAAAATCGCGGCCTCGAATACATGTTCGTGATGATGAACGCCGCGCGCTTTGCGGTGGGCATGCAGGGCGTGGCGATTGCCGAGCGCGCCTATCAGAAGGCGGTGGGCTATGCCCGCGATCGCGTTCAGAGCCGTGCAGTCGAAGGCTCGTCCGGGCCGGTGGCGATCATCCAGCATCCCGATGTGCGTCGCATGCTCATGACCATGCGTGCCCTGACCGAAGGATCCCGCTCGCTGGCCTATGTGGCCGCTGCGGCCTATGACGCGGCGCATGCCTCGCCCGATCCGGCGACCGCCAAGGCGAATGCCAGCTTCTACGAGTTCCTGGTGCCGATCGTCAAAGGCTTCTCGACCGAGATGAGCCTGGAGGTCACCTCGCTCGGCGTGCAGGTTCACGGCGGCATGGGCTTCATCGAGGAAACCGGCGCGGCCCAGTACTACCGCGATGCCCGCATCCTCACCATCTACGAAGGCACGACCGCGATCCAGGCCAATGACCTGATCGGACGCAAGACCGTGCGCGATGGCGGCCAGACCGCACGTGCGGTGCTGGCCCGTGTGCGGCAGACGATTGCCGAGATGCCGGCCGATGGTGGCGATCTGCAGGCGATTGCCGCGCGACTGACCGAGGGCGCGCAGGCGCTGTCTGAGGCCATCGATCATCTGGTGGCCCAGGGCAAGGGCGACGCCCGGGCGGTCTATGCCGGCAGCGTGCCCTATCTGATGCTCAGCGGCACGGTACTGGTCGGATGGCAGATGGCCCGCGCCGCTCTGGCAGCGCAGGCATTGCTGGCAGCGCCGGACGCCGACACCGCCTTTCTCAAGGCCAAGATTGGCACGGCGCGTTTTTATGCCGATCATGTCCTGCCGCGTTCGGGCGCCTATTGCGCGGCGATCGTGACGGGTGCTGCCGGAACCCTCGCGCTCGAAGAGGCCATGTTTTAGTTCGTGGCCGTCGAGCCGATACATCGGACCATGCGATACAGAGGAGTCTGCCAATGTCTGCTGAGTCGGTGAGAGCGGTGATCACGGCGAGCGGATCGGCGTTTCCCCTGGCGTCGACGATCGCCGGATCCATCGCGCTGTGCGCGGCTTCGCTTGGCCCGATGTCGGCATGGGCTGCGACGACCGCTTTGACCGCAGGCGCTGTCCCGGCGGCGGTTGCGGCGCCTCGTGGCGACGGTGCAATGACGACCATCTATCGAAACACCCTGAAAGACGGCACGGTCGAATTCAGCGATCGGCCCGCGGCAGCAGGCGACGGTGCGGCCAATGTCGGTCATTCGACCTATCTCGTGCCCGATGCCGCCGACGCGCTCAGGCGCGCCGAGGCTGAGCGCGAGTACTGGCGAAAACAGGCGGAAGCCTTCGAGACCCGCAATCAGCAGCGAGAGGCACAGGCCGCCGCCGCGGCGACGCGCCGGGCTCAGGCGGCAAGCCAGCCTGCCAGGGTGTTGTCGTATGACCCGGAACTGCTTCCGAGAACGGTTTATTACGTGCATGGCAGGCCGGTGAACCGCTGGGTTGCGCCGCAGCTCGTGCCCGGTGCCGGCTATGCGCCGACGTCTCGCGCATCGGCGGGCAGCGCCGTCCCATTTGGCTTGCCCTATCGTCCCGGCGGTCTTTCACGCTAGCTTGGCCAAATCGATGGGCCAAATCTGCTGAAAGCGGATATAATCGAAGGCTTTTTACGCAAAACTGCAAGGATTTCTTATGGTCGTTCTTCGTCTGGCGCGGGGTGGCGCGAAAGCCCGGCCCTTCTTTAATGTGATTGCGACCGACAGCCGCAACCGGCGTGATGGTCGTTTCATCGAGCGTTTGGGCTTTTACAACCCGATCGCCGCCGATGGTGAGAACGGGCTTCGCCTGTCGCTCGATCGGATCGAATACTGGGTCAGCCACGGCGCGCAAGTGTCGCCGACTGTCCAGCGCCTGATCCGCGATTTCGCGGTCAAGCAGAAGGCTGCCACGGCAGCTGCCTGATCGATCTTTCCCGATCGCAGTCTGACTCTGCGCCGCTTGCTTCCGGTCGGGTGAATCGATTGGTGGCCGCTGATCCGCTTCGAACGATTGCACTGGGGCGGATCATCGGCGCCTGGGGTGTCGGCGGCTGGGTCAAGGTCGAGCCCTTCGCCGGGGCCGGCGAGACCGCGCTGATCAAAGCGCCAAGCTGGCATCTGGTCCGCGCCGGCGGCCCGGCGGTGACCGTGCTCGATCGCTGGGTCGATGTTCTGCGGGCGCGTCGGCACAGTTCCGGCGTTGTCGCCAAGTTTCCGGACTGCGATGACCGTGACGCCGCCCTGGCCCTCAGGGGTTCCGAGGTCGGCGTGCGCCGATGCGATTTTCCGGCGCTCCCTCAAGGCGAGTACTACTGGGTCGACCTGATCGGCTGCGACATCTCGAATCCTGCGGGTGAGGCACTCGGCCGGGTCAGTGCGATCGACGACCACGGCGCGCATCCGATCATCGAAACCGATGCCGGCCTGCTGATTCCTTATGTCGATGCCTATCTGATCGAAGTCGCGCCGGATGAGGGGCGCATCGTGGTCGACTGGCAGGCCGACTGGTCGCGCTGATTCGGCGAGATCGGCCATGGATATCGAGCTTGTCACGCTCTTTCCCGAGATGGTCGAGCCGGCTGCGCGCTTCGGTGTGACCGGCCGCGCCATCGATCGCGGCATCTGGCGGCTGCGCTGCTGGAATCCTCGCGATCAGGCGACCGACGCCTATCGGCGCGTCGATGATCGGCCCTTCGGCGGCGGACCCGGCATGGTGATGATGGCCGAGCCGCTGGCCGCCTGCCTGGCTGCCCTGCATGGCCGCCGTGCGGCCGATGGCCTGCCCCGGGCGCGAGTGATTCACCTGTCGCCCACCGGTCTGCCGCTGACCCAGGCCAAGGTGGCCGAGCTCGCGGCGCTGCCCGGCTTCGCGCTGGTGTGCGGCCGGTATGAGGCGATCGATCAGCGCCTGCTCGATGCCGAAGTGGATGAAGAGATTTCGATTGGCGATTTCATCGTGTCGGGCGGTGAGTTGCCGGCGCTGTCGCTGATTGATGCGGTCGTGCGTCTGCTGCCGGGGGTCATGACCGATGCCGGATCGGCGCTTCAGGATTCGTTTTCCGACGGTCTGCTCGAGGGGCCGCATTTCACCCGGCCGGAAGTCTTTGGCGGGGTGCCGGTGCCTGAGGTGCTGATGTCGGGCCACCATGCACGAATCGCCCGCTGGCGCCGGGAGGCGTCGTTGTGGCTGACCGCGCAGCGGCGGCCCGAACTGATCGAACAGGCTCGCCGTGATGGCCGCCTGAGCGCTCAGGATGAAGCATTTCTGCAGCAGTTGAGTTAAACTGATGGGCTTTGCTGCCTGCGGCTGATGCAAGCTGGCGTCTGATTGAAGCTGATCAGACGCTTGCGCATGGTTTTCGGGCGGTTGTCGTTCAACATCCATCCTCTGGCCGGACCTCTTTTTCGGGCTCGAAGATCAGTGCCTTTTGGCATTTTTCTCGGCCTGTGTCCCCTGCACCGGTGAACGATGGTTACGGAGTGATCCCATGGATCTGATCAAGCAACTCGAACAGGAAGAGATCGCCCGCCTCGGGCGCACCATCCCGGTTTTCGCCCCTGGCGATACCGTCGTGGTCAATGTGAACGTCGTCGAGGGCACGCGCAAGCGGGTTCAGGCGTATGAGGGCGTCGTGATTGCCAAGCGCAACCGCGGCCTGAACTCCTCGTTCATCGTGCGCAAGATCTCCTCGGGAGAAGGCGTCGAGCGGACCTTCCAGACCTACTCGCCCCTGATCGCCTCGATCGACGTCAAGCGTCGTGGCGACGTGCGTCGCGCCAAGCTCTATTACCTGCGCGAGCGCTCGGGCAAATCGGCGCGCATCAAGGAAAAGCTGCCGACGCGTGCCGCGGCTGCTGCTCCGGCCGCGAAGTAATTCGACTGCCGGACGGCCAGCGCTTTGAGCGGGTCCGACCGGTCGACGGAACGTCGGTTCATCACCGACCCTCGCACGGCGCCGGTCGACGACCGCGCGCCGGCGCTGCCTGCGGTTGATCCCGCTCGTCTGAGCCCCGAGGCGATTCGACGACGCTTTCACCAGCCGCCCGACTGGGTGCCTGAGGTGATCGACGACCGCTATCGGTCCTCCCCCGATCTGCCCAGGGCTGCTGCCGTACTGGTGCCGCTGGTGTGCCGGGCTGCCGGCCTGTCGGTCCTGCTGACCGAACGCACCGCCCATCTGACCTCGCATGCCGGGCAGGTGGCCTTTCCGGGCGGACGCACCGAGCCGAGTGATGCCTCGCCGGTTGCCACGGCGCTGCGCGAGACCGAAGAAGAGATCGGGCTGCATCGCTCGCACATCGAAGTGCTGGGTGCCATGCCGCAATACCTGACCGGCAGCGGTTTCGTGGTCACGCCGGTGGTGGGCCTGGTCGAGGCCGCCCATACCCTCAAGCTCGACGATAACGAAGTTGCTGAGGCCTTCGAGGTGCCGCTGGCTTTCCTGATGGACCCTGCCAACCACCAGCGTCGCCTCTATCGCTGGTCAGACGGCGGTGAGCGCAGCTTTTTTGCCATGCCCTGGAGGGGGCCCGAAGGTGATGAGCATTTCATCTGGGGTGTGACCGCAGCGATGATTCGCAATCTCTATCGCTTCGTCTCGGCATAATCGGACATGGGCTTCATTGCACTCATTCTGGCGCTGACGCTGGAGCAGCTGCGCCCCCTGCCTCGCGACAATGTCATCCATCGCATGGCCTCGGGCTTTGCCGACTGGATCGCTGCCACGACCGATGCCGGCAGGCGCCGGCACGGGATGTTCGGCTGGCTGCTGGCGATCGGATCGGCACTGCTGGCGGTCACACTGGCTCAGGTGTTGCTTGAGGCGATTCATCCGCTGCTCGTGCTGGCGCTGCATGTGGTCGTGGTCTATTTCACGATCGGTTTCCGGCAATTCAGCCATGCCTTTACCGAGATCCAGCTCGGGCTGGCCGCCAACGACCCCGATGGCGCGCGGCAGGCACTGCAGCGCTGGATTCGTCGTCATGACCCGAGTTTCGTCGCTGCCGATCTGTCGGTCACCGAGCTGTGCCGGGTGGCGATTTCGCATGCGCTGATCGAGGCGCATCGCCATGTGTTCGGCCCGCTCTTCTGGTACATCCTGCTGCCGGGTGCGATCGGCCCGATCCTCTACCGCGGCGCCCAGTTTCTGGCTGAGCACTGGCCCGCAGACCCGGGTCACACCGGCACATCCGAGCGGCTGGTGGTGGGCTCAGGCGGCGCATCGGCCCTCGCCCCGATTCGCGAGCCCGGTCAGTCGCACGCCGAGGGCGTGCCCTATGGCTGGTTTGCCGATCAGGCCTATCGCTGGCTCGATTGGCTGCCGGTCAGGCTGGCGGCAGCAGGCTTTGCGGTGGTCGGCAATTTCGAAGACGCGGTGTATTGCTGGCGGGCAGCGTCGGCAGTCCATGTCGGTGACGCCCAGCGCCGGATTCTGCTGATGACCGGCAGCGGTGCCCTCGGTGTGCGATTGGCTGATCCGACGCTCGAGGCGGATATGCGCGGCGCCGACACGGTGCTTGAGACCGATGAGCTCGCCTCATCACCGGCTTCCGGCAGTTTCGAGTGGTCGGGTGCCGACCCAGACGCCGCCTCATTGCGCAGCGCAGTCGGCCTGGTCTGGCGGTCTGTGGTGTTGTGGATTCTGCTGTTTTCGATGCTGACCATCGCCAATTGGCTCGGCCGCTGAATCAGCGCTTTATCACCGCTCCGAGGGCTGCGCTGCATCGCGCAGCTGGACGTACAGTTCATAGCGACGCGTATCGAGCTGTGATTGCTCCAGCGCCTGCCTGATCGCGCAAAACGGCTCGTGGCGATGGCTGCAGTTGTAATAGCGGCAATGCCCCAGCAGCGGTTTGAATTCACGCATGCCGTGTTCGAGTTCGCTGATCGACAGATGCGATAGCCCGAAGACCTGAAAGCCCGGCGAGTCGATGATTCGCCCGCCGCCGGCCAGATCGAAACTGCGGGTAAAGGTGGTGGTGTGCCGACCGGTCTGAAGCGCCTGCGAGATGGCCTGGGTGCGCAGATCGGCACCCGGCACCAGCAGATTGACCAGCGTCGATTTGCCCATGCCGCTTTGCCCGAGCAGCAGTGTCGTCTGATCGGCCAGGACCGGCTGCAAGGTGGCAATGGTCTCGGCCGGATGATCGTGAGAGCCAACCCGCAGCACCCGGTAGCCGAGCGCTTCATAGACCGCGAGCCGGGCTTCGATGGCGGCGATCGCCGGTGCGATATCGGCCTTGGTGGCGATCAGCAGGCAGCTGATTTCTTCGCACTCGGCGGCGATCAGGACTCTGAGCAGGAGCTCTTCCGAAAAGAGCGGCTCGCCGCTGATCACGACCGCGACCTGATCAAGGTTGGCCGCAATGATCTTTTCGCGTCGGCTGTCGCTGCGCCGCAGCGTGTTCGTGCGCGGCACAACCGTGTCGATCACCGCCTGTCCGGCGCCAAGCTCGGTCCAGACGACCCTGTCGCCGGCCACGACGTCGCCATTGCGCCCGCGGGTGACCGCGCTGCGCTCCTCACCGTTATCGGCCCGCAGCCAGAACTGTCGCCCGTAGGCGGCGACCACACTGGCCTGCAGCGCCTTGCCGGTCATCGACTGTCTGCCTGCAGGATCATGCCGGGCAGGCGCAGCCGACTCATCGTTGCGCGCGCTCGCGGTAAAGCGCGTCGGTGCGGGCTGCGCAGATGAAATCGTTGATCGTGACGCCGCCGGCTGAATGGGTTCGCCAGATCACTGTGCAGCGGTCGTAGCCAACCGCAAGATCGGGGCTGTGGTCCTGGCCGTCGGCCATCCAGGCGAGCGCATTGACGAAACCGATGGTTTGCCACCAGCCGTCAAAGCGGAATCGGGCTTCGATGGCACCGTCGGTGTAGTGCCATGCAGGCAGGATCAAAAGCTGTGCCGCGATCGCCTCGGTGCTGACCGCGTCACCCGTGCCAAGCGGCCGGCACTGGCCGGTCTGCAACTGATCAAGGCTTGCGGGCGTCGTCATGTCGCCGTGCCGGGCAGTTCGCGGCCAACAAGAGCGCCGTGCCCCGCGCTCGCAGCGCCGAGCCGGGCGAGATGCTTCAGACGCAGCGCTGCCGGCGGATGCGAGTCGTAGAACGCCGAGTGGATCGGATCGGGCGTGAGCGTCGAGGCATTGTCTTCATAGAGTTTGACCAGCGCCTGGCTCAGATGTTGGGCATTGGACTGGCGCGCCGCAAAGGCGTCGGCCTGAAACTCGTGGCGGCGCGACATCCAGCTGCCCAGCGGCTGCAAAATGAAAGTGAAAGCCGGCAGCACCAGGAAGAACAGCAGCAGCGCATAGCCGCCAAGTCCGTCGCCAGCCAGCGGCGTCGCCCCCAGGCCCTGATAGAACCAGGGCTGACGCGACAGCCAGCCGAGCAGCCACAGCCCGGCCAGGCTGAGCGCAAAGCTCATCACGATCCGCTTGATGATGTGGCGGTGGGCGAAATGGCCGAGTTCGTGGGCCAGCACCGCTTCAATTTCGTCAGCCGACAGCCTGGCAAGCAGGGTGTCGAAAAAGACGATCCGCTTGCTGCGCCCGAAGCCGGTGAAGTAGGCATTGCCGTGGGCCGAGCGCTTGCTGCCGTCCATCACGAACAGGCCTTTGGAGGCAAAGCCGCAGCGGGTGAGCAGCTGCTCGACCCGATCGCGAACCGATCCTGCCTCCAGCGGCACAAACCGGTTGAACAGCGGCGCGATCATGGTCGGATAGAGCACCAGCACCGCAAGATTGAAGACCATCCAGACCGCCCAGGTCCAGAGCCACCAGAGCTCGCCCGCGCGCTCCATCAGCCAGAGCACCGCCATCAGCAGGGGCAGGCCCAGGACGATGGCAATCAGGGTGCCGCGGGCCAGATCGGTGAGAAACAGCGCTGGCGTCATGCGGTTGAAGCCGAACTGTTTTTCGAGGCCGAACTGCCTGTACCAGGACATCGGGATGTCGATCGCGCCGGCGATCAGGGCGACCGCGCCGATCAGCAGGACCTGGCGCCAGAACGGGCTGTCGGGCATCGCGGCGCGCAGCAGCTCGGCCACCAGGCTGATGCCGCCGAAGACAGTGAAGCCCAGCAGCACCACGGCTCCCAGCACCGCCTCGATCATGGACAGGCGAACCCGGGCCACGGTGTAGTCGGCGGCCCGCTGATGGGCCGACAGCGAGATGCGCTCGGCGAAGTCGGCCGGCACGTCGTTGCGATGGCGCGCCACATGGCGGATCTGGCGGCTGGCGAGCCACAGGCGAGTGGCCATCGACAGCAGCAGCGCAGCCAGGAATAACACGGTCAGGGTGAGGGCAGGGGATAGGGTCACGCGTGGGGCGAGGCGGTTTGGGCCTCGTGAGACAATCAAAGCGGAGAAAAATTATGTCACAGCCCTTGCCCGCGACCCCGAATGAATCCCATCTGATCTGGGTCGACATGGAAATGACCGGGCTCAAGCCCGAAGTCGACCGCATCATCGAGGTGGCGGTGGTGGTCACCGACAGTGCGCTCAACCTGCTGGCAACCGGGCCGGTGCTGGCGATTCATCAGCCCGATTCAGTGATGCGGGCAATGGATGCCTGGAATACAGCGACGCACGGCCGCTCGGGCCTGGTGGCGCGCGTGCGCGAATCCACCGTCACCGAGGCGCAGGCACAGACGGTGCTCCTCGAATTCCTTCGGCCCTGGGTGCCCGCCGGCAAGTCGCCGATGTGCGGCAACTCGATCGGTCAGGACCGCCGCTTCATGGCCCGGACCATGCCCGAGCTCGAATCCTTTTTTCACTATCGCAATCTCGACGTCTCGACGATCAAGGAATTGTGCAAGCGCTGGCGGCCCGAGGTGGCGCGATCCTTTGCCAAGCGCAGCGCCCATACCGCGCTGGCCGACATCGAAGAGTCGATCGATGAATTGCGCCATTACCGCGAGCATTTCTTCCGGATGAACGCCGAGCCGCCGGCTTCAATCGCCTAGCGCGTCGTGGCGTCGATCTGACGTCGGGCCACGCGCTCGAACAGCACCATCAGCGACAGGCCGGCGAGTGCGACCGCGGCGACCGCTGCGATCCAGAAGCCCGCAACGCCCATGCCCAGGCCGAATGCCAATCCCCATCCGGCGCCCAGGCCAACCCCCCAGAGTGAGACCGCGAAGATCACCATCGGTGCGACCGTGACCTTCCAGGCACGCAGCGCGAAAGCGACGGTGCACTGCATGGCATCGAAGACGTGATAGGCCGATACCAGCGCCAGTAAAGACACGGCCACCCGGGCGACTTCCGGGTTGCTGGTGTAGGCGTGGGCGAGCGGTTCGCGCAGCGCGAAGACCGCGATCGCGGTCAGTATTGCAAGCCCGACCACCAGCTGGATGCCATGCCAGCCGATGCGCCGCGCCGCAGCCGGGTCGGCTGCGCCGAGCTGCTGGGCCGAGAGCACGCCGGCTGCGCCAGAGAGCGCAAGGGGCAGCATGTAAAGCGCCGCAGCGACATTCGACACGATCGCATGCCCGCCGACCGTCTCGGTGCCCAGGCGCGCAACCATCAGCGTGACCATATTGAAGGCGCTGACATCGATCAGGTAGGTCCCACCGATCGGCAGGCCCATTCGCATCAGTTCCTTGAGCGCCGGCCACTTCAGCCAGCCCAGGCCGTGCATGGCGAACGGCCGATAGAAGCTGCTTCGCCGCAGCATCAGCCAGCCAATCACGGCCGACACCCAGTACATCACCGCGGGAGCGACACCACAGCCTGCCCCGCCCATAGGTGACAGGCCGGGTATGCCGAGCGCCGGGATGCCGTCCCAGCCGCCGATAAAGAGCAGATTGAGCGGCACCTTGCAGACCGGGCCGAGCAGGTTGATCGCCATGACCACTCGCGGGCGCGAGACCGCGATGTTCAAGGTGGTGAAGGCCCTGAACCACAGGGCCGCCGGCAGCCCGAAGGCGAGGGCGTTCAAATACAGCATGGCTCGGTCATTGACCGCCTCGGGGGCGGCTGCGATCCAGAGCAGCGGTTGCGGGAAGCACATGGCGATCAGGCCGGGGCCGAGCAATGCCAGTGCCATCCATTGACCCTGACGCCAGGTGTCGCCGACCTCGAGCGGACGGTTGCCACCGAAGTGCTGGGCGGCGATCGGCGAGATCGCCTGCAGTGCGCCCATCAACCCGACATAGACGGTGTAGAAGACGCTCGCGCCGATGGCGACGGCAGCCAGGTCGGTTGCCGACAGGTGTCCGGCCATGGCGGTATCGATGATGCCGTTGGCCATGACCGCCAGCTGGCCGATGAACATCGGCCAGCCCAGCGACAGGATCTGGATCGCCGAGGCGCGTCGACTCGATCCGGCCGGGGCGCGCTTAGCGATCGACACGACGCAGCAGCCGGAAACGCTCGCGGCGATCAACCGGACGCTGACCGCGCCAGGCCGGTCGCCAGGAATTGGGTTCGCCATCGACCGAGAGCGGCCGGTCGGTTCGGTCGGCGACCAGCAGCCATTCGCAATCGGGCCGCTCGTCGTTAAGATTCAGCTTGCCGAAATAGGCGAAGGTCGCGCGCTGCGCCGCATCGAGTCCGAGCGTTTTCACGCAGCGATGCCGGCTCGAGACCACGACGCCGGCCTGCTGTGCCACATCCCGGTAGGTGCTGCGGTAATTGCCGCCCGGCAGCCACAGGGTCATGAGCAGAAACCAGCCCAGCACCACGCCGCCTGCCGACAACACGACCGAGCGCCACAGGGCCCGCGGCTTGCGCGAGACACGCCAGACGACCAGGGTCAGCCAGGCGACGGTTGCCGCTGCACCAAGGAGGACCTCGAGCGGATCGATGACCGGTGCGAATCCCACCAGTAATCGTTGCACGCTGTAGGCCATCGGCGCCGGCCATCCGGTCTGGAAGGCGATCCAGTAAAGCCACAGCGCCAGCCCGATCAGGGTGAAGGTCATCACCGCGAACCAGTCGATCAGGCTGGTCAGCCCGCGGCGGATGGTCGGCAGTCCCAGCGCCGCCAGCATGGCCAGCGGCGGTACGATCGGCAGCAACCCGGCCTCGGAGCCGACCGGTGCGAGCATGGCCGCCACCAGCAGCATCAGGGCGGTGATCAAGGGCAGCGCGAGCGCCGGCTCCAGACTGCGCTCGCGCCAGCGCCAGATCGCCCATCCGGCAATCGGCCAGGCCGGCCAGAAAAACCAGATCAGGTTCTCCAGGGCATAGCGCCCGGTGGCGAGGGTCGGCCCGCTGACCATCAGGGCGTTCCAGTCGAGCCAGGCCTCGCGCCACGACAGTCCTTTGGCACCGATGTATCCGAGGGCAAGCGGCCATGGCAGAGCGACCGCCAGGGCAATCGCGGCCATCGAGAGCAGCAGGGGGCGCGCCACCAGCCGGAAGGCACCCACCTTCCAGACCAGCACCACGACCGCCAGTACCAATGCCCCTGCCACCGGAAGGCCGCGAGTCAGCACGCTGAGTCCGATCGCGATGCCGGCGATCGCGCCGCCGGAGCGGGGCGATTCAAGCGCTCTGGCGCAGCCGAACAGGAAGACGCCGATCCAGACGACCTGGGCCGCTTCGATCGTGGTCTCGTGCAGCCGCGCGAGCAGGCCAAAGGTGGCGAGCGTGATCAGCAGCGCCGAATCGGCGACCGCCCTGCCGAAATCGGTAGTCGATGCCGAGGCGCCGAAGGGGTCAGCCGGTTGAACGCCGGGGCGTCGCGCCATCAGCCAGGTGGCTGACCAGACGCACAACAGCATCAGCGCCACCCAGGCAATCGCGACCCAGCGCACGACCAGGTCGGGCCGTAAAAAGGGAAGCATGCGGATGGCGAGCGCGCCCAGCCAGGCTGACATCGGGCCACCCTCGGTCAGCGGCTCACCCAGGACATTCGGTGCCAGCCAGTCGACCAGCCCATTCGGGGCGAGCGACATGGTCCAGGCCACGCCGAAACCGGCGGCGTCGGCAAAGCGCCAGGGATCACGGCCGATCAGGCCAGGCACCGCATACAGGCCGCACAGCAGCAGCAGCAGCCACCGGGGCATCTTGGCGGCCTGCAGCGAAGTGACGGTGAACGGTTTCACGGGCGAGGCCGATTCGGAGGATCTGCCGCGTCGCGACAGAGGTCGTCGCAGGGCAGGGCGGGGCCGCTGAACCCCCGCAGACAGCGATGAGACACAGGGGCCGACCGCAGCCGGTGCGGCCCCATCAGAGATTCGTCAGGCGGCTTTGCTGCGTGCGAATTTCTGGCGGAACTTCTCGACACGACCGGTCTCGCTGATGCGCTGCTGGGCGCCGGTGTAGAACGGGTGCGATTCGGAGCTGACATCCAGCTTGAAGAGCGGATATTCCTTGCCGTCGTCGAGCGTGATCTTCTCGCGAGTGTTCAGCGTCGAGCGGGTGATGAAGCGAAAGCCATTCGACATGTCCTGGAACACGACGTCGCGGTACTCGGGGTGGATGCCATCTTTCATGCTGAAACCTCGTGGTTGGGTCGCCGGACGCATTTGAATGACCCGGGTCGAAATGAATGACCCGAGCGCAACGCGCCCACGTTCCCGAAATTGTGAAAAGCCCTCGACTCTAGCTCAACCGCCTTTTCTCATCAAGTCGAAGAACTCATGGTTGCTCTTGGTCTGCTTGACCTTGTCGAGCAGGAATTCCATTGCGGCCAGCTCGTCCATGTCATGGAGCAGCTTGCGCAGGATCCAGATCTTGCTCAGCTGCTCCTTGGGAATCAGCAGCTCTTCGCGTCGTGTGCCCGACCGGTTGATGTCGATGGCCGGGTAGACCCGCTTTTCCATCATCCGGCGGTTCAGATGCAGCTCGGAGTTGCCGGTGCCCTTGAATTCTTCAAAGATCACTTCGTCCATCCGGCTGCCGGTATCGACCAGTGCGGTGGCGATGATCGTGAGTGAACCGCCTTCTTCAATATTGCGCGCGGCACCGAAAAAGCGCTTGGGCCGCTGCAATGCGTTGGCATCAACGCCGCCGGTGAGCACCTTGCCCGAGGCCGGCACCACGGTGTTGTAGGCGCGCGCCAGCCGGGTAATCGAGTCGAGCAGGATGACCACGTCTTTCTTGTGCTCGACCAGGCGCTTGGCCTTTTCGATGACCATTTCGGCCACGGTGACATGCCGGGTTGCCGGCTCGTCGAAGGTCGAGGCCACCACTTCGCCGCGGACCGAGCGCTGCATCTCGGTGACTTCCTCGGGGCGTTCGTCGATCAGCAGAACGATCAGGACGACATCGGGATGGTTGGCGGTGATCGCATGGGCGATGTGCTGCATCAGCACGGTCTTGCCGGCCTTGGGCGGCGCCACGATCAGGCCGCGCTGGCCTTTGCCGATCGGCGCAATCATGTCGATGATGCGGGCGGTGTAGTTCTCTTCGGACTTGGTATCGCGCTCGAGCACCATCGGCTGGTCGGGGTGCAGCGGTGTGAGGTTCTCGAACAGGATCTTGTTCTTGCTCGCCTCGGGCGGCTCGCCATTGATCTTGTCGACCTTGACCAGGGCGAAATAGCGCTCGCCGTCTTTGGGCGTGCGCACCTCGCCTTCGATCGAGTCGCCGGTGTGCAGATTGAAGCGCCGGATCTGTGAGGGCGAGATGTAGATGTCGTCGGGGCTTGCGAGATAGGAGGTCTCGGGTGTCCGCAGGAATCCGAAGCCGTCTGGCAGCACTTCGAGACAGCCGTCGCCGAAGATCTGTTCGCCGGTTTTGGCGCGTCGTTTGAGGATCGCGAACATCAGTTCCTGCTTGCGCAGGCGGTTGGCGTTTTCGATGTCGAGGCCGGCGGCCATCTCGATCAGCGCCGAAACATGAAGGGCTTTGAGTTCTGAAAGGTGCATGGGGGAGCGGGCAGCGAGCGCCTGAGAGGGCCTGACCGGGATACCGGGAATGCATCGGTATCACGCCGAATCGAGACCGGGAGGCCGGTCGGAGTGACCGGCGAGATGGGTACGGACTAAGGGAGAAACCTGGAGGAAAAAACCAAGACGAAGCTGGCGAAAAGACCGAGCAGAAAAACCTGCTTGATCGTCACGGAGCGATCGGGCCGGCTGATATGCAGCCCTGATCGACAAGTCCGGCGTCTGCCGCAACGATCGCTGCAGCCGACGCAATCACGCGAGGATACGACGAATCAGAGGTGGCTGTCCAGAAACGCTGTCAGCTGCGATTTCGACACGGCACCGACCTGGCTGGCGACTTCTGCGCCGTCCTTGAACAGTTTGAGTGTCGGGATACCGCGGATGCCGAAGCGCTGGGCGGCGCCGGGGTTGTCGTCGACATTGACTTTCACGACCTGGACCTTGCCGTCGTAGGTCTTGGAGACCTCGTCGAGCAAGGGGGCGATCATCTTGCAGGGGCCGCACCATTCGGCCCAGTAGTCGACCAGTACCAGACCGTCCGTCTTGAGAACGTCGGCGTCAAAGTTATCGTCGGAAGTGTGTTTGATGTCCATATCGGGGCCTTGGTTCGGGGCCTGGGGATCCCTGTACCGCGTCGCGGCAGGGCGGTTTACTGCTTCGGCTAAATTACCATAGCTCGATGCGGCCTGCCCTGTGCCGGCTCAACGCGCAAAGGATTTTCGACTTGTGACCGATCGCCCGCCGTCGCCTCGGACCGGACTGCCACCGCCCCTGCGCTTCGCGCTGCTCGGGCCGGGGGCGCGTGCATTCTGGCTTGCAGCGGCTGATCGACTCGCCGACTGGGTTGGCGCTCAGGTTGATGACTGCGACGACCGCGGCGCCTCGCCCCTGGCGATCATCGTGCCTGGCGGGCCACTGGTTGCGCTGCTGCAGGCGGCCCTGGCCGAGCGGATGGGGCGAGTCGGCAAAGCCTGGGCGCCGCCGCCGATCCGCCCGCTCGAGCAATGGCTGTCGCAATGGGCACCGGTGGCGCCGACGTCGGTGCTCGACGATCTGGCGCGCACGCTGGCAATGCTCCAGGCACTCGATGAGGCCATGCCCGAACGCCTGCAGCAGCACTCGGTCGGTGAACGCTTCGCCTTTGCCGATGGGCTGCAGCGGGTGCTCGATGCCCTGATGCTGGCCGGTGCTCAGGGGCGTCTTGCCGATCCCGAGTGGCTGGCCGACGTGGCGTCTCGCTTCGGATCGCCGGCAGCGCAGGAGCGGCTGAGCGAGGATCTGACGCTGCTCGGGCGACTGCAAGGCTCGCTCGGTGACGCTGGTGGCGCGTCCCTCGAGCGTGAACTGCGACGGATTGGCAGGCTGGCCGATGTCTGGGTGGCCTCTGGCGCCAGGGTTGCCTGGGTGGCCTGGCAGCCACCGACACCCCTTGAGGCCACGCTGCTCACCACGCTGTCAGCGCGCCTGCCGCCTGGACATCTCAGGCAGTTGGCACCCGACTGGGCCGCCGTCGGCGAGCAGGTCCCGCTGCTGAGGGCAGCCTGGCCGGAGTTCGTCATTGAGCCGGCCACTGAGCCGGCCACTGAGCCGGTCACTGAGTCCGACATTGAGTCCGACATTGAGTCCGACATTGAGGCTGGCGGCGAGCATCCGGATCACGGTCTTGCCGGCGACGATGTGCCGCATGCCGGCCTTCGCGAGCGGCGTGCGGCCTGGCAGCGGCAACCCCGCGGGCCGATGCCCGACATCCTGCATGCCGATGACCGTGAACGCGAGGCCCAGCTGGTTGCCCAGTGGGTTCATCGCCGCCTGGCAGCCGATGTCGCACGTGGCCGCACGCCTGGCCGGATTGCGATCGTGGCGCTCGACCGTTGGCTGGCCAGGCGCGTGCGGGCACTGCTCGAGCGCGCCGGGGTGCTGATCGATGACCGCGAGGGCTGGCTGCTGTCGACCACCGTGGCCGCCAGCGCGGTCATGGGCTGGCTCGATGCGGTGGCGAGTGACGGCCACTACGATGCGCTGCTCGGCTGGTTCGATTCACCCTTCGTGCGGCCCGATGTCCGTCCCGATGCGCAGGGGGCGATGCGGCGCTGGGTCGAGCGCTGTGCGACCCGTCATGGCTATCTGCGCGGCTGGCTGGGATTGCGGCGGGGCGGGTCACGCAGCGAGAGCGATGAGCAGGACCCGCAGCAGGCTTTGCAGCAAGGCGATCCCGCGGCTCCCCCGGCCGCCCTCGACCGACTCCTTGAAGCCGCCGCAGCGCAGCGTCGCCACCAGCCGCTGCGCGAGCATCTGGATCGGCTCGAGCAGGTGCTGGGCTGGGTCGGCGCGCGACAGCGCCTGGCGAGTGATGAGGCCGGTCGTCAAGTGCTGGCGCTGCTTGCGGCGCTGCGCCGCGCTGGCGCCGAGGCTGATCTCGATCGGGTGCTGTCGCCGGCCGAGTTTCGTGGCCTGCTGGCAACCCTGCTCGAGCGCAGCCGGTTTCATGGTGATGCGATCAGTCCGGTTCAAATGCTGCCGCCGGCGCAGGCTGCCGGGCAGCATTTCGATGCGGTGCTGGTGCTGGGCGCTGCCGATGGGGTGCTGCCGGCGCCGGTGCCCGACTTGCCTCTGGTCAATCAGCCGCTGCGGCTGATGCTCGGATTGCCGACGGCGGCCTCAAGCGCCGCCCAGCAGCAGCGCGATCTGGTGCTGCTGCTCGCGCTGGCCGGTGAATCAGCCATCAGCTGTCGCACCGATCCGGGCGACGGCACCCGCCCGAGCGCCTGGATCGAGCGGCTTGAGGCGATCACCGCCGAGGGGCCGATGAGCGATCGGATCATGCTGCCCGGTCAATGCCGGCAGATCGAGTCGATGCCGGCAACGCGGCCGTCGCCAAGCCTGGCCCGGCTGCCCGAGCGCCTGTCGGTCGGCTCGATCGAGCGACTGCTGGATTGTCCGTTTCGCTTTCTCGCCCAGGACGGCTGGCGGCTGCGCGAGCCATCTGAGGCGGTCGATCAGCCAGGCAAACGCGAGCGCGGTCAGTGGGTCCACGAGATCCTCGAGCGATTTCACGTTGAGGCTGCCGCCCGCGCGATGCCCTTCGAGCGGGCCGCCCGAGGCGCGCTGCAGGCCTTGCTGCTCGGCATCACCAATGAGGTCGCCCTGCGTGAGATGGCCAGTGGTGCCGGCACGCTCGGTGAGCTTGCCGAATGGCGCGCTACGCTAGACGGCTACCTCGACTGGGCCATCGGTGACGCCGCCGGTGGCTGGCGCTTTCTGGCGGGCGAGCAGGCCGGCACACTGGATGTGAGCTGGAGCGATGAGCATGGGCCGCGCTCGGTGCGCATCGAAGGTCGGCTCGATCGCCTCGACCAGGGTGACGCCGGTCTGCGGGTGGTCGACTACAAGCTCGGATCCCCGCCGCGTCTTAAAGCGATCGCCGCGACGCCCGAGCGCGCCGCCCAGCTCGCGCTCTACGGGCTGATCGCATCCGGCCAGGGGCGGGTGGACAAGGTGGGATACCTCACACTGCAGCGCGACGCGACGCAGTGGGTGCCGCTTGGCGGCGCAGCCAGCGAGCCGGTCGACGACCTGATCGCGCCGTGGCGCGAACAGTTGCCGGTCTATTTCGAGCGTATCGACCGCGGCGCGCCGATGCCGGCCATCGGCAGCGAGTGCGAGCATTGCGCGGTTCGCGGTATCTGTCGAAAAGGGCACTGGTCATGAGGTGTGGGTCATGAGGTGTGGGTCATGAGGCAAGGGTCATGACGGCGGATGCCGGGCGATTCAGCATCGGTGGCCATGAGGTGGATCAGCACACCTTCCGGCGGGCGGCGATCGACCCGGCCAACAGCGTCATCGTCAATGCCTGCGCCGGCAGCGGCAAGACGACGTTGCTGGTCGGACGCATCGTCCGGGCCCTGCTCGATGGCGCGCAGCCCGACGAGATCCTCGCGGTGACCTTTACCCGGCTGGCTGCCCACGAGATGCGACAGCGCCTGGTCGGCGATCTGCGCCTGCTTGCGCTGGCCGACGACGCTGCGCTCCAGGCGCGTCTGTCCGACTGGTATGCGCTCGATGAGTCGCGCGCCCGGGCCCTGGCCGGGCGGGCCCGCGGCCTTTACGAGGCCATGCTCTCGCATCCGCGCGGACCCGACATCACCACCTTTCACAGCTGGTTCAGGGCGCTGACCCGGGCCGGTCCGCTGAGTTTCGATTCGGCCGAGGGCGCCGAGCTGACCGAGGAGGGGCCGGCGCTGGCGCAGCAGGCCTGGTTCGGCTGGCTCGATGCCCTTCGCGATCCGGCGCGCCGTGCGCGACGCGACGACTTCGAATCGCTGGTTGCCGCGCTCGGGCTGTCCGCCACCCGTGATGGGCTGATCTCGCTGCTCGATCAGCGCACCGACTGGGCGGTCGCGCTTGGCATCGACCCGGATGCACCACCCGACGCGCTGCAGGCGGCCGCCGATCGCGCCGCGGATCTCTATCGCAAGCAATGGCGCCAGGCCGCGACCGACTATTGCCAGGCACATCTTTCGCCGGTCGAGGTCGGTGACGCACAGGCGGGTGCCAACGACATCGAATCCGACGCCGACCTGCTGCGCGCGCTCGTCGCTGACGCGGGTCTGCGCCGGGAGCTGCGCACTTTCGCAAGCTTGCTGAGCGGCGGCGGCGTGGCGCTGCGAAAGCTGGCCGCCGAACTCGATCTGGTGCTGGCCACCGCACCATCCGGGCCATCGATCGACGATCCGAGCGTCGATGACAGGTCCATCGATGACACCTCCATGGATGACACCGATCGTGGTCAGGCGCACCGCGCATGGTTCGACGCACTGCACGACAGCTTGCTCACGAAAACCACGCCAAAGCCGCGCGCCTGGAAGACGACCGTCGAGTTTCGCGATCGTCTCGCCAGCCAGGCGGCAGCCGGTCAGGGCGACGACGAGCCGGCACTGCAGGCCCGCTGGGTGGTGCTGGCTGAGCGAGTCCTGGCGGCGGGGCAGTTGCTGCGCGAGTGGCCGGGTGTGGCGCTCAACGCCCGCATGATGCGCTGCGGCGCCGAACTGATGGTGGCCTACCGGCAGATCAAGCGTGCCCGTGGTGTCATCGATTTTGCCGATCTCGAATCCAATGCCTATCGCCTGATCCGCGATCCGGGCACAGCCGCCTATGTCCAGTGCCGCCTCGACCGGCGCTATCGGCATCTGCTCTTCGACGAGTTTCAGGACACCAGCAGCCTGCAGTGGCGGCTGCTCGCCGACTGGCTGCAGGCCTATGCCGGCGCCGGCGACCGCCCCTCGGTCTTCGTGGTGGGCGATCCGCGTCAATCGATCTACCGGTTCCGGCGGGCCGAGGCGCGGGTGTTCATGGCGGCCACGCGGCTGCTTGATGAGGGCTTCGATTCGCTTGAGATCGGCACCGACACCACCCGACGCAATGCCCCGGCGATTGTCGAGGTGCTCAACCGCTGCCTGCCGCCGGTGATGGCGCACTACCGTCATCAGGCCACGCTCGCCCAGACCGGCCAGGGCCTCTTCTGGCGACTGCCGCGGGTACAGGCCGACGCGCCCGGTACTGTCGCTGCTGTCGATGAGCCCTTCGACTGGCTCGAATCGTCGCGCGATGACGAGACCCCGCTGCGCCATCGCGAAGGTGTGCAAATTGCACATGCGATCAAGGCCGCTCGCCTTGAGCTGGCCCGACAGGGCAAGGCCGTGCCATTTCGCGAGATTTTCGTGCTTGCCCGTTCCCGTACCGGATTCGAGGCCTACGAGCGCGCCCTGCGCGAGGCCGGGATGCCGGTTCAGTCCGATCGCAGCGGCGGTCTGCTGCGCACGCTCGAGGGTGACGATCTGCGCGCCCTGCTCACGTTCGTGCGTCGCCCGATCGACGATCTGGCGCTGGCGCAGGTGCTCGCATCGCCGCTGATCGGGCTCGACACCGATGCGCTCGGATGGCTGGCCGCGCACGCCCGGCAGACCGGCAGGCACTGGTGGTCCTGTCTGAAGGCCCTTGCGCTTGCCGCTCGCGCCGATGCTGATAGGGACCTGCGCGCAGACGCAGACGCAGACATCGCGACGCCCGCGCAACCTTCCGCAGACAGCGCGACCGTCACGCCGCTTTTCGATGCGGTCGCGCTCGCCCGGCGCCTGGCCGGCTGGATCGATGCCGCCACGCGTTTGCCGGTGCATGATTTTCTGGATGCCGCGCTGGCACAGGCCGACGCTTTTGCCCGCTATCCGGCCGCGGTTGCGCCCGCCCAGCGAGAAGTCGCCTATGCCAATCTGTGCGCGATGCTGGGCCTGGCGCTCGATGTGGATGCCGGCCGTTATCCGAGTCTGGCGGGTTTTCTGGCCCGGTTGCGCAGCTTCGATTCGCTCGAGGATCGCGAAGGTCCAAGCGAAGGGCGCAGTGACACCGTTGATGCGATCCGGCTCATGACGATTCATGCCTGCAAGGGTCTGGAAGCCGATCTGGTGGTGCTCGCCGACGCGCATCGCCGCACGCGCTCCGACCAGGCGGGTCTGTTCATCGACTGGCCGCCCGAGGCGCTGCGGCCTGACCATCTGTCCTTTCTCTTTAACGCCGGCCTGCGCGGATCGTCGCGCGAGCAAAGTCTTGCGCGTGATGACGAGCTTCGCGAACTCGAAGATCGCAACCTGCTGTACGTGGCGCTCACCCGCGCACGGCGCGGCGTCATCGTCTCAGGGGCGCTTGCGCCGAAATCGCCGTCGCAGTCCTGGTACACCATGCTCGATGGGGTCGACGCCCCCGAACTGGCTGATCCGTCCGGTCATGCTGCGGCCCTTGCCCCAATTCCCGCAAATCGCGCCGATCCCGTGGATCCCTCTTCGGACGAAGGTGCTTTCGCCCTGCGGCTGCCCGATCTGTATCGCCTTGATATCGGCCAGCGGCGCGGCAGCGAGGAAGACCCCGGCGGCGCCGACGCTGCAGGCAATGAACTGGCCACCGAACTGGGCAAGGCCCTGCATCGTGCGCTCGAACTGCTGCCCGGCAGCACCGGTTGGCCGGGCCTCGATGAGGACGCCGTGCTGCAGGCCCTGCAGGCTTTCGAGCTTGACGACAGGCAGCGTCGATCGGCGCTGGGCCAGGCTCGGCGGGTGCTGGCGCTGCCCGCGCTCGCGCCGGCCTGGCGTAGCGATCGGTCGGCCAGTGAACTCGAGATTCTCGATGCGCAGGGGCAGGCTAGGCGGATCGACCGTCTGGCAAGGGTCGGCGATGAGCTCTGGATCATCGATTACAAGTGGTCGGTCAGCGCCGAATGGCGCGCTGAATACCTCGCCCAGCTGGCCGACTACCGTTTGCTGGTCGGCCAGCTCCAGCCTGCGCCATTCAATGCGCCCGGCCTGGTCCGCACGGTTCTGGTCGATGCCGCCGCCGGCACGGTCGAGTTTGATGTCGACCTCTGAGCGCCCTGAGGGGCCGCACAGGCCCCCGGAGTCCGGGCCCGCCCGACTGATACAATCGAGGTGGACGGGCCTCCTCGCATTCCGGTGTGGTCCACCTGGTCAGGTCCGGAAGGAAGCAGCCAATGCCGCTTCCCGGAAGTGCCGAGGGTCAGGCTCGTCCACCTCCCCACTCGTTTGCCTGCCGCTCAGGTTGACGAATTCCGGTTGATCCAGCGCCTGCATCTGTTATGCCCATCGCGATGGCCACAGCCAATCCTTCCGTCAATGTCTCAGCCAAACCGCATCAGGCGCTCGCCCGAACCTGGCGGCCACGCGATTTCCAGTCGCTCGTCGGGCAGGAGCATGTCGTTCGTGCACTCAGCCATGCGCTCGACACCGGCAGGCTGCATCACGCCTATCTCTTTACCGGCACGCGCGGCGTCGGCAAGACCACGGTCTCGCGGATCCTGGCGCGAGCGCTTAACTGCGAAACCGGCGTCAGTTCGCGGCCCTGCGGCCAGTGCGGTGCCTGCGTCGCGATCGAGCAGGGCCGGTATCCAGACTACGTCGAGATGGATGCCGCCTCCAACCGGGGTGTCGAGGAAATGGCCCAGCTGCTCGAGCAGGTGGTCTATTCGCCGGTGTCCGGGCGCTACAAGGTCTACATGATCGACGAGGTCCACATGCTCAGCGGGCATGCCTTCAATGCGATGCTCAAGACGCTTGAAGAGCCACCCGCGCATGTGGTGTTCATTCTGGCGACCACTGATCCGCGCAAGGTGCCGGTAACAGTGCTGTCGCGCTGCCTGCAGTTCAACCTCAAGAACCTGCCTCCGGCGCTGATCGCCCGGCATCTGGCCACCGTGCTCGAGGCCGAGTCGGTGCCCTTCGAGCCGGCCGCGCTTGCCCAGATCGGACGCGCCGCCGCCGGCAGCATGCGCGATGCTTTGTCGCTGCTCGATCAGGCGATTGCCCATGGTGGCGGTCGCATCGAAGAAAGTGCGGTGCGCGAGATGCTCGGCGTGGTCGATCGCCGCGACCTCGAGCGACTGCTCGCGGCGCTGGTCGCCGGTGACGGCCGGGCCCTGGTCGAGCTGGCCGATGACATGCTCTCGGGCAATGCGCCCTTCGAGCGGGCGCTGCTCGACTTTGCCGCGCTGCTGCAGCGCGTTGCGCTGGCCCAGGTCGGTGCGATCACGGCCGATGACGAGGACGGTTCAGCGGCACTCCTGTGGGCGTCGCGAGTCGATGCGCTCGAACTGCAGGTCTGGTACCAGATTGCAATTCATGGCGCGCGCGACCTGCCGCTCGCCCCCGATGCCCATGCCGGTTTTTCGATGGTGCTGTTGCGTCTGCTCGCTTTTCGGCCCGAGTCGGGAGGCGGCGCTGCGCCGCAGCCGGCGCTCGCGCGGCCTGCGGCACCGATTGCTGCGGCGCCGATTGCCCGGGGGCCTGCTGCGCAAAGTCTTGCCGCAAGCCTGGCATCAAGTGTCGCCTCGCGAACCCCCGCAAGGCCCGCTTCTGGCGCGCCTGAATCGTCTTTCGCCGCACCGGTCTCATCGCCAGCGTCGGCATCGACGCCATCAATTGCACCAGCACCGGCCTCAGCACCCCTGCCCGCAATATCGACATCGCCTGCCGTGCCTGGGCCCGCCGCTGCAACAGTCCCCTTCGACGGCGACTGGACCTCGCTGGCCGCCGCGGTCACCGCTGGCCTGCAGGGCCGCGCCGGTCTGGTCGGACAGTTCATGCAGCAAAGTGAACTGCTCGGCTTTGACGCCGCCACCGACACCTTCTCGCTGCGCGTGCCGGTCAGGCCCTTGGCCGAACCGGCGCTGATCGGCAAGGTACGCGAGCGCCTGGCCCAGCATTTCGGTCGACCGATGAAAGTGGCGGTCGATGTCGGCACGGTGCGCGGCACGACAGTGGCTGCCGTGCGCAATCGCGAACAGGCCCAGGCCAATGCCCAGGCTCATGCCAACATTGAAGGCGATGCCTTCGTTCAGACCCTGCTCACCTCATTCGACGGTACGATCCTGCCCGAATCGATCCAGCCGCTCGGACCCACCGGAGATCCCACACCATGATGAAGAACCAGCTTGCCGGCCTCATGAAGCAGGCCCAGCAGATGCAGGACAACCTCAAGAAAGCCCAGGAACAGCTTTCTGGCGTCGAGGTCGAAGGCCAGTCAGGCGCCGGTCTGGTCAAGGTCGTCATGACCTGCCGCAACGAGGTCAAGCGGGTCTCGATCGATCCCAGCCTGATGGGCGAAGACAAGGACATGCTCGAGGATCTGGTCGTGGCGGCCTTCAACGACACGCTGCGCCGCGCCGAGCAGACCGCCTCCGAGCGCATGGGATCGGTCACGCAGGGCTTGCCCCTGCCGCCCGGCTTCAAGCTGCCGTTCTGAGTCGACCGACTTGGCCGCGAATCAGCCTGCTGCACTCGATGCGCTGATTGCCGCATTCCGCCGCTTGCCCGGTGTGGGGCCCCGCACTGCGCAGCGCTATGTGCATCACCTCCTGCAAAACGATCCGGAGGCGGCCGGCGCGATCGCGCAGGCCCTCACATCGGCTGCGGCCACTATCCGCCACTGCCAGCGCTGCAATACCTTCAGCGATACCGATCTGTGCGAGACCTGCGCCTCGTCGCGTCGCGATCCGACGCAGCTGTGTGTGGTCGAGACCCCGGCCGATCAGCTCACCGTCGAGCAGACCCTGGCCTTCAATGGCCTGTATTTCGTTCTCATGGGACGCCTGTCGCCGCTTGATGGCATCGGCCCCAACGAAATCCATTTCGATCGGCTGCTGGCGCGGGCCACCGACGACATCGTTTCCGAAGTCATCCTTGCCACCAACTTCACCCGCGAAGGCGAGGCGACCGCCCATTACCTCGGCGAGATGCTGCGCGCCCGCGGCCTGACGGTGTCGCGCCTGGCGCGCGGCGTGCCAATGGGCGGTGAGCTCGAATATGTCGATGCCGCCACGGTCGCGCAGGCACTGCGTGACCGGCGCAGCGTTGAATGAGCCAGCCCGGGGGTGCTTCTGATGCCTGCTGTCGTCTCGTGAGCCCGACAGTACTTCCCTGTTTGTGATGACCTCTGACTAACCTTTTTCCTGATCGACCCTCCATGAAAATGACCCTTGCCTACTGGATTCTGCTGATCTCTTTTTTCCTGCCCTCAGTGTGCGCGGGCATCGCCAAAGGCGGTCGCCGCGACTACGACAATGCCAACCCGCGCGACTGGGAGACCAAACTCGGCGGCCATCGCGCCCGTGCGGTGGCGGCGATGAACAACACCCTCGAGGCGCTCCCCTTCTTTGCCGCAGCGGTGATCGTCGCGCATCAGATGGGCGCAGCCCAGGGCCGGCTCGACATGCTGGCAGTTGCCTGGCTGGTGCTGCGTGCGGTCTACATCGCACTCTATGTCGGCAACAAACCGCCGATCCGCTCGCTGGTCTGGACGGCGGGCGTTGTCGTGACCGTCTGGATTTTCCTGCTGGGTGCCTGATCCCAGGCGGGCTTGTCGGCAAGACTCACCACACCCCGATGCGGTAATCTGCCGCGACCCGCTCACGTCGAGGAGACTCCATGAACCGCCGCCATCACGTCGCCGCTCTCTTTGCCATGCTCGCCCTTGCCTTCGGCGCCGACACTCGCGATGCGGCTGCTCAGTCGCTCGAAAAGCCCAAGGTCACGATCGCGGTCGGTGGCAAGGCCTCTATTTATTACCTGCCGCTGACCATTGCCGAGGCCAAGGGCTACTTCAAGGATGAAGGCCTGACTGTCGAGATCGTCGATTTTGCCGGCGGCTCGCAGTCGCTGCGTGCGGTGGTCGGCGGATCGGCCGATGTGGTCTCGGGCGCCTTCGAGCACACCATCAATCTGCAGGCGAGCAAGCAGTATTTCCGGGCCTTCGTGCTGCAGGGGCGGGCCCCTGCGATCGCGGTCGGCATTGCGACCGCCAAGGCCGGCACCTATCGCAGCCCGGCTGACCTCAAGGGCATGAAGATCGGCGTCTCGGCGCCGGGTTCGTCCACCAATATGGTGGCCAACTATGTGCTGGCCAAAGGCGGACTCAAGCCTTCTGATGTGTCCTTTGTCGGGGTCGGAACCGCCTCGGGTGCGCTGGCTGCGATGCGCAGCGGTCAGATCGATGCAATCTCGAATGTCGATCCGGTCATGACCATGCTCGAACAGAAAGGCGACGTGAAGATCATCGCCGACACCCGCACGCTAAAGGGCACGCAGCAGCTCTTTGGCGGGCCGATGCCGGCAGCCAGTCTGTATGCCCCGGAAGAGTTCATCACCAAAAATCCCAAGACCGTGCAGGCGCTCACCAATGCGATGGTCAGGGCGCTGAAGTGGCTGCAGACCGCCAGCCCGAGCGACATCATCAACACCGTGCCCGATGCCTACCTGCTTGGCGACCGAGCGCTCTATCTCGCGTCCTTCAATGCGGTGCGCGATGCGATTTCGCCCGACGGCCTGATCAGCGATGCCAGCGTCAAGATCAGTCTGGCCGCGCTGGCCAGCTTCAACGACAAGATCCGTCCCGAGCAGATCGACCTGACGCGCACCTATACCAACGACTTCGTCAGGAAAGCCCAGGCCATTACCCGCTGAATGACTCGCTGAGCTGCGCAACCGCGTCCTGTCCATGAGTGATACCGCCGCCCTCGATCTTGCCGACGTCGCCTGCACCTTCATTTCGCGCGACTCGCCGCAGGGCCGCTATACCGCGGTGGCCGACGTCACCCTCAGAGTCGGTGCCGGCGAATTCGTCTCGGTGGTCGGGCCGACCGGCTGCGGCAAGTCGACCCTGCTGAATGTGGCGGCCGGCCTGCTCGAGCCCTCCCTGGGCTCGGTCAAGGTGTTCGGTGAGCCCCTGGTTGGCCTGAACCGTCGGGCCGGCTACATGTTCCAGACCGAGTCGCTGATGCCCTGGCGCAGCGCGCTCGACAATGTCTGCGCCGGGCTCGAGTTTCGCGGTGTTCCCACGCCCGAGGCCCGCGAGCAGGCAGGCGACTGGCTGCGCCGAGTGGGGCTGGGCGGATTCGGCGACCGCTTCCCGCATCAGCTGTCGGGTGGCATGCGCAAACGCACGGCGCTGGCGCAGACCCTGATCCTCGACCCGGATATCGTACTGATGGACGAGCCTTTCTCGGCGCTCGACATCCAGACCCGCCAGCTCATGGAAAACGAACTGCTCGAGCTGTGGGCCGCGCGCCGCAAGGCCGTGCTCTTCATTACCCACGATCTCGACGAAGCGATCGCCCTGTCGGATCGCGTGGTGGTCATGTCGGCCGGTCCGGCGAGTCATCCGATCGGCGAATTTGTCATCGACCTGCCGCGTCCGCGCGATGTTGCCGAGATCCGGTCGCTGCCGCGTTTTGCCAGGCTGCATGCCGACATCTGGGCGGTCCTGAAGGAAGAGGTGCTGCGCGGCTATGCGCAGCAGCAACTCGCCGGCTGATGCCCTGACCCCCAGAATCCCCCGATCCGATGTCCAATCGACTCTCCACCACGACGCTGCGCCTGATCCAGGCCTTGCTGCTGCTTGCGCTGTTCGTCGCCTGGCATGTGCTCACCAGCCCCACGCTGCTGCCGCCGATCTATTTCAACGACCCCAATCGTGCGGCCTTCTTTTTCGGCGAGCCGCTCAAGGTCCTCACCCAGATTTTTCACTGGTTCACCAGCGGCGAGATTTTTCTGCATCTCGGCTACACACTCTTCGAGACGCTGATGGCCTTTGCGATCGGCACGGTGGCGGGTCTGGCTTGCGGCATGTGGCTGGCGCTCTCGCCCACCGCCTCGGCGATCTTCGATCCCTATGTCAAAGCACTCAATTCGATGCCCCGGGTGATCCTCGCGCCAATCTTTTCGGTCTGGTTCGGGCTCGGCGTCTGGAGCAAGGTGGCGCTCGGCGTGACCCTGGTGTTTTTCATCGTGTTCTTCAATGTCTACCAGGGCGTGCGCGAAGTCAGCCCCAATGTGCTGGCCAGCGTTCGCATGCTCGGTGCCAGCCGCCGCGATCTGCTTCGCCATGTCTATCTGCCGAGTGCCATGAGCTGGGTCTTCTCGAGTCTGCATACCGCGGTGGGCCTGGCCTTCGTCGGCGCGGTGGTGGGCGAATACCTCGGGTCGGCCAAGGGCGTCGGCTATCTCATCCTGCAGGCTGAAGGCACCTTTGACATCAACAGCGTCTTCGCCGGCATCCTGGTGCTCACGGTCTTCGCGCTGCTGCTCGATGCGCTGGTGGGCCTGGTCGAGCGCCGGCTCATGACCTGGCAGCCGCGCTCCGGCGAAACCGAGCGACTCTGACGACGCCCGCCGAACTTTGCCCGCCAACCTTCAACCGGACAATTCATGGACCTCGCCCAACTGCTCGGACTGATCGTGTTCCTGCTGATCGGATTCGGTGGCGGCTGGCTCTGGCAGTCGCGCCGGCGGGCTGCGGCACCCCGCGAGCTGGTGGTCAGAAGCTCGATCGATGAGCTGCGCGCCATCGGCGAACTCTCGGTCTTCAAGGCGGTGAGCAAGGATCTGATCACCCACAGCGATCACACCTTCGGCGAGTTCGGGCGCAAGTACCTCTCATGGGCGTTCACCAAGAAAAAGCTCGCGATGGTCTTCGAGTTCGAGATGGACTTTCGCTTCGATCTCAAGAGCGATCAGTTCCGCATCGACACCATCACGCCGACCGCTGATGTCGGCCCGCGTGCCGGCACGCCGCAGGCGCCGCCGCTGGCCCGGATTTCATTGCCGCCCTGCAAGGTCGAGGTGTCGATCAAGGATCTGGCCTTCTACGACGAGCAGCGATCGAGGCTGCTGCCCTGGTTGCTGCCGGATCTGGTGCAGGGTTTCTTCGACGGGCGTTTTTCCGAGGACGACAAGAACCAGCTGATCGGTGCGGCGCGAGCCCATGCACTGGCGCAGGCACAGGGCTTGGCCGAGCGCTATCGGGCGCAGGTCGAACGGTCTGCCTTCAATACCCTCGCGCTGCTGGTGCGTCCGCTCGGATACGCGAATCTGGAAGTCCGCTTCGCACCGAAGCAGGAGTTGTCGACCGATGTCGGCACGGCCTCCCTGACCCAGAGCGATCCGGCGGTCCCGATGCCCGCACCCGCGGGCGAAACCCTGCTCACCGGCCGGGGGCGCAACGCATCGAGCTGACGCTCGCGCACACCCCGTGCGCCGGGTTGCCCTGGCATCGTCGCGCCCGATCGGTCAAGCTTGTCTGACGTGTCCGCGGTCGGCCGCATGCTAAAATCTGAAGGTTTAGCCCTCCTTCGATCCAGTGCAGCGTCCCAGATCAGTGCCTGTTTTTGACCGGCATCTCGTCGCCGTGGGCGCACCAAGGCCCAACAAGGCCCATCAGCAGGAGGAGGGCGCCCAAGCCCAGGAGCTGTCCTTGCTGCCCCATCTGCCCCCTGCCGTCCTTGCGCTCGCTGACGGAACGGTTTTTCGCGGCCATTCGGTCGGTGCCCCAACACAGACCGTTGGTGAAGTGGTCTTCAATACCGCCCTCACCGGCTATCAGGAAATCCTCACCGACCCGAGCTATTGCCGCCAGATCGTCACGCTCACCTATCCCCATATCGGCAACTGCGGCGTCAATCCCGACGATGCCGAATCCACCCGCATCCATGCGGCCGGTCTGGTCATCAAGGATCTTGCGCCGCTTCATTCGAACTTTCGCAGCACCATGACCCTGCCGGCCTATCTGCAGGGTCAGGGCATCCCGGCCATCGCCGGCATCGATACCCGACGCCTGACCCGGATCCTGCGTGAGGGCGGTGCCCAGGGCGGCTGCCTGCTCGCGGGTGCGCAGTACGGCGAGGCGCTCGACGAAGCGGCAGCGGTCATGGCCGCACGCGGTTTCCCCGGCCTGGCCGGCATGGATCTGGCTCGCGTGGTGAGTGTCGAGAGCGCCTACCCCTGGCGCGAAGGCTCGTGGCGACTTGAGGGCGGTTCAATCAAGGACACCCTGGCCGACGGCCGACCCGCCCGCCGGGTGGTGGCTTTCGATTTCGGCGTCAAGCGAAACATCCTGCGGATGCTGGCCGATCGGGGCTGCGACCTGACCGTCGTGCCGGCCCAGACCTCGGCTCACGATGTCATGGCGCTCAAGCCCGATGGGGTGTTTCTCTCCAACGGCCCGGGCGACCCCGAGCCCTGCGATTACGCGATTGCGGCTGCGCGCGAACTCATCGATCGAGGCGTTCCCACCTTCGGCATCTGCCTCGGACATCAGATCATGGGTCTGGCCTCGGGCGCTCGCACGCACAAGATGAAGTTCGGCCACCACGGTGCCAATCACCCGGTCAAGGACCTCGACACCGGTCAGGTCCTGATCACCAGCCAGAATCACGGTTTTGCGGTCGATCCGGCCAGCCTGCCGGCCAATCTGCGCATCACTCATGTCTCGCTCTTCGACCAGTCGATCCAGGGCCTTGCGCGCACCGATCGGCCGGCCTTCTGCTTTCAGGGGCATCCCGAGGCAAGCCCCGGTCCGCACGACATCGGCTACCTCTTCGACCGTTTCATCGGCCTGATGGAGACTGCATAACATGCCGCGCCGTACCGACATTTCCAGCATTCTCATCATCGGCGCCGGCCCGATCGTCATCGGTCAGGCCTGCGAGTTCGATTACTCCGGTGCACAGGCCTGCAAGGCCCTGCGCGAGGAAGGCTTTCGGGTGATCCTGGTCAACAGCAATCCGGCCACGATCATGACCGACCCCAGCACGGCCGATGTCACCTACATCGAGCCGATCACCTGGCAGGTGGTCGAGCGCATCATCGACAAGGAGCGCCCGGATGCGATCCTGCCCACCATGGGAGGCCAGACCGCGCTCAATTGCGCGCTCGATCTGCATCGCCATGGCGTGCTCGAGCGCTACGGCTGCGAACTCATTGGCGCCTCGCCCGAGGCGATCGACAAGGCCGAAGACCGTCAGAAGTTCAAGGAAGCCATGACCCGCATCGGCCTGGGCTCGGCCCGCTCGGGCATTGCGCATTCGCTCGATGAGGCCTGGGCGGTGCAGCGCGTGCTCGGCTTTCCGTCGATCATCCGGCCGAGTTTCACGCTCGGTGGCACCGGCGGTGGCATCGCCTACAACGCCGAAGAATTCGAGACCATCTGCAAGCGCGGCCTCGAGGCTTCGCCCACCAGTGAACTGCTGATCGAGGAAAGCCTGATCGGCTGGAAAGAGTTCGAGATGGAGGTGGTTCGCGATCACCGCGACAACTGCATCATCGTCTGCTCGATCGAAAACCTCGATCCCATGGGCATTCACACCGGCGACTAATTGTTCGCATTTATCGGCTAGGGATTCAAGCACAGTCAGCTTGGTCGAGACTTTGCTTCCACC
>CAIVAS010000081.1 GCA_903903975.1 uncultured Burkholderiales bacterium
ATCGATATCGTCCGATGGATGCAGCAGGCCCCACCCAAGGCAGAGTGACTTGCTGAACTTGGCAGGGTTAAGGTTTTGTTTCATCGGATGAGCGCTAGGCGACTTGATGTTAATCGCCGCCGTCATGATCCAAATGATCGAACAGCGCGGTAAAACCCGTCTTTTCAGAAAACGAGGGACGCTGTCATGCAGGGTCTGATCAGGCTCAAGCGCCCACAACAGCGCTCACGACATCGCATCAATCAGCCACAGCACCGCCACCCCTGCCGCCATGCCCGGGAAAGCGCTTTTCGCCAGACGTGAAACAAGCAAAGCAGCCAGCGCTGCCGGCAGGCGCGCATCAAACCAGACCGACGCGAAGCTTGCGCCCGGCGCAATCAGCGCCTCGGCCATCGATGGCGTGACCAATGCGATCAGGGCTGCGAGCGGCGCATGGCGCAGTGCGCGGTCGATCGCACCCCGCGGCTGCCAGCGCATCGGCACGACCAGAAACGCATTGCGCGTGAGAAACACCATCACCACCAGCCCGGCGATCGCACCCCAGACCTGCGCATCCGACAGCCTCACGATGCAGGCCCCGACAGGCGCTGGGGCGGGCGGGTCATCAGCATCGCAACGGTCACGCCGACCGCAATCGCGGCGAACATCCCGCCGCGCCAGGGCCAATCGCGACCGATGACCGCCACTGCGGCCGCGGGCACCGCAATGCTCCAGGCCAGGCGGGTCGACATCATCGGCCCGATGATCGCCACGACCGCGAGCAGACCGACGAAGCCCAGCCTCGGCGAATCGGGGATCAGACCGGCAACCCCAACACCCACCGCCGTGCCAAGCGTCCAGCCGGAATAGACCAGTCCATTGGCGCCGATGAAGCGCGCTGCACGGTCGCGCTCGGAGATCGAGGCCGAGGCCTTTTGCTGACCCGCCAGATAGGCGGCCAGGCCGGTGTCGGTCGTCATCCATCCGATCAGCAATCGCTGCACCATCGGTCGGCCGCGAAACTCGTTGGCCACCACCGCGCTGTAGACCACGAAGCGCAGATTGGCCAGCAGCGCGGTCAGCCAGATCGCCGGCAATGCCGCGCCCTGCGCAATCAATGGCAGAGCTGCGACCTGCGCGGTGCCCGAAAACACCAGCATCACCATGCCAAGCGCCTGCATCGACGACAGTCCGCCCTTGACCAGCGCCATGCCGATGGCAGCGCCCCAACAGAAGGTGCCGAAGACTGTGCCGCCGATCAGGCGAGCGCCGTCGATCAATGCGGCGCGCTCGGAGGATATTTGCGACATTTATCGCGCCGCGAGGGGAGGCACGACGGGCTCAGCCGGTGTCACGACGGACTCAGCCGGTGCGCCCGAACCGCCAGCCGACCGAACGGCTTGCCATCAGGGTCACGATCAGCGCGATCAGCACAATCGGCACTGACAGCTGATTCAGCGTGTTCCAGCCCTGGACATGCAGCAGCGCGCCCGACGAAAACGAGGAGGTGACCATGACCGCGAACACGCAGGCGTCATTGAAGCCCTGGACGCGATTTTTCTCGCTCGGCGCGTAAGACGTGGTGAGCAGGGTGGTCGCCCCGGTGTACATGAAGTTCCAGCCCATACCCAAAGCAAACAGGGCCACGGTGAAGTGCCATAACTCCAGACCCGAGAGCGCCACCGCCGCCGACACCAGCATCAGCAAACAGCCCGCGACCATCACCGGCACGACGCCAACCGCACCGATCAGTGATCCCGTAAAAAGACCCGGCACGAACATGCCGATCACATGCCACTCGAGCACGCGGGCCGCAGCCGAATAGGGCTGGCCGCAGACCTTCATCGCCAGCGGCGTCGAGACCATGATCAGGTTCATGACGCCATAGGCCAATGCAGCGACGAGTATCGCGCTCCAGGTCTTGGGCTGCGCCAGAATCTCGCGCAACGGGCGCGCTGGGCCCTGCGCCGCGCTTTGCTTGGACTCGGGCAGATGCAGCCACTGCACCGCGATCAGCGACAACACCGCAAAGACGGTCAGTGCCAGGTAGGAGCCGGAGAACAGCGTCGGCAGCCACTCGCGCGTCACCTTGGAGAGTTCGGGCCCGACCACGCCGCCCACGATGCCGGCAGCCAGCACCAGCGAGATCGCACGGGCCTTGAAGGACGGTTGCCAGGCATCGGCGGCATCGGCTGCCGCAAAGCGATAGCTGACACCGAAGGCGTTATAAAGGCCGGTCACGAAGGTGGCGACCACCAGCATCGGCAGGCTGCCGATCGAGACCGCCCACCAGGCAAGCAGCGAGCCGGCAATGGCCGCCAACGCGCCGACGCTGTAGCCATAACGGCGCCCGCGCAAGCGCATCACCCGCGCGGCGAGCATGCTGGTGGCTGCAGCGCCGGTGACATAGCCGGTGACCGGCAGGGTGGCATAGACCGGATCGGCCGCCAGCGTCGCGCCGGCCAGCCCGTTAACCGCGATCAGCGTGACGTTATTGGTCAGCAGCAGGGCCTGCAGCGCAGCGAGCAGACCGACCTGAAAGTTGAGTGATTTTTGCATCGGCATCCGTCGTTAGTCCCGATTCTATCTCCAGGCTGCGCCGGGGCCGGACAACACCTTCCCGATCCAGAGGGAAGCTTGCGGCTAGAATGGTCGGCTGGACTGCCCGAATTCAATCACCGGGCTTTAATGGGAGAAATCAAAAATGTCGATGGCTGACCGCGACGGGCACATCTGGTTTGACGGCAAATTGGTGGACTGGCGTGATGCCAAGATCCACGTCCTGACCCACTCGCTGCACTACGGCATGGCGGTCTTCGAGGGTGTACGGGCCTACAACACCGTCAATGGCACCGCGATCTTCCGCCTGCACGAACACACCCGCCGGCTGTTCAACTCGGCCAAGATCTTCCAGATGAAACTGCCCTTCTCGTATGAGGAAGTCATCGAGGCCCAAAAGGCAGTGGTTCGCGCCAATGCGCTCGAGTCCTGCTATCTGCGTCCGCTGGCCTGGATCGGATCAGAAAAGCTCGGCATCTCGCCACGCGGCAACACCGTCCACATGTCGATTGCGGCCTGGCCGTGGGGCGCTTATCTGGGCGAGGAAGGTCTGACCAAGGGCATCCGCGTCAAGGTCTCGTCCTACACCCGCCATCATGTCAATGCCGCACTGGTGCGGGCCAAGGCGAGCGGCTATTACATCAACTCGATCCTGGCCAACCAGGAAGTCACCGCCAATGGCTATGACGAAGCCATACTCCTCGATACCGAAGGCTATGTCTCGGAAGGCGCCGGCGAAAATATCTTCCTGGTCGAGGATGGCGTGATCTACACACCCGACCTGGCGTCATGCCTTGACGGCGTGACCCGCGACAGCGTGCTGGTCATGGCCGCCGACCTGGGCTACAAGGTGGTCGAAAAGCGCATCACCCGTGACGAGATGTATTGCGCGGACGAAGCCTTCTTTACAGGCACTGCCGCCGAGATCACCCCGATCCGTGAAATCGACGATCGTGTCATCGGCTCAGGCTCGCGCGGCCCAATCACCGAAAAGCTGCAGTCGCTGTTTTTCGAGGTGGTGGCCGGCAAATCCGAGAAATACAAGAAGTGGCTCACGCCGGTCTGAGCGTCTGATCGCGCAGCAGGCGGCCATTTACCAGGACTCGATATGAGCAATCCCACCGTCCAGGCCGGTGACACGCCGGCAAACAGCGCCGATGACCCGGTCATCGAACTCGGCGCTGAAGACCTGCCGGCTCACTGCCCCAACCCGCGCATGACCGCCTGGAGCGGCCATCCGCGGATCTTCCTTGATCTGGCGCACACCGGCAGTGCCCGCTGCCCCTACTGCAGCACCGTCTACCGGCTCAAACCCGGCACGGTCATCAAAGGGCACTGAAGGACGGGCACTGGCGGGCACGCCGGCCGATTGGGCATCGGCTGGCGACACAGTCATTTCAAAAAATTTTAATTTTTTGGAACTGACTCGCATGCAAAGCGCCGGCGGCGGCATTGCATCACGCTCGATCTTCGGTTCGCCGGCAATACTCCCGCTCGACGCCGCCTTTTGCCCCTCGCCGCCCAATCTGTCTCATGCGCACCCTGATCATTGCCCCCGACACCGTG
>CAIVAS010000082.1 GCA_903903975.1 uncultured Burkholderiales bacterium
CGCGCCCCGTGGCACGAGTTGCTTCGCCGCCGCCGAACCGGCCGCCGCCACCGCGTCCGCCCTTCGTGTTGGCGATGCTGAAGCTGCCGCCGTCATCGCTGTAGACGGCGAGGTTGTCCGTCTCGGATGTCTCGCCCGAGGGCTCGGCGAAAGGTGGCGCGCCCGGCGAGCCTTCGGCAGGCGTGGGCACTGAGCCGCCGCTGCCAAGCCTGCCTGCCTCGCGCACGCAACGTTTCAGGGTCTATTGGGGCGATTTTTCGCAGCAGCAGTCGGTGGCCCGGCTCGAATATCGGCTGGTCAACCTGGGTGACCGCTACGAGCTGCGCACCGACGTGCGGGCCGAAGGCCTGATTTCGCTGGTCTATTCCGGCACGCTCAGTCAGGTCAGCGTGGGTAGCCTGGGGCCCAATGGGCTTGAGCCGGCGCGCTACGCCGAGATTCGCAGCAAATCGTCCGAGCGGGTGGTCGACTTCGATCGCAAGCTCGGTCAGCTGATGTCGCTCGACGGCAGCCCGCCGGTGCCGATGCCCGACGGCACCCAGGACAGGCTGTCGGTGTTCTATCAGCTGGGTCTGATGATGCGTCGCGAACCGTTGACGGTGACCGCCGGGCAGGTGATCGACATGCCGGTGGCCTCGATGCGCGCGGTGCAGCATGAGCGCTTTGTCGTGGTGGGCGAAGAGATGCTGATGGCGCCGGGCGGCCCGATCCGGGCACTGCATCTGCAAAGGCCAGTGCCTGCCGGTACTCGTGATCCGCGGATCGACCTCTGGTTGGGGTACGATTTCGAGATGATGCCGGTGCGCCTGCGTCTCGAAGAGTCGGCCGACCGGGTGCTCGATCAGGTGATCGACCGGGCTGGCTGAGTCGAGATCTGCGCGGCGCGACGGGTCGGCGGCGATATCGACCCGCAGCCGCTCGAGCCAGGTTCGCAAGGCCCGAGTCCGCATTCAATGCATCCCGCCTTAAATTCAGGAGTCGTAAATGGCTGACACCGATGACCGCCCCGGCGGACTCAATGTGCTCGGCGGGCCCTTGCTGGCCTGCTCGTACGATCCGCTGACCGGCTTTTTCCGCGACGGCTGCTGTCATACCGGCGTCGACGATGTCGGCAGTCATACAGTTTGCGCGCGCGTCACCGCCGACTTTCTGGCCTTCAGCCGCAGTCGAGGCAACGATCTGTCTACGCCTCGGCCCGAATACCGCTTCAAGGGCCTGGTCGAAGGCGATCGCTGGTGCCTGTGCGCCGCGCGCTGGCTCGAAGCCTATCAGGCCGGCATGGCGCCGCCGGTGGTGCTCGAGTCGACCCATGAGCTGGCGCTGCGAATCGTGCCGCTGCAGGCACTGCTCGCCCATGCCTGGGGCCAGCAGCGCCCCGAGCGCTATCGCAATGCCGACTGATTGATCGACCCGGACAACGCCGCCATGAAACTGATGATCGTGCCAGTGACCCCTTTCCAGCAAAACTGCTCGATCCTGGTCGACGAGACCACCGGTCAGGCGGTGGCGATCGACCCGGGCGGCGACCTTGATCGTATTGACGAGGCGCTCAAGACCGCCGGCGGCAAGCTTGAGAAAGTGCTGCTGACCCACGGCCATATCGATCATTGCGGTCAGGCTGCCGAGTTTGCGCGCCGCCACGGCGTGAAAATCGAGGGGCCGCATATCGATGACAAGTTCTGGATCGATCAGCTGCCCGCCCAGGGGCAGCGTTTCGGCATGCCGCCGCTCGAGGCCTTCGAGTCGGATCGCTGGCTGAACGACGGCGATACCGTGCACTTCGGCAATATCGATCTGACCGTGGCGCACTGCCCGGGTCATACCCCGGGTCATGTGGTGTTTTTCCAGCCCGAGACCCGGCTGGCAGTGGTCGGCGACGTGCTCTTTGAGGGCTCGATCGGACGCACCGACTTTCCGCGCGGCAACCACCAGCAGCTGCTCGACTCGATCGTCCAGCGCCTGTGGCCGATGGGCGACGACGTCGCGTTCGTGCCGGGCCATGGGCCGATGTCGACCTTCGGCGATGAGCGGGCGAGCAATCCGTTCGTGAGCGACGAAGCGCTCGGGGCGATCTAGCCCCGTTCTATTGCCCTCCGGGTTCTCCGGATGGGCTCAGCACGTAGGAAACGTGACATTTGTCATGTCGGTGGATTTTACAGTGGGGCCCTGTGGGCACCAGCCGTGTCTTCGTACGCTTAAGCTTTGATCTCTCAGGTGGTTTGGTGTGGCTGGCGGGTCAGGAAGCGTGTTTTTTCATCCGGAAGGATTGGTTTTCGCGTTTTTGGGATCGAATTGGCTTGAGGACGAATGAAGGCTGTGAAATTAAAAGCGGTCGGGGTCGGAAAAATGTGATTTTTCGCACGTCGGCGATTCTTACAGTAGCCGGCTGTGAGTGTCTCTAGATTCTATTTAACGCTTTGATTTTAAATAGAAAAATGTTTTGGCATGGTAAATGCTTTAAGTTGACCACGCTGCTTTTGGCGTTCAAATTTTATACTGGATCCAAAATGAACTTTTCCTCGCAAGTTTTCCGTAAGAGTGCAATCGCTGTTGCGTTCGCGGCGCTGACTTCGGCTGCGGTCGCTGCCCCGATTAACGTCGGTAATTTGAACGTGCCGACTATCCCCGCTGCTTCGTTGACCCCCTGGTCGCCTGGAACCGCGCCTGCCACCCAAGTTTATTTCTTCAATCTTCTGAGCACTGCTGGCTCCCTGAACGCCAACTACAATTGGACGCCGGCCGGCTCGATTGGCGTCACGGGCGCGTTCTACAACTCCAATGCTAGCGGTGACATCCTTGGAAGCTCGCTCGCGTCTTTCGTTCCGGATGGTTCGCGGAACATCGATTTGAGCTACGGCAATCTTGCTTCGGGTTACTACGCTTTCCGCTTCTATGTGAACAACCTCGGCGG
The DNA here is from genome assembly GCA_903903975.1 of uncultured Burkholderiales bacterium. Taxonomy (GTDB): domain Bacteria; phylum Pseudomonadota; class Gammaproteobacteria; order Burkholderiales; family Burkholderiaceae_E; genus UBA4615. The sequence goes on from CAIVAS010000082.1 coordinate 2,912, forward strand.
AACGGCGCCGACCTTCTCGGGTCAGGTTTCGGCTGCAGTGCCCTCGCCTGCTGTCCTCGGCCTGGTTGGCCTCGGTCTGATC
>CAIVAS010000083.1 GCA_903903975.1 uncultured Burkholderiales bacterium
CGGATCTCGGTCAGCGTCGGGCGGACCTCGCGGTTGAAGCGATTTTTGTCCATTCCGAAAAAGGATGGCGCATCGCGCAATCGAACAAACCGAGGCTGGAACGGCCCGGCAGAGTAGGCGCCGGGGCAGGGTGGAGCCCCTGCGTGCAAACCGGCGTGCAATTCTGACCAGGCAAACGGGGTAACCGGCGTCCAAAATTGACCACCCCGTACCCTTTGGTAGCCGAACCGGCTGCCTGGGGAGAACTGGGGTGTTGTGCGTGGAAACGATCGGCAAGATTCGCCGGCGGCGGCTGGTGCAGGGCGAGTCGATCAGCGCGATCGCGCGGGATCTGGGGCTGGCGCGCAACACGGTCAAGCGGGCGCTGAGGTTCGAGGGCGAGGCGTACGAGTACCAGCGGGTTCGGCAGCCGATGCCGAAGCTGGGGCCGTTCCTGGCGACGCTGGACGGCTGGCTGGAGGCCGAGGAGGCACTGCCGGCGCGGGAGCGGCGGACGGCACAGCGGCTGTACGAGGGGCTCTGCCTCGAGGGGTATACCGGCGCTGTCGACGCTGTGCGGCGGTACGCGCGAACCTTCGAGCGACGACGGCGCCCGGACACGACGGCGTTCATCCCGCAGACGTTCGCGTCTGGCGAGGCGTACCAGTTCGACTGGAGCCACGAGCACGTCGAGCTCGGCGGCGTCGACCAGGTGGTCAAGGTCGCGCACGTCAGGCTGTGCCACAGCCGCGCGTTCTTCCTGGCGGCGTATCCGCGCGAGAGCCAGGAGATGGTGTTCGACTCGCACGCGCGGGCGTTCGAGTTCTTTGGCGGCGTGCCGCGTCGTGGCATCTACGACAACCTGAAGCCTGCCGTCGACGCGATCTTGGTCGGCCGGCAGCGCCGGTATAACCGCCGCTTCCTGGTGATGTGCAACCACTACCTGATCGAGCCGACGGCGTGCACGCCGGCATCTGGCTGGGAGAAGGGTCAGGTCGAGAACCAGGTCGGCAACGTCCGCGAGTGGCTGTTCACGCCGAAGGTGCGCTGCACGGATCTGGCCGAGCTAAACGCGCACCTCGCGGCGCGCTGCCTGCAGATCGCGCGCGAGCGCGATCATCCGGAGCAGTCGGAGCGCAAGATCGTCGAGCTGTGGAACGAAGAGCGCGTAGACCTCCGCGCGATGCCGATCCCGTTCGACGGCTACGCTGAGAAGTCGGCGCTGGTGTCGACGATGTGCCTGGTCACCTTCGACCGCAACCGCTACAGCGTCGAGTCCCGGTATGTGCGCCAAGTGGCGACGATCCGCGCCTACGCCGAGCGGATCATCATCGTCTGTGGCGGCGAGATCGCCGGTGAGCATCGCCGCTGCTTCGGCCGCGGCGAGACGCTCTACAACCCCTGGCACTACGTTGCGGCCCTGGCCCGCAAGCCTGGCGCGCTCAGGAACGGCGCGCCGTTCAAGGACTGGAACCTGCCGGCGCCGATGACCCGGCTGCGGGAGCGGCTGGCCAAGCACTCGGACGGCGACCGGCAGTTCGTCAACATCCTGTCGATGGTCGCGCTCTACGGCCTCGAGGCTGTGAGCGACGCCTGTGCCGTCGGGCTCGCGGAGCAGGTCGTCAGCAGTGCGCACGTCGTGAACCTGCTGCACCGCGCCGCCGCGCCTCCGCGGCTACCAGCACTGCAGGTGCCAGAGGCCCTGAAGCTCGCGGTCGAGCCCGCCGCCAACTGCGATCGCTACAACCAGCTGCTGCGCATCCGGCCGGCGATGCCGGCCTCTGTTGATCCACTGTAGGAGAAGACCGATGAAAGACGAACTGATCGAACTGCTCAAGTCGCTGCGCCTGCGCGGCATGGCCGGCGCGCTCGAGGACAGCCTGACGGCGTTGAGCCAGAAGAAGCTGGCGCCGACCAGCTGGCTGCAGCAGCTGCTGCAGGCCGAGATCGCTGACCGACAGGCGCGCTCGTATCAATACCAACTTCGCCTCGCGAACTTCCCCATGCCGAGAGACCTTGATAGCTTCGACTTCAAGGGCACGGCGGTCAACGAGACGCAGATACGCCAGCTCCACACCGGCGAATACCTGGCGACGGCGCGCAACATCGTGCTCGTCGGTGGCACCGGCACCGGCAAGACACACCTCGCCACCGCACTCGCCCGCGAGGTCGTGCTGAAGGGCATGCGCGCGCGGTTCTACAGCGTCGTCGACCTCGTTAACCAGCTCGACGCCGAGAAGCGCGCCGGGCGTGCTGGTCGGCTGGCAAACCGGTTGCTCAACCAAAACGCGATCGTGCTCGACGAGCTCGGCTACCTGCCGTTCGCCCAGGACGGCGGAGCGCTGCTGTTCCACCTGATCAGCAAGCTCTACGAGCGCGTCTCGCTGATCGTCACGACCAACCTGACGTTCGGGGAGTGGAGCAACGTCTTCGGCGACGCGAAGATGACGACGGCGCTGCTCGATCGGCTCACCCACCGTTGCGACATCATCGAGACTGGCAACGACAGCTACCGGTTCAAGACCCGGAAATGATCGCGAGCCGTAAGAGCTTCTGCCGCTGACGCGGCAGACCGCGGGACTGGTCAGATCAACCACAAAACCCCAGATCAGACCCCGGAAAACACCCCCGCTGCCTGGTCAATTTTGGACGCCGGTCGCTGGTCAATGTTGGACGCCCGTTGACAATCTTCTTGCGCCGCCGTCGCCTGATATGCAGCTTCTCGAGCCGATATAGCCGCTCGATCCGCTTGTAGTTCGCCAGGTCGCCTGTCTGCCTGAGCTTGAGGTAGATCATGCCGACCCCGTACCGTCGATGCCGTTGAGCCAATGCCACGATGCTCGCCCGAAGGTCTACGTTGCGATCAGGCCGCGGCTCATACCGCAGCGAGCTCGCGCTCATGCTGACCATCGCCAGCGAGCGTCGCTCCGAGAGCCCCTTCGTTGTCAGCCACCGCACCAGCTCACGCCTCGCAGGTGCGGTCACCATTTTTTTCGGAGGGCTTCCTTGGCGAGCTCGCTCTCCAGCATCGTGTCGGCCAGCAACTTCTTCAGCCGCGCGTTCTCCGTCTCCAGCGACTTGAGGCGCCTCGCGTCCGACACATCCATGCCGCCGAA
>CAIVAS010000084.1 GCA_903903975.1 uncultured Burkholderiales bacterium
CGCTGCAGTCGCGGCTGTCACGCGGCGAGCCGGTCATGGCCGAGGCGCGCGAGCTGATCATGCAGCCGCGCGAACTCGGTGATGCCTGCAACGATCTTCTGGTCGCGCTGGCCGCAAGTGGGCAGGCGAACGGGGCCGATCTGTGGCAAAGGCTCGAGTTGTCGCTCGATGCGGGCAATGCCGGCACCGTGCGACGCGCCGCGATGCTGGCCGCCCCCGACCTGGACAACCGCCAGCTCGAGGCCGCCCTGTCGCGACCGGCCACGGTCCTCGACGCCGCTGCCTCGCGCGAGCTCTCTGTCATCGGCCTGGTCCTGCTCTCGCGCAACGACCCGAGCGCCGCCGCCGACCGGATGAGCTCAGCCGGCTCGCGCCTGAAGCCCACCGATCGCGCCTTCGTCTGGTCGCAGATCGCCGCCAACGGCATGCGAAAGCTTCTGCCCGATTCGCTGGCCTGGACCCGCGAAGCCCGCAGCGCGCGCCCCTCCGACGAGACGCTCGGCTGGATGACGCGGGCAGCACTGCGATCGACCGACTGGCCAACCGTCAGGTCGTGCATCGAACGCATGAGCGAGGCCGGGCGCAGCGAGTCAGTCTGGACCTACTGGCTGGCCCGTGCCCTGCAGGCTCAGGGCGACAAGCCCGAGCAGCGGGCCCAGGCGCGGGCGCTCTATGCCGGTATCGCCGGCAAAACCGACTTCTATTCACAGCTGGCCACCGAAGAGCTTGGCCAGAAAATCACCCTGCCGCCTAAGGCTCCTGCACCGACCGCCGCCGAACTCGCGCCGGCGCGCGCCAATCCGGGCTTTGCCCGGGCCGCCCGCTTCTACGAACTCGGTCTGCGCCCCGAGGGCAATCGCGAATGGAATTTCCAGCTGCGCAACATGAGCGACAGGCAACTGCTCGCCTCGGCGGAATACGCCCGGCAGCGCGGCTTTCTCGATCGCATGGTCAACGGCTCCGACCGCACCCGCACCGAGTTCGACTTCGAGCAGCGCTACCCCTCGCCATTCGCGGAGCGTCTGCAACCGATCGCGCGCGACCAGGGCATCGACCCGGCCTGGGTCTACGGGCTGATCCGCCAGGAGTCGCGCTTCATCACCGATGCGCGCTCAAGCGTGGGCGCCTTCGGACTGATGCAGATCATGCCGACCACCGCCACCTGGATCGCCCGCAAGATGGGGGTGCGCGACTTCACCCCGTCCCAGATCAACGATCTCGACACCAACCTGCAATTCGGCACCTTCTACCTCAAGACGGTCTTCGAGGATCTCGACCGCTCGGCAGCACTCGCTTCGGCCGGCTATAACGCCGGACCCGGCCGCCCGCGCGCCTGGCGCGGCACGCTGACCCAGCCGGTCGAAGGCGCGATCTTTGCCGAGCTGGTGCCGTTCACCGAAACCCGTGGCTACGTCAAGGCGGTGATGTCCAATACAGTCTGGTACGCCCTGCTCTTCGGCGCCGAGGCGCCCTCGCTCAAGGCGATGCTCGGACAGGTGCAACCCGGCCCGGCGGTCGCCGCCAAAGCAACGCCCGACGGCAACTGATCGGCTTCGCGCTACGATTTGCTCCCATGAAAAAAACTCATCGCATCCTCGTTCTTGGCGGCTCGGGCTTCATCGGCACCCATGTCGTGTCTCAACTGACCGCACGCGGCCTGCGGGTCGTGGTCCCGACGCGGCACCGTGAGCGCGCCCGCCATCTGATCGTCCTGCCGACGGTCGATGTCATCGAGACTCGCCTGGGTTCAACCGGTGCGCTCGACGACCTGATCAGCGGCTGCGACGCGGTCATCAATCTGGTGGGCGTGCTGCACGGCCAGCCGGGCGGCCCGGGCGATCCTTTCGGTGCCGAATTCCGGCGTGCGCATGTCGATCTGCCAGAGACCATCGTGCGCGCCTGCGAGCGCTCGGGCGTTCGCAGGCTGGTGCATGTCAGCGCGCTGGGCGTCAGTGACGACCCGGCAAACCGGGGCCCGTCGCGCTACCTGCGCTCGAAGGCAGCCGGCGAAGCGCACATCCGGCAATCCGCCGATCTCGACTGGACCATCCTTCGCCCGTCGGTGGTATTCGGCGCCGACGACGCCTTCCTCAATCTTTTCGCGAGCATGCAGCGGCGTCTGCCGCTGGTGCCGCTGGCGCGCCCGGACGCGACGTTCCAGCCGATCTGGGTCGAGGACCTGGCTCGTGCCATCGTCAATCTGATCGACAAGCCGACCACCTTCGGCAAGACCTACGACCTTGTCGGCCCGGAGGTCTTCACGCTGCGTGAGCTGGTGCGAATGGCCGGCACCTGGAGCGGCCATCCGCGTCCGATCATCGGCCTGCCCTCAGGCATCGACCGCATGGTCGCCGGCATCATGGAGATGGCGCCCATCCCGCCGATGACCATCGACAACCTCGATTCGATGTCGGTCGACAATGTCAGCAGCCAGCCCCTGAGTCCCGAGCTGGGCATCAGCCCATCGTCGCTGCGAACCATTGGTCCGGCCATGTTCGGTGGCGGCAACGAGCGCCGCTATGGCGAGTGGCGCGAGCAGGCGCATCGGTGAATCCGGCGTCGCATCCCGCCTCCGACGGGCTGCAGTGCTTCGAAGTCGGCGGCGCGGTTCGCGACGCACTCCTGGGATTACCGGTCAACGACCGTGACTGGGTAGTGGTGGGCGCCACGCCCGAGCAGATGAGCGCTCGCGGCTTTCGCCCGGTAGGGCGCGATTTCCCGGTCTTCCTGCATCCGCAGACCCATGAGGAATACGCGCTGGCCCGCACCGAGCGCAAGACCGCGCGCGGCTACCACGGCTTTCAGGTCTATTGCGCGCCCGATGTCAGCCTTGAAGACGACCTGCGTCGACGCGACCTCACCATCAACGCGATGGCGCGTGCGCCCGACGGCCAGCTCATCGACCCCTGGGGTGGCGAGCCCGACCTGCGGGCTGGCCTGCTGCGTCATGTCAGCGAGGCGTTTGCCGAAGACCCGGTCCGCATCCTGCGCACCGCCCGCTTTGCGGCCCGATTTGCGGACTTCAGGGTCGCGCCCGACACCCTCGCACTGATGCAGGCGATGGTGCGCGACGGCGAGGTCGACGCACTGGTGTCCGAGCGGGTCTGGCAGGAGTTATCACGGGGACTGATGGCGCCGCACCCCTCGCGGATGCTGACCGTGCTGCGCGAGTCCGGGGCGCTGGCCCGTCTGATCCCCGAGCTCGACGCCTTGTGGGGTGTGCCGCAGCGGGCCGATTACCATCCCGAGATCGACACCGGCATCCACATGAACATGGTGATCGATGCCGCCGCCATGCTCGGCGCCAGCCTGCCCGCACGCTGGGCGGCACTGCTGCACGATCTGGGCAAAGGCACCACGCCGCCCGAGGTGCTGCCCTCGCACATCGGCCACGAGCAACGGTCGGTGCAGCTTGCCCGCACGGTCTGCCAGCGACTCAAAGTCCCCAACGACTGCCGCGATCTGGCCCTGATGGCCGCCCGCGACCACGGCAACATCCATCGCGCCCCCGAGCTGCGGCCAGCCACGATGGTCGAGCTGCTCGAACGCTGCGATGCGATCCGCAAGCCCGAGCGTTTCATCGAACTGCTCACCGCCTGCGAGGCCGATCATCGCGGTCGGCTGGGCTTTGCCGAGCGTCCCTATCCGCAGGCCGAGCTGTGGCAGCAGGCCTTATCGGCCGCACGCGCGGTCGATGCCGGCGCGATCGCCCACCGGCTCGCACCCGAGCCCCGCGAGACTTTCACCGAGCGCATTCGCACGACGGTGCATAGCGCGCGGGTGGCTGCGGTCGCCCAAACACTCGGACGCAGCTAGCGCCACGACGATGCAGCGCTGAAGCCATCCGATTGGGCATGTGGCCTGAGCCACAGTAATCAGGCGTAGATCATTCTCACCGTCTCGGCCACACAGGCCGGTTTGCTCGCCCCGTCGATCTCGATCGTCACCAGCGTGATCAGCTGCAGCCCGCCCTTGCCGGCCGGCCCGCCCTCGATTGCTTCGCAAGACTGCAGGGTCATGCGCGCGCGCACTTTGCTTCCCACCCTCACCGGATTCGGAAACCGCACCTTGTTCAGGCCGTAGTTGACCGACATCGGCGAGTCGTCGATCGCCAGATTGCGCTGCGAAAACCCGGCAATCAGCGACAGCGTGAGATAGCCGTGCGCAATCGGCGCACCAAATGGTCCGGCCTTGGCGCGCTCGACATCGACATGGATCCACTGGTGATCGTCGGTCGCTTCTGCAAAACGCTGGATACGGTCCTGATCGACGGTGAGCCAGTCGCTCAGTGCCAGTTCCTTGCCAACCATGCCGGGCAATTGAGCCATCGTGTAGTGCTTCATCGGGAGTCTCCCTTCGTTGTGATCGAGTGATTGAATCAGATGAACCGCGCCACCAGCGCGGCCAGCAATGACAGCAGGATGGTCGACGTCAAGGGAATCGACCACTCGCGCCCAAACAGCCTGAACTGGAAGTCGCCCGGCAAACGCCCGATCCCGAAGCGCCGCAGCAGGGGCATCGCCCCCGAAAACAGAAAGAGCGCCAGCGTGATCGCAATGAACCACTTCACAGCGTCCCCCTGCGATCGCCCCGCACAAAGCCCAGTGCGTCATCGGCAAGGCCTCGACCGAAGGCGATCACCTTGAAGAGTTCGCCCATCTCGGCCTCCGACAACAGGGTCTGCGCGGCACCCACCGTGCGTGCGGCGTCAAGTGTGGCCGCCGCCCCCTGCTCACCGGCCTGCGCGGCAGAGGTCAGCGCGGCAAGGCGATCGAGCAAGCCGCAGTTGATCAGCCAGCGCGACTGCGAGGTGTAGCCCAGCAGATCCAGACCGGCAGCCGCCCCAGCGCGTGCGATCGCACTGAAATCGACATGCGCGGTCACATCCTGCAGGCCGGGCAGATGGAAGACGTCGGTATGAACCCGATGCCGGAAATGCGCCACCAGCGTGCCCTGATCGCGCTGCGGATGGTAGTACTCGCGCGCCGAAAAGCCGTAGTCGATCAGCAGCATCGCGCCGCGATGCAATGCGCGGCCCACGGTCTCAACCCAGGCCCGGCCCTGCAGGCCGATTTCCGAGCGATAGCGCGACGCCGGATGAGCGCTGCCATCCATCCGCTCGCTTGAAACCGCGCTCTGTGGACCATTCATCGATTGATTCAGCGAATCACCGCGCGACTCATCACGTAAATCTTCAGGTGAATCACTGAGGGTCGCCTTCACCGCATCGATCAGCGCCTGATCAGCCTCACACGTCGCCCAGGCAAACGCGCCGTCCTCATTGATCGCCACGCCGACCTCCAGCAGCCCGCCCGAGTCGATCTCGAAGACCCGCACCGGCATGGCATCGAGCAGTTCATTACCGATCACCACCCCATCGATCTGCGCGGGCAGGGTATTGAGCCACTGCACGACGCCGAGACGATCGGGGGCGAGCTGCGCGATCGTCTCGCGCTGACGCTCACGCAGACTCGCCGAGACTTCGATGATCAGATAGCGGCGCGCAGGCGTGCCCAGCTCATGCAAGGCATCGAGCAGGCCGGCAGCCAGTCGCCCCGAGCCTGCGCCGAATTCGACCACCACCGGCTCGGTCTGATCGAACCACTGCGAGACCTGCACAGCCAGGCATTGGGCAAAGAGTGGAGAGAGTTCCGGGGCGGTCACGAAATCACCCTGCGCGCCGAACTTGCGCATCGGCCCGGTGTAATAGCCCAAGCCGGGCTCGTAGAGCACCCGATGCATGAAGGCATCAAAACCGATCCAGCCTCCCTGCTGCGCAATGTCCTGCGCGATTCGCTGCGACAGGGCGCGACTCAGGACGAGCGCTTGGGCATCGGGTGAAGGCAGCGACATGGCCCGATTGTGCCGCAATCGCGCAATCGCTCTTAGCCCTTACACTTGCCCCTTACACTGACCGGGTGTCCGCAGTCGCTGTGCAGTCATTGTGCAGCCCCCTGTCAGCCCCAGCCAGTTCCTTTTCCCCGATCACCCTCCAGCCTGTCCAACCATGGCCGTCTCAATCGTCGCGCCGCCCGCCACGGGCACACCGAACGCGGTCTCGCGTGCAGCACTGGTCACCGGCGCCGGCAAGCGTATCGGCCGCGGCATTGCATTGGGCATGGCCCGGGCCGGCTGGGATATCGCGGTGCACTTCGGCCAGTCATCGGCCGATGCCGATGAAACCGTGCGCCAGGTGCAGGCGCTGGGTCGGCGCGCTCAGGCCTTCGGCGCCGATCTGGACAGCGAATCGCAAACCCGTTCGATGTTCGAAGCCGCCGCCGCCGCCTTCCCCGACCTGAGTTGCGTCGTGAACAACGCCTCGCGATTCGAACCCGACACGCCGGCCACCTTCAGCTTCGCCTCGCTCGACAGCCATCTGCGACCCAATCTGGCTGCTCCGGTGCTGCTCGCCCAGTTGCTGCATGCACGACTCACCCCATCAAATCCGGCAGTGCCTGGCGTGGTGATCAATCTGCTCGATCAGAAACTCGACAACCCCAATCCCGATTTTTTTTCCTACACCCTGACCAAGGCCGGTCTGCTCGCCGCCACCCACATCATGGCCATGGCCTTTGCACCGGTCCTGCGGGTAGCCGGCGTGTCGCCCGGCATCACCCTCAAATCGGGCGACCAGAGCGACGAGGGCTTTGCCGCGGCCCACACCAGGACGCCGCTGGGCCGCTCGTCGAGCCTGTCGGACGTGGTCGACGCAGTGGTCTATCTGACTGACGCCAACGCCATCACCGGCGTCAACCTGCTCGTCGACGGCGGCCAGCATCTGCTGCCGCTGGCACGCGATGTGATGTACCTCACCCCGGACCGTCTATGAGCTACCTGCTCGATCCGCGCCTGGCCGACTGCCAGCGCATCTTTCTGACCGACTACGCGATCGATGTCTCGATCGGCTTTCATGCCGCCGAACTCGCCGCCCCGCAGCGCCTGCTGATCAATGTTGACCTCTTCGTGCCGCGCAGCCACTCCACGCCGCTCAACGACCATCGCGACGAGATCCTCGACTACGACTTCGTTCGTATCGAACTGGCCAGGCTCGCAAGCTCGCGCCACTTCAATCTCCAGGAAACCCTGATTGAAGGCATCGTCGCCATCTGCCTGGCGCAGTCAGCGGTGCGGGCCGTGCGCGTCAGCACCGAGAAACCCGATGTCTATCCCGATTGCCGCTCGGTCGGCATCGAAGTCTTCCGATTCCGGGATACCGTCTGATGAGCCCGGTCGACAAGGTCGAGCGCGAGCGCAACAAGCTGCACAAGCGACTGTGTCGTCAGGTGGGTGAGGCGATCGCCGATTTTTCGATGATCGAGCCGGGCGACAAGGTGATGGTCTGCGTCTCGGGCGGCAAGGACAGCTATGCCCTGCTCGATCTGCTGCTC
>CAIVAS010000085.1 GCA_903903975.1 uncultured Burkholderiales bacterium
ATCCGTAAGCCGCCGCCCCTCGGGGCATTCAGTCATGCGCATGACGCAATAGTTCGCGTTTCTGCCGCAATACGTCGGTTGCGCCAGCAAGCGGAATTCCGTTTGCATCGGCGTCCACCTCGAACGGGGACTCTCTCCGTTCTCAGTTTGTACCGCTGCCCCTGCTGAACGTTTGGTGCGCCCGACGTCCCCCCGGTTTGAGTAGCGGTTGGGTTTAGAGTCCGGCCCTGGGGAAGGAGATCGGACGTGAAGAAGCGGTTTACAGAAGAGCAGATCATCGGATTCCTGAAGGAGGCCGAGGCGGGCGTGGCGATCAAGGAACTGTGCCGCCGGCACGGTTTCTCGGAGGCCAGCTACTACCTGTGGCGAAGCAAGTTCGGCGGGATGGACGTCTCGGACGCGAAGAAGCTCAAGGCGCTTGAACTGGAGAACGCGCGACTGAAGAAGCTGCTGGCCGAGTCGATGCTCGAGAACGAGGTATCGCGTGAGGCACTTCGAAAAAAATGGTGACCGCACCAGCGCGACGCGAGCTGGTGCGGTGGATGCAACTGCGTGGCCTGTCGGAGCGGCATTGCTGCCGAATGCTTGCCATGAGCACGAGCGCGTTGCGCTACGAGCCGCGCGCGGATCGCAATGCAGATCTGCGGCAGAGGATCGTGGCGATTGCTCAGCGGCATCGACGCTACGGGTCGGCGATGATCTACCTGAAGCTTCGTCAGGCAGGACTGATCGTCAACCACACGCGAGTCGATCGGCTGTACGCCAAGGAAGGCTTGCAGGTAAAGCGCCGTCAGAGAAAGAAGATCCCCATGGGAGAGCGGCAGCCGCTGCTGCGGCCAACGGCGCCGAACGAGGTCTGGTCGATGGATTTCGTGTTCGATCGAGTGGCAGATGGGCGGGTCATCAAGTGCCTGGTGATCGTGGACGACGGTACGCACGAGGCTGTAGCGATCGACCCGGAGCACAGCATCGGCGGAGAGCGACTGACGAGACTTCTGGACCGAATCTGTTCACTGCGTGGCCGACCGAAGATCATTCGGACCGACAACGGCAAGGAGTTCACGGGCCGGGCCATGCTGACCTGGGCGCATCGCAACGGGGTCGCGTTGAAGCTGATCGAGCCCGGAAAACCGAATCAGAACGCGTACGTCGAATCGTTCAACGGACGGTTTCGGGACGAATGTCTGAACGAGCACTGGTTCATCAGTCTCGCCCACGCACGGGTCGAGATCGAACGGTGGCGACGCGAATACAACGAAGAAAGACCCAAGCGATCCTTGGGTGGGCTGCCTCCGGCAGCCTACGCAAGGCAACTGGCCGACAAGGCCCTTACAATGCCCGGGAGACTCTAAACCCAACCGCTACTCAAACCGGGGGGACGTCGCCAGAACGGTGGTCAATGCTCTGAATACCTATGTGGCTGACTTGAACGCGCTCAAAGGCTTGGCCTTTTGCGTGAGTGTGGCCCACGCGAATTTCATGGCCGATTTTTTCAACCGTTCAGGGTTGCCTGCTGTGGCGCTGACTGGGGCTGACTCGCAGGGTGCGCGAACGACTGCCGTGCAACAACTCAGCAGCGGTGCGTTGAAGATGATTTGCAGCTGCGATGTGTTCAACGAAGGCGTTGACATCCCCGATGCAAATGCCATTGTCCTGCTACGCCCCACCCAAAGCCCCGTTATCTTTCAGCAACAGATCGGCCGGGGCCTGCGGCTCGCAAAGGGTAAAGAAGCGTGCCTCGTGCTGGACTTTGTCGCCCTGTACAGCAACGAATTTCGCTTTGATGTACTGCTGCGGTCAATCACTGGAAGTAGCCGCCAGCAGATAGCTGATGCGGTGGCTAATGGTTTCAGTAAGCTCCCGGCGGGTGTCCATATTCAGTTCGACCGGGTTGCGCGCGAACGTGTTCTAAGCAACTTACAACAGGCGCTGAATTTGAATGTAGTTCGCTTGTGCGCTGAGTTGGTGGCATGGGCTGCGCTGCAAAGTGGGCCGACCATGGAACTGCGCAAATTTTTGCTCGATAGCCAATTGGAGTTGAGCGACATTTACACAGCCGGTACCAATGCCCGCTCTTGGACCAGCTTGAAGCGCAGAGCGAATCTGGAGCTCACCCCATTGGGTCCGCGCGAATCCGACTTGGTGCGGCGGATTTTCAGTCTGCTGCATGCCAATGACCCCACACTGCTAGCGGCCTGGCGGGTCGCACTGTTGGGCGGGAGCATCGACGCGCGCCGGGTCCAAATGTTGGCCTATCAATTGCTGCCCACGCGAACGG
>CAIVAS010000086.1 GCA_903903975.1 uncultured Burkholderiales bacterium
ACCGGCTCGGTGGAGTTGCCCGAGGGGACCGAGATGGTGATGCCTGGGGACAACGTGAAGATGGTGGTCACGCTGATTGCCCCGATCGCGATGGAGCAGGGCCTGCGCTTTGCGATTCGTGAAGGTGGCCGTACCGTCGGTGCCGGCGTCGTCGCCAAGATCGTCGCTTGAATCTTCCAGTTCTCCAGGGGTATAGCTCAATTGGCAGAGCGGCGGTCTCCAAAACCGCAGGTTGGGGGTTCGATTCCCTCTGCCCCTGCCAGGTTCCATGATGTCCAACCAGCAAATTGAAACGGTCAACAGCACCGCTGACACGGCGAAAGTCGTCGTGGCAGTGGGTGCGGTCGTCGGCGGGATCGTCGGCTACTACCTGCTCGCCCAGCAGCCATTGGTTGTTCGGCTGGCGTCGATCCTGGTCGGGCTTGGAGCGGGTGTCGCCATCGGCTGGTTTTCGGGCCCCGGCCAGCGACTTATCGGTTTTGCCCGTGATGCCTGGGCAGAAACCAAGCGTGTTGTCTGGCCCGAGCGCAAAGAGACGTGGATGGTCACCGCCTATGTCTTTGCTTTCGTGTTCGTGATGGCGATTTTTCTGTGGGCAGTGGATAAGAGTCTCGAGTGGCTCCTCTACGACCTGGTTCTCGGATGGAAGCGCTCATGAGCAAGCATTGGTACGTCGTTCACGCCTACTCAGGCATGGAAAAAAGCGTCGCGCGTGCCCTGCAGGAGCGTGTCGATCGCGCTGCCATGCAGGATCGTTTTGGCAAAATTCTCGTGCCGACCGAAGAGGTGGTCGAGATGAAGAACGGTCAGCGCACGATCTCCGAGCGCCGCTTCTTCCCCGGCTACGTCCTGGTCGAAATGGACATGGACGACGACACCTGGCACCTGGTCAAGAACACCGCCAAGGTCACCGGTTTTGTTGGCGGCTCGGGTCATCGTCCGACGCCGATCTCCGAGAAGGAGGTCGCCAAGATCATGAGCCAGATGCAGGAAGGTGTCGAAAAGCCCAAACCCAAGACCCTGTTCGAAGTCGGCGAGATGGTGCGCGTGCGCGAAGGCCCGTTTACCGATTTCAACGGTAATGTCGAAGAGGTCAATTACGAAAAGAGTCGCCTGCGGGTGTCGGTCACGATCTTCGGTCGTGCCACCCCGGTCGAACTCGAGTTCGGTCAGGTCGAGAAGACCTGATCGAGCGGTCTGATCAAGGGGCGTTGCGGACGCCCCGGCCACCGGGAAACCGGTTGCCGCAACGCCAGGCAGATTGCCTGGTGATCGCAACGAGGAGCCGCAGTAAGACGTCTCCCGGGCATCGTCCCGGGGCATCCGAGCCGGCGCTAGGACTCAACATCTCCAGGAGTACAGCCAGCCATGGCAAAGAAGATCATCGGTTTCATCAAGCTGCAGGTTCCTGCAGGAAAAGCCAATCCGTCGCCCCCGATCGGACCGGCACTCGGCCAGCGCGGCCTGAACATCATGGAGTTCTGCAAGGCCTTCAACGCCCAGACACAGGGTGTCGAGCCGGGTCTGCCGATTCCGGTCGTGATCACCGCGTTTGCCGACAAGAGCTTCACATTCGTGATGAAGACGCCGCCGGCGACCATCCTCATCAAGAAGGCGGCCAAGATCGACAAAGGCTCCAAGACGCCGCATACCGACAAGGTCGGCAAGATCACTCGTGCGCAAGCCGAGGACATCGCCAAACTCAAGATGCCTGACTTAACCGCCTCCGATCTCGAAACGGCCGTGCGTACCATCGCCGGGTCGGCTCGCAGCATGGGCATCACGGTGGAGGGACTGTAAATGGCAACGCTTACCAAACGCGCCAAGGCTCTGCGTGGCAAGGTTGATTCACGCAAACTCTATCCGGTGACCGACGCGATCGCGCTGGTCAAGGAATGCGCCGTCGCCAAGTTCGACGAGTCCATCGACGTTGCCGTGCAGCTTGGCGTTGATGCCAAGAAATCCGACCAGGTCGTGCGCGGCTCGGTTGTACTGCCGGCCGGTACCGGCAAGTCGGTCCGTGTTGCGGTCTTCACCCAGGGCGCCAAGGCTGATGAAGCCCGGGCAGCTGGCGCTGACGTGGTCGGTATGGAAGATCTTGCCGAGCAGGTCAAGGCGGGCAATCTGAACTTCGACATCGTGATCGCCTCGCCCGACGCCATGCGTGTGGTCGGCGGTCTCGGTCAGATTCTCGGCCCGCGCGGTCTCATGCCTAACCCCAAGGTGGGTACGGTGACTGCCGATGTCGTGACCGCCATCAAGAACGCCCGTGCGGGTCAGGTTCAGTATCGGACCGACAAGGCCGGTATCATTCACGCCACCATCGGTCGCGCCTCCTTCGAACCCGCAGCTTTGCGCAGCAACCTGGCCGCGCTGGTCGACGCCTTGGCACGTGCCAAACCGGCGAGCTCGAAAGGGATCTACCTTCGCAAGATCGCGGTCTCGAGCACCATGGGCATTGGCGTCAGGGTAGACACCATGAGTCTGACCGCTCCGGCGGCCTGATTCGACGCAAGACAGTGCCGGTCGATCGCTGTGTGCGAGCGACCGGATCGGTAAAGGACTTTGGGCTGTCTGCTGCATCAAGGCGGGCAGGTTATCAAAGACCGCAGGGAGCGCAGCGGACCTTGGTCCGAGGCACTTTAAACGCGAAAGCGCCCGGCGCAGATGGCGTCCCCGAAGCGGGTTTCGGCAGCAACAGAGGGTTTCCTGCATTGGATTCCATCGACTGCGGCAGTGACTCACGTTCGGTCGCCGTAACCGGTGTTCCGGCCATCCGGCCGTCGCACCAATTCTGGTAGGAGCGAAAGACGTGAGTCTCAATCGTGAAGAGAAAGCGGCAGTGGTTGCCGAGGTCAGTGCCCAGGTGGCATCGGCCCAGGCCATCATCGTCGCGGAGTACCGTGGCCTGGAAGTCGGCGCGATCACTGGCCTGCGCAAGCAGGCACGTGAATCGGGTGTGTATCTGCGTGTTCTCAAGAACACGCTTGCGCGTCGGGCAATCGCCGGCACGCCGTTCGAAGGACTGACCGACAAACTCGTCGGCCCGCTCATCTACGGCATGTCCAGCGATCCGGTGAGCTGCGCAAAGGTGCTCTCCGACTTTGCCAAAAGCAACGACAAGCTTGCCCTCAAGGGTGGTGCCATGGCGAATTCCGTGCTCGACACGGATGCAGTCAAGGCGCTGGCCTCGATGCCAAGCCGTGATGTGCTGCTGGCGCAGTTGATGGGCACCATGCAGGCACCGGTTGCCAAGTTCGTTCAGACGCTCAACGAAGTGCCGGCCAGATTTGTCCGCACCGTTGCTGCCCTGCGCGACGAGCGCGAAAAGGCCGATGCACCCGCATCAGTCTGAAACCGAAACCCGCTTCCTGAATCTGAACCCTCTTAGCAAAGAATGGAATTGACATCATGGCACTGAACAAAAGCGAAATCCTCGACGCGATCGCCGGTATGACCGTGCTCGAGCTGTCCGGCCTCATCAAGGACATGGAAGAGAAATTCGGCGTCTCGGCAGCTGCTGCTGCTGTCGCTGTGGCCGCACCGGGCGGTGGTGGCGCTGCGGCCGCTGTCGTGGAAGAGCAGACCGAATTCACCGTCATGCTGCTGGCTTCCGGCGAGAAGAAAGTCGAGTGCATCAAGGTCGTTCGCGCGGCCACCGGTCTGGGCCTGAAAGAAGCCAAGGACCTGGTCGACGGCGCACCCAAGGCTGTCAAGGAAGGCGTCAACAAGGCCGATGCCGAAGCGCTCAAGAAGCAGCTCGAAGACGCCGGCGCAAAGGTCGAGATCAAGTAAGCGCATCACCTCAGTCAAGCCCCCGTTGTTTCAGGTGCACGCGACCCCCGGCCACCGACTCCTTCTGGAGCGGATGCCGGGCTTGCGTGCATCGTCATCACAGCGGAGCTCGAGGCCCGCATCACCGGTCGTCCGACCGGGGGTGCGATCCCCGATCTCTGCCTAAGGTCATTCCGGAGAGTCCATGGTCCACGCCTATTCGTTCACCGAAAAGAAGCGCATTCGCAAGTCCTTCGCCAAACGCAAGGTCGTGCAGGAGGTGCCCTATCTGCTGTCAACGCAGCTTGCGTCGTACTCGCAGTTCCTGCAGACCGACAAGACGGTGGCCAATCGAGGCGACGAGGGCCTGCAAGCCGCCTTCACCTCGATCTTTCCGATCGTGTCGCACAACCAGTCGGCGCGCCTCGAGTTCGTCAATTACAACCTCGGCACACCAGCCTTTGATGTCAAGGAATGCCAGCAGCGCGGTCTGACTTTCTGTGCACCGCTGCGCGCCCGGGTGCGCCTGGTCATCATGGACCGTGAAGCCCCCAAGCCGACCGTCAAGGAAGTCAAGGAGCAGGAGGTCTACATGGGCGAGATTCCGCTCATGACGACCAACGGTTCCTTCGTGGTCAACGGCACCGAGCGGGTCATCGTCTCGCAGTTGCACCGCTCGCCCGGCGTGTTTTTCGAGCACGACCGCGGCAAGACCCACAGCTCGGGCAAGCTGCTTTTCTCGGCTCGCATCATTCCCTACCGTGGTTCCTGGCTCGACTTCGAGTTCGACCCCAAGGACGTCCTCTATTTCCGTGTCGACCGTCGCCGCAAGATGCCGGTCACGATTTTGCTGAAGTCGATCGGTCTGACCCCCGAGCAGATCCTGGCGCACTTCTTCGTCAACGATAACTTTCAGATGATGCCCGAAGGGGCGCTGATGGATCTCGTGCCCGATCGCATGCGTGGCGAGATTGCCCGCTTCGATATTTCCGATCGTGACGGCAAGGTCATCGTTGCCAAAGACAAGCGCATCAATGCCAAGAACATCCGCGACCTCGATGGCGCCGGACTCAAGCGCATCTCGGTGCCGGAAGACTATGTGCTCGGCCGGGTGCTGGCCACCAACGTCATCGACTCCGAGACCGGCGAGATCGTCGCCAAGGCCAACGATGAGCTGACCGAAGACCTGCTCAAGAAGATGCGGGTGGCATCGGTCCAGGACTTCCAGACCCTCTACACCAACGACCTGGATCATGGCCCGTTCATGTCGCAGACCCTGCGCATCGATGACACCGCCGATCAGGCCGCCGCCCGTATTGCGATCTACCGCATGATGCGTCCGGGCGAGCCGCCCACCGAAGAGGCGGTCGAGGCGCTCTTTAATCGGCTCTTCTACAGCGCCGATGCCTACGATCTGTCCAAGGTCGGTCGCATGAAGTTCAACCGCCGCGTCAGCCGCGACGAACTCACCGGCCCGATGACGCTGACTAACGAGGACATCCTCGCGGTCATCAAGATCCTGGTTGATCTGCGCAACGGCAAAGGTGAGATCGATGACATCGATCACCTCGGCAACCGCCGTGTGCGTTGCGTGGGCGAGCTGGCCGAAAACCAGTTCCGCGCCGGTCTGGTTCGGGTCGAGCGCGCGGTCAAGGAGCGTCTGGGCCAGGCCGAGACCGAAAACCTGATGCCGCACGACCTGATCAACAGCAAGCCGATCAGTGCCGCCATCCGTGAATTCTTCGGCTCCTCGCAGCTGTCGCAGTTCATGGACCAGACCAATCCGCTGTCCGAGATCACCCACAAGCGCCGTGTGTCGGCCCTTGGCCCGGGCGGTTTGACGCGCGAGCGCGCCGGCTTCGAAGTTCGCGACGTGCATCCCACCCATTACGGCCGGGTGTGCCCGATCGAAACCCCTGAGGGCCCGAACATCGGCCTGATCAATTCGCTGTCGCTTTATGCGCGCCTGAACGAATACGGCTTTCTCGAGACGCCCTACCGCAAGGTGGTCGATCTCACCCTCACCGACGACATCCATTACCTGTCGGCGATCGAGGAAGGCCGCTATGTGATCGCCCAGGCCAACGCCGGCGTCGATGCCAACGGCCGCCTGGTCGACGAACTGGTGTCGGTGCGGATCAACGGCGAGACCCTGCTGTCGTCGCCCGACAAGGTCCAGTACATGGACGTGGCGCCGAGCCAGATTGTCTCGGTGGCGGCTTCGCTGATCCCCTTCCTCGAGCATGACGACGCCAACCGCGCGCTGATGGGCTCGAACATGCAGCGTCAGGCCGTGCCCTGCCTGCGCCCGGAAAAACCGGTGGTCGGTACTGGTATCGAGCGGACCTGCGCGGTCGACTCCGGCACGGTCGTGACCGCGCTGCGCGGCGGCCTGGTCGACTATGTCGATGCCAACCGGATCGTGATCCGGGTCAATGACGATGAAGCGGTTGCCGGTGAAGTCGGCGTCGACATCTACAACCTGATCAAGTACACCCGTTCCAACCAGAACACCAACATCAACCAGCGTCCGATTGTTCGCAAGGGCGATCGCATTGCCCGTGGTGACGTGGTGGCCGACGGCGCCTCGACCGACCTGGGCGAGCTCGCGCTTGGCCAGAACATGCTGGTCGCCTTCATGCCCTGGAACGGCTACAACTTCGAAGACTCGATCCTGATCTCCGAGAAAGTCGTGGCTGACGACCGCTACACCTCGATCCATATCGAGGAGCTCTCGGTGCTCGCCCGCGACACCAAGCTCGGCTCCGAAGAGATCACCCGCGACATCTCGAATCTGTCCGAAAGCCAACTCGGTCGTCTGGACGAGTCGGGCATCGTCTACATCGGTGCCGAGGTGCTGGCCGGCGACACCCTGGTCGGCAAGGTCACGCCCAAAGGCGAGACCCAGCTCACCCCTGAAGAAAAGCTGCTGCGGGCGATCTTCGGCGAGAAGGCCTCTGATGTGAAAGACACGTCTCTGCGCGTACCCTCGGGCATGAACGGCACGGTCATCGACGTCCAGGTCTTCACCCGCGAAGGCATCGTGCGTGACAAGCGCGCCCAGTCGATCATCGACGACGAACTCAAGCGTTATCGCCTGGACCTCAACGACCAGCTGCGCATCGTCGAGAACGACAGCTTCGAGCGTCTCGAGCGTCTGCTGATCGGCAAGGTGGCCAATGGCGGCCCCAAGCGTCTGGCCAAGGATGCGGTCATCGACGCGGCTTATCTGTCAGACCTCGATCGCTGGAACTGGTTTGAGATCCGTCTGGCCGATGAAACCGCTGCCAGCCAGCTCGAAGGCGCGAAAGAGTCGATCGAGCAAAAGCGCCACTCCTTCGATCTGGCCTTCGAAGAAAAGCGCAAAAAGCTTACCCAGGGCGACGAGTTGCCCCCGGGCGTGCTCAAGATGGTCAAGGTCTATCTGGCGGTCAAGCGTCGCCTTCAGCCTGGCGACAAGATGGCCGGACGTCACGGCAACAAGGGTGTGGTCTCGCGCATCGTGCCGGTCGAGGACATGCCTTACATGGCCGATGGCCGTCCGGTCGATATCGTGCTCAACCCGCTGGGCGTGCCCTCACGGATGAACGTCGGCCAGATTCTCGAGACTCACCTCGGCTGGGCTGCCAAGGGCATCGGTCTGCGTATCGGCGAAATGCTCGCCCGTCAGGCCAAGGCGGTCGAGCTGCGTCGCATGCTCGACAGCGTCTACAACCGCAACGGGCAGAAGGCCGAACTCGAGACGCTCACCGATCCCGAGATTGTCGAGTTGGCGCAAAACCTCACCAATGGCGTGCCGTTTGCCACGCCGGTGTTCGACGGTGCCTCCGAACTCGAGATCCGTGCAGCCCTCGACATCGCCTTCCCGGACGACGATCCGAACACCACCAAGCTCGGCTTCAACCTCGAGAAGACGCAGCTGCGGCTTCACGACGGTCGCACCGGCGAGCAGTTCGACCGTCATGTCACCGTGGGCTACATGCATGTCCTGAAACTGCATCACCTGGTCGACGACAAGATGCATGCGCGCTCCACTGGGCCGTATTCCCTGGTCACCCAGCAGCCGCTGGGCGGCAAGGCGCAGTTCGGCGGGCAGCGTTTCGGCGAGATGGAGGTCTGGGCACTCGAGGCCTATGGCGCGTCCTACACCTTGCAGGAAATGCTGACCGTCAAGTCCGACGATGTGAATGGTCGGACCAAGGTCTACGAGAATCTGGTGAAGGGCGAGCACACGATCGAAGCGGGCATGCCCGAGTCGTTCAATGTGCTGGTGAAAGAAATCCGGTCGCTCGGGATCGATATCGATCTCGAGCGCAACTGAGCGGGATAAAGGGGCCAAGATGAAAGCATTGCTCGACCTGTTCAAGCAGGTTCAGGAAGAAGAACACTTCGACGCGATCAAGATCGGCATTGCGTCGCCCGAGAAGATCCGCTCCTGGTCCTATGGCGAAGTCAAGAAGCCTGAGACCATCAACTACCGGACCTTCAAGCCCGAGCGCGACGGTCTGTTCTGCGCCAAGATCTTCGGGCCGATCAAGGACTACGAGTGCCTGTGCGGCAAGTACAAGCGCCTGAAGCACCGTGGCGTGATCTGCGAGAAGTGCGGTGTCGAAGTCACGCTCGCCAAAGTCCGCCGCGAGCGGATGGGCCACATCGAGCTGGCCAGCCCGACCGCGCACATCTGGTTCCTGAAGTCGCTGCCGTCGCGTCTGGGCATGGTGCTCGACATGACGCTGCGCGATATCGAGCGCGTGCTCTATTTCGAGGCCTATGTGGTCATCGAACCGGGCATGACCCCGCTCAAGCGCTGCCAGCTGCTCACCGAAGACGACTTCCTCGCCAAGACCGAAGAGTATGGCGATGACTTCCGCGCGATCATGGGTGCCGAAGGCGTGCGCGATCTGCTGCGTTCGATCGACGTCGACCGCGATGTCACCCGGCTGCACGAAGAGCTGGGCGCGACCTCGTCTGAAGCCAAGATCAAGAAGCTCGCCAAGCGCCTGAAGGTGCTCGAAGGCTTCCAGCGCTCGGGCATCAAGCCCGAGTGGATGGTGCTCGACGTCCTGCCGGTGCTGCCGCCCGAACTGCGCCCGTTGGTGCCGCTCGATGGCGGACGCTTTGCCACCTCCGACCTCAACGACCTCTATCGTCGGGTCATCAACCGCAACAACCGACTGAAGCGTCTGCTCGAGCTCAAGGCGCCCGAGATCATCGTGCGCAATGAAAAGCGCATGCTGCAGGAAGCGGTCGACTCGCTGCTCGACAACGGTCGTCGCGGCAAGGCCATGACCGGCGCCAACAAGCGCGCCCTGAAGTCGCTGGCCGACATGATCAAGGGCAAGGGCGGTCGTTTCCGTCAGAACCTGCTGGGCAAGCGCGTCGACTACTCGGGCCGCTCGGTCATCGTGGTCGGCCCGCAGCTCAAGCTGCATCAGTGCGGTCTGCCCAAACTGATGGCGCTCGAGCTCTTCAAGCCCTTCATCTTCAACAAGCTCGAGACGATGGGGGTGGCCACCACCATCAAGCAGGCCAAGAAGTTCGTCGAGAACCAGGAACCCATCGTCTGGGACATCCTGGAGGAAGTCATCCGCGAACATCCGGTCATGCTCAACCGGGCGCCGACCCTGCACCGCCTCGGCATCCAGGCTTTCGAGCCGGTGCTGATAGAAGGCAAGGCGATCCAGCTGCATCCCCTGGTCTGCGCGGCCTTCAATGCCGACTTCGATGGCGACCAGATGGCGGTTCACGTGCCGCTGTCGATCGAAGCACAGCTCGAAGCCCGCACGCTGATGCTGGCCTCCAACAACGTGCTGTTCCCGTCCAACGGCGAGCCCTCGATCGTGCCGTCGCAGGACATCGTGCTGGGTCTTTACTACGCCACCCGCGAAAAGACCAACGGCAAGGGCGAAGGCATGATGTTCGCCAACGTCACCGAGATGCTGCGGGCCTATGAGAACCGCGAAGTCGAGCTCGGCACCAAGATCATCGTGCGTCTGCACGAATACGATCGCAACCGCGACACCGGCGAGTCCACGCCCCGACTGATCCGTGCCAACACCACGGTCGGCCGCGCGATCCTGTCCGAGATCCTGCCGCACGGCATGCCCTTCGAGTTCATCAACAAGGCGCTCAAGAAGAAGGAAATCTCGCGGCTGATCAACGCCTCCTTCCGTCGTTGCGGTCTGCGCGATACGGTGATCTTCGTCGATCAGCTGATGCAAAACGGCTTCCGATTGGCCACGCGTGCCGGCATCTCGATTGCGATTGGCGACATGCTGGTGCCGCCGCAGAAGGTCACCTTGCTGGCTGCTGCCGAGGCCGAGGTCAAGGAAATCGAGCAGCAGTACACCTCGGGTCTGGTGACCCAGGGCGAGCGTTACAACAAGGTGGTCGACATCTGGTCCAAGACCGGCGACGAAGTCGGCAAGGCCATGATGGATCAGCTCAAGACCGAGAAGGTCACCGACCGTCACGGCAAGGTGGTCGATCAGGAATCCTTCAACGCCATCTACATGATGGCCGACTCGGGTGCTCGCGGCTCGGCTGCGCAGATCCGTCAGCTCGCCGGCATGCGCGGCCTGATGGCCAAGCCTGACGGCTCGATCATCGAGACGCCGATCACCGCGAACTTCCGCGAGGGTCTGAACGTTCTTCAGTACTTCATCTCGACGCACGGCGCCCGAAAAGGCCTGGCCGATACCGCGCTCAAGACCGCCAACTCCGGCTACCTGACCCGTCGACTGGTCGACGTGACCCAGGATCTGGTGGTGGTCGAAGACGACTGCGGCACCACCAACGGTGTGGCGATGCGTGCCCTGGTCGAAGGCGGCGAGGTCATCGAAGCCCTGCGCGACCGTATCCTCGGTCGGGTCGTGGTGACCGATGTGGTCCATCCCGAGACCCAGTCCACCCTGTACGAAACCGGCGTCATGCTGGACGAAGACTCGGTCGACGAGATCGAGCGTCTGGGCATCGACGAAGTGCGCGTGCGCACACCGCTGTCCTGCGATACCCGTTACGGTCTGTGCGCCAAGTGCTATGGCCGCGACCTGGGTCGTGGCGTCCTGGTCAACTCCGGCGAGGCGGTTGGCGTGATTGCCGCCCAGTCGATCGGCGAGCCGGGCACCCAGCTGACCATGCGCACCTTCCATATCGGTGGCGCGGCATCGCGTGCCGCAGTGGCCAGCAGCGTCGACGCCAAATCGAACGGCATCGTGCGCTTTACCGCCACCATGCGCTATGTCACCAACGGCAAGGGCGAGCAGGTCGCCATCTCACGCTCCGGCGAAATCCTGATCCAGGACGACAACGGCCGTGAGCGCGAGCGTCACAAGGTGCCGTATGGCGCGGTGCTTCAGGCCGGCGACGGCAAGGTCGTCAAGGCCGGCACCATCCTGGCGACCTGGGATGCGCTGACCCGTCCGATGATCACCGAGTACGCCGGTACCGTGAAGTTCGAGAACGTCGAAGAAGGCGTCACGGTTGCCAAGCAGATCGACGATGTCACCGGTCTGTCGACCCTGGTGGTCATCGACGCCAAGCGTCGCGGACCGACGACCAAGGGCGTGCGTCCTCAGATCAAGCTGATCAACGAAGCCGGTCAGGAAGTCCGGATCGCCGGTACCGACCATGCGGTCACGATCTCCTTCCCGGTGGGCGCACTGATCATGATCCGCGACGGCCAGCAGGTCGGCGTCGGTGAAGTGCTTGCCCGGATCCCCCAGGAATCGCAGAAGAATCGCGACATCACCGGCGGTCTGCCGCGGGTGGCCGAGCTCTTCGAGGCGCGTGCTCCCAAGGATGCCGGCATGCTCGCCGACATCACCGGTACGGTGTCGTTTGGCAAGGACACCAAGGGCAAGCAGCGTCTTGTCATCACCGACCTCGAGGGCAATCCCTTCGAGTTCCTGATCCCGAAAGAAAAGAACGT
>CAIVAS010000087.1 GCA_903903975.1 uncultured Burkholderiales bacterium
ACATTGCCGTCGCAGCGGGCGAGCGTCTTGAGAATCGCCTGCTTGTCGGCGTCGTCGCGAATCTGCTTGAGATTGAGTGCCGGCATGTCGCCGGGAGCGGTCAGGCCGAGGTCATCAGCCGTGATGCTCAGATCGTCGGCCATGATGACCGCGCGCTTGATCGCGTTTTCGAGTTCGCGGACATTGCCCGGCCATTGATGGGCCTCGATGGCGTTGAGCGCTTCGTCGCTGAGCGTGAGGTCGACGCGACCGTTGGCCTGCGCAAATCGCTGCACGAAGGCATGGGCCAGCAGATTGGCATCACCCGAACGTTCGCGCAGCGGCGGGATGCTCACGATCATCTCGGTGAGGCGATAGAAGAGGTCTTCGCGAAAGGCGCCTTCAACGATGCGCTCGCGCAGATTTTGATGGGTGGCGCAGATCACCCGCACATCGACTGCGATTTCCTGGCGCCCGCCGACCCGCTCGAAGACCCGCTCCTGCAAAAAGCGAAGCAGCTTGGCCTGCAGGGCCATCGGCAGATCGCCGATCTCGTCCAGAAACAGCGTGCCGTGATTGGCCAGCTCAATCTTGCCCGGGGTCTGCTTGGCCGCGCCGGTGAAAGCGCCTTTTTCGTAGCCAAAGAGCTCGGATTCGAGCAGCGCATCCGGAATCGCCGCGCAATTGATGGCCACGAAGCGCTTGTCGGCGCGCGATGAGCCGTTGTGCAGGGCGCGGGCCAGCACTTCCTTGCCGGTGCCGGAGTCGCCCAGCAGCATGACCGTGGCCTGGGTCGGGGCGAGGCGTTCGATCTGGCGACAGACTTTGAGCATGCCCGGGTCGCGGGTGATCAGGCCGGTAAAGCCTTCGCCCAGCTGCGACTGGCGCAAAAGGCGGTTTTCGTGTTCGAGGTCGGCGACCCGAAAGGCGCGCGCAATCACCAGCCCCAGGATGTCCGGCTCGAAGGGCTTGGCAAAGAAATCATAGGCACCGATGCCGATGGCACGCACTGCATTGGACCGGTCGTTCTGGCCGGTGAGCGCGATCACCTTGGTGGTGGGTGCGATGGCCATCACCGACTCCAGGATGCGAAAGCCCTGCTCGGTGGTGTCGGGAGTGGGCGGCAGGCCGAGGTCGAGCGTCATGACTCGCGGCTCGCTGCGGCGAACCGCGGCAACCGCGCTGTCGTGATCGTCGGCAAAGATGACCTCGTACTGATCGAAGCTCCAGCGCATCTGCTTTTGCAGACCCTTGTCGTCTTCGACCACCAGCAGGATCGGGCGCTCATCGGACATCAGCGCGACCTCGCCAGGCTTGAAGACGGTGACTCAGCTGAAGTCTCTGTCGCGCTTAAGGCCGCAGGAATTGACTCGCCATGCACCGGCAGACGGATCGAAAACCAGGAGCCGCGGCCTTCGGTACTCGCGACCGCCAGCGACCCGCCGATTTCGCGGATGTACTCGCGGCTCTCGAAGGCACCGATCCCCATGCCATGCTCCTTGGTCGAGCTGAAGGGCTTGAAGAGCTGGGTGTCGATGAACTCGCGGCTCATGCCGGCACCGGTGTCGATCACATTGACCAGCACCTCGCGCCCGTCGCGCTCGGCCTCGATGCGCACCGATCCACTGGACGGCGTGGCTTCGATCGCGTTTTGCACCAGATGGCCGACCACCCGCTCCAGGCGGTCGCGATGGGCGACGACCAGAACATCCACAGCGGATGCAGCAACAGTCAGGGCAGGTTGCAAGGCAATTCCTCGTTTCGATTCGATGGCCGCAGCGAGCACTTCGGCCAGCATCAGCGGCGCAGGCTGCTCGATCGGCCTGGTGCCGACACGCAATTGCATCAGCAGACCCTGCATGCGATCGAGGACATTCTCGACGGTTTCGAGCATATCGCGTTGAAATTCAGGGTTATCACGGTGCCGAGCGGCGTTCTTGAGCAACAGTGAGAGCTGGGCGACCAGGTTCTTGAGGTCATGGACGACAAACGCACTCATCCGGTTGAATGAGTCGAACTGGCGGGCCTGCACGAGTTTTTCGACCGCCTGACTCACTGCGAGATAGCCGGCGACCTGCCGCCCGGCCGCCTTGAGCACATCGCGGACTTCCCAGTCGAGGGGAATGCTGGCCGCAGGCTTTTGCAGTTGGGCGATGCC
>CAIVAS010000088.1 GCA_903903975.1 uncultured Burkholderiales bacterium
CACTCCATCATCGGAGCATCGGTCTTTTCGCGCAGCTCCTTGACCATCGAAGCGGTGATTTCAGCCATCTTGATGCTCCTTCCTTCAAGCCTCTTCGGCTTCGATTTCGACAAACTCTTCGTCAGACGCGCCCTTGACGATGCCTTCGAGCGCCGCAGCACGACCTGCCAGGATGGCATCGGCCACACCCTCGGCATAGAGCTGGATCGCCTTGCTCGAATCGTCATTGCCCGGAATGACATAGTCGATGCCATCGGGCGAATGATTGGTATCCACCACACCGACCACCGGAACGCCGAGCTTGAGCGCCTCGGTGATCGCAATCTTGTGATAGCCGACGTCGATCACGAAGATCGCATCGGGAAGACCATTCATGTCCTTGATGCCGCCGATGGCCTTGCTGAGCTTTTCCATCTCACGGTTGAACAGCAGCGCCTCTTTCTTGGACATGCGCTCGACGCCGCCTTCGGCCATCACGGCTTCCATGTCGCGCAGGCGCTTGATCGAGGTCTTGACCGTCTTGAAGTTGGTCAGCATGCCGCCGAGCCAGCGCTCATCAACATAAGGCATGCCGGCACGGCGGGCTTCCTGGGCAATAATCTCGCGGGCCTGACGCTTGGTACCGACGAACAGCACCGTGCCGCGGTTGGAGGCGAGCTGGCGCAGATATTTCATCGAGTCCTGGTACATGACCAGAGTCTTCTCGAGGTTGATGATGTGGATCTTGTTGCGATGGCCGAAGATGTAAGGAGCCATCTTGGGGTTCCAGAAGCGGGTCTGGTGGCCGAAATGGACACCCGCCTCCAGCATTTGGCGCATGGTCGACATGATATTTCTCCGTCTAGGGTTGAATATCGCGGCTTTCCGGATGCCCGGACACGGCATCTTGCCGTGCACCCAGTGGGCAGTATTCCGGGGCAATCTTCGATTGCCCTGACCGCTTCGGCTGACCGGCCTGACCGATTTGCCGTTGCGGCTCAAAACCGCGGAGATGTTGTGACGCTCTTAAAACGCTTGCCTTCAAACACTTGTGCAGCACTTACCGTCGATGCTCAAGCCGCTTTTGGCGAACGTCAGTCGTTTGGTAAGCCTATAATTCTAGCTTGAACAACCAGTTAACGACAAGTCGATGTCGATCGCGATCAAAAACGAAGCAGAAGTCGCCGCCATGCGGCTGGCCGGACGCCTGGCCTCGGAGGTGCTCGACTTCATCGGCCCTTATGTGAAGCACGGCGTGACCACCGGCGAACTCGATACCCTGTGTCATCAGTACATGGTCGAGGTTCAGCAGACCATCCCGGCACCCCTCAACTATGCGCCGCCGGGCTACCGACCCTATCCGAAGTCGATCTGCACCTCGGTCAACCATCAGATCTGCCACGGCATACCGGGCGAGAAGGTGCTCAAGAATGGGGATGTCCTGAATATCGACATCACCGTCATCAAGGATGGGTTTCACGGCGACACCAGCCGGATGTTCTTTGTCGGCGAACCATCGATCGCCGCCCGCAGGCTGTGCGAGGTGACCTTCGAGTCGATGTGGCTCGGTATCGACCAGGTCAAGCCCGGGGCAACACTCGGCGATATCGGCCATGCCATCCAGCGTCATGCCGAAGGGATGGGGTTTTCGATCGTGCGCGAGTTTTGCGGCCACGGCATCGGCAGACGCTTTCACGAAGACCCGCAGATCCTTCACTACGGCCGCCCCGACACCGGGGAGCGCCTGACGCCCGGCATGATCTTCACCATCGAACCGATGGTCAACGCCGGTCGACGCGAAATTCGCGAAATGTCCGATGGCTGGACCATCGTGACCAGGGATCACAGCCTGTCGGCCCAATGGGAGCACACCGTCCTGGTGACCGACACCGGCCATGAAATCCTGACGGTGTCGACAGGATGTCCGGAGCGCCCTGCCCTGCTGCCGAAGGCGGCGTAATCATGGCTTGCTGCAAAGGCCAGTGGTCTTGCGGTGCCACCGATGCCTGCGATGTCCAGGCCTGCGTGGTCATCAGGGCATCAAGTCGATGACCACGCTTGCAGGCGCGTCCGCGCCGACAAACCTCGGCGCGATGCGCACCGAACTGCGCAGGCAGCGCGCCGAACTGGTCGAGCGATTCAGGCAGCAACCCGAAGTCCATCGCCTGCTGACCGGCATGGTCCGACTCACCGATCGCAGCCTGGTGACGCTCTGGCGGCACAGCGGGATGCCTACCGACTGCTGCCTGGCCGCAGTCGGCGGCTATGGACGCGGCGAGTTGCAACCGCATTCCGACGTTGACCTGGTGATCCTGGTGCCCGATGCCGAGGCGGATCACCGGACGAAAAGCATCGAAACCTTTGTCGGTCAATGCTGGGATGTGGGGCTGGTGATCGGCCACAGCGTGCGCACGGTCGATCAGTGCCTGAGCGAGGCGGCCAGCGACATCACCGTCCAGACCAGCCTGCTCGAACGACGCTATCTGTGTGGCAGCCGCAGGATCTATCGCACGCTGGCCGAAAGGCTGCAGGCGGCAACCGACCCGCGGGCCTTTTATCACGCAAAGATGTTCGAGGTTCGCCAGCGTCACGCCAAGTTTGCCGATACGCCGTACAGCCTCGAGCCGAACGTCAAGGAAAGCCCGGGTGGGCTGCGCGACCTGCAGTCGATCCGCTGGATTTCGCGCGCGGCCGGTCTGGGCCTGAACTGGTCGGGCATGGCCGAGCGCGGGCTGATGACGACTCGCGAAGCACGACTGCTCGCCAACGACGAACGCCGGCTCAAGGTCATCCGGGCCTGGCTGCACATCATCTCGAATCGCCGCGAAGACCGTCTGGTGTTCGATCTCCAGGCCCAGGTCGCTCAGGCCCAGGGGTTCGATGCGACCAACGCACGGATCGCCAGCGAACAGCTGATGCAGCGCTACTACCGGATCGCCAAGTCGGTCACGCAGCTCAGCACTCTGCTGCTGCAAAACCTCGAGGCCGAACTGTTCCCGGAAAACGCGGGGGTCGCCAAAGCCATCGACGATGAGTTCCAGAACAATCGCGGGCTGCTCGACGTTGCCGACGACACGCTCTTTGCACGCAAACCGGCCGCCATCCTTCGCGCATTCCTGACGATGGAAGCCCACAGCGAGCTGAGCGGCATGAGCGCTCGTACCCTGCGGGCGATCTGGCGTGAGCGGGGCCGGATCGACGCACGCTTTCGCCGCGACCCCGAAAATCGGGCGGCGTTCCTGCGCATCCTGCAAAGCGACAACGCGGTCACTCACGAACTGCGACGCATGAATCAGTGGTCGGTGCTCGGTCGCTATCTGCCGGTCTTTCGGCGGATCGTCGGCCGGATGCAGCACGACCTCTTCCATGTCTACACCGTCGATCAGCACATTCTGATGGTGGTGCGCAATCTGCGTCGGTTCACGAAAGCCGAACATGCCCACGAATACCCCTTCTGCAGCCAGCTGATGGCCGCGTTCGAGCGCCCCTGGCTGCTTTTTCTTGCGGCGCTTTTCCATGACATCGCAAAAGGTCGAGGCGGCGATCACTCCACCCTTGGCAGGCAGGACGCCCACCGTTTCTGTCGTGCCCATGGCCTGTCGGAAGAAGACTGCGAGCTGGTCGAATTTCTGGTCGATCAGCATCTGACCATGTCGCAGGTCGCGCAAAAGCAGGATCTGAGCGATCCGCAGACCATTGCCAATTTCGCGGCGCGCGTCGGCTCCGAGCGACGCCTCACGGCGCTTTATCTGCTTACCGTGGCCGACATTCGCGGCACCAGCCCGCTGGTCTGGAACGCCTGGAAGGGCAAGCTGCTCGAAGATCTTTACCGGCTGACCCGCGATTTGCTGAGCGGCGAAGTCACCAGCGCCGATGAGCGCCTCGATGCCCGACACGCCGAGGCAAGACGACTTCTTTATCTGGCCGGCCTGGCACCCGCCGCCTATGCCGATTTCTGGAAACGCCTCGAAATCGGCTATTTCCTTCGCAATGATCCGCAGGATATCGCCTGGCACACACTGGTGCTGCACCAGACCGCTGAGCCGGAGCATCCGGTCGTGCGCACACGCCTTTCGCCGATTGGCGCGGGCTTTCAGGTCGTCGCCTATCTGCCCGACCAGCCCGATCTGTTTGCCCGCATCTGCGGCTACTTCGACAGCAAGAATCTGTCGGTGCTCGATGCGCAAGTGCACACCACCAGCGACGGGCGTGCCCTCGACAGTTTTCTGGTGGTCGACCCAAGCCACTCGTTCGAGTATCGCGACATCCTCTCGCTGGTCGAGGTCGAACTCGCGACGCGACTGTCTCAGCGCAAGCCACTCGAAGCACCGGTGCGCGGCAGGCCCTCGCGACGGTCACGGTATTTTCCGATCGCCCCGCAGGTCGACCTGCGACCCGACGATCGCGGCAACCGCTATCTGTTGTCGGTGGTCACCAATGACCGCACCGGGCTGCTCTACGGCATCGCCCGTGCACTGACTCGCCATGGTGTCAATTTGCAGGCTGCGCGAATCATGACGCTGGGCGAACGGGTCGAGGACGTGTTCCTCATCGAAGGCCCTGCGCTGTCCAATGCGCGCCAGCAGATCCAGCTCGAAAACGACCTGCTGGCCGCGATGCAGGATTGAGACACGGCAAGGACGGCGTCGAGCCTTCCGCCGTCGCTGACCGTCGCTGACCTTCAGTCGTCGCTCAGTTTCTGGCCGGGAAAAAGCGCCTCGATGAAGCCGAACCGAGTCAGGTCGCGGATGCGCTGCGGGTAAAGGATGCCGTCGAGATGGTCGCATTCATGCTGCACGACCCGGGCGTGAAAGTCGGTCGCGGTGCGATCGATCGGCTTGCCCTGCGCATCGGCGCCACGGTATCGGATATGCCCGAAACGCGGCACCCAGCCTCGCATTCCGGGTACAGACAAGCAGCCTTCCCAGCCCTCCTGCTCGAGCGGTGACAGCACTTCAATTACCGGATTGATCAGCACGGTCTGTGGCACAGGCTCGGCGCCGGGATAGTTCGGATGCGACTCGACACCAAAGATCACGACACGCAGATTGACGCCGATCTGGGGCGCGGCAATCCCGGCGCCATCACGCGCGGCCATGGTGTCGAGCATGTCCTCGATCAGGGCGCGCAGGTGAGGCGAACCAAAATCACTCACCGGCTCGGCGACACGCAGCAGCCGCGGATCGCCCATCTTCAGAACGTCGCGGATCATGGCGACTCGGTCTTGCCGGCGGACGCTGACGGTGATGCGGCTGGGGCTGATCCGACTGGCGCATCGACTGCCGATGCGGCCGATGCCCGCAGACAGGCTGCCAGAATCCGGCGGACCCGCTCCATGGCGAGATTCATCACGACGCCGATGGCGTCAAGCGAGATCGCCTGCGAGCTCTCGCCGATCCCGGCCGCATGGTTGGCCACCACGGCCAGTGCGCCGTAGGGCAACTCGAGCTCGCGCGCCAGGGCCGCTTCGGGCATACCGGTCATGCCCACCAGATCGCAGCCGTCACGCTGCATCCGGCGAATTTCGGCCGCGGTTTCGAGGCGCGGGCCCTGCGTGCAGCCGTAGGTGGCGCCAAGTGCGACGGTCTCACCGATTGACCGGGCTGCCGCGGCAAAGCCCGCGCGGACCTCTTCGGAATAGGGATGGGTGAAGTCGATATGGGTGACCGGTTCGTCAGGACCCTCGAAAAAACTGCCTTTTCGCGCGCTGGTGTAGTCGATGATCTGATCGGGGATCACCAGCGCTCCCGGTCCGAGATCGGCGCGGATGCCGCCCACTGTGGCGACCGCCAGCACCTGCGAGGCCCCCACTTCGCGCAGCGCCCAAAGATTGGCGCGATAGTTGATCTCGTGCGGTGCGATGGTGTGACCGTAGCCGTGGCGCGCCAGAAAGACCAGATCGACCCCCTCGATCGTGCCGAAGGTCAGTGCACAGGAGGGATCGCCATAGGGGGTGCGAACCACCTCTCGCCGCCGGCGATCAAGTTCGTTCAGATTGGCCAGACCGCTGCCGCCGATGATCGCGTACATCGCTCAATGACCACGACGGGCAAGGAAGGCGGCAAAGTCGGTCGCCACCTCGGGGTGACGCAAGGCGAGCTCGACGGTCGCCTGCAGATAGCCGATCTTGGAGCCACAGTCGTAGCGACTGCCTTCGAAACGATAGGCCAGAACCGGTTCATCCTCGATGAGTTTTGCCAGGCCGTCGGTAAGCTGGATCTCGCCGCCGGCACCCGGTCGGATATTGGCCAGATGCTCGAAGACCAACGGGCTGAGCACATAGCGGCCCACCACGGCGAGCGTCGACGGTGCGACCTCGGGCTTGGGTTTTTCGACGATGCCGGTGACCCGATCGGTGCGCTCGCCCCAGGGCGAACCCGACACGATGCCGTAAGAGCCGGTCTCGGAGCGATCAACCTGCTGCACCGCCAGGACACTCGAATGATGCTTGCCGTATTGCGCCACCATCTGCGCCAGAACGCCGATGCCATCGGGGCCGGGCTGCATCAGGTCGTCGGCCAGCAGAACGGCGAAGGGCTCGTCGCCCACGACCGAACGTGCGCACAGCACGGCATGACCCAGACCGAGCGGCTCGGCCTGACGGATGTAGACGCAGTTGACGCCCTTCGGGGTGACGTCCTTGACCAGCTCGAGCAGCGCGTTCTTGCCGCGCGCCGTGAGCTCGGCTTCGAGTTCGTAGGCCTTGTCGAAGTGATCTTCGATCGTGCGCTTGCCACGCCCGGTAATGAAGATCATCTCGGTGATGCCAGC
>CAIVAS010000089.1 GCA_903903975.1 uncultured Burkholderiales bacterium
CGAATCGGCCGGCCTGGGCGAGAGTGGCCGGCATGATGCGCAGGATCTCGGCGCCCCAGCGCATGGTGGTGCGGTCGCTCACCAGCGGATCGGCAAGATAGGCGGCCACCTCTTCAGGCTGGCTGGAGATGCCCGCCGGATCGAGGCCCAGCCCCGTGCCGGCACGCGGCACGAGACCAGACAGCAGGCGGGCGGCAAGCTCGAGCACCGGTTTTCGCACGCCACCCGGAATCAGGGCCGGCGCGCTGGCCACGACGCCTGCCAGACCCTCGGGATGCTGCAGGGCATAGTCGAGGACGATCAGCCCGCCCATGCTGTGACCGAAGAGGAACACCGGCTGGCCGGGGGCGAGCAAGGCCGCCTGCGCCACGATGGCCGCGGCGTCGCGGCGATAGTCGTCCCAGCACTCGATATGGCCGCGCGGGCCGGGCGAGTGCCCGAATCCGCGCAGGTCGGCCGCGGCCACCGCGAAGCCGGCAGCATTCAAGGCCCGATGCAGCGGCTGGTAGCGACCGGCATGCTCACCGAAACCGTGGATCATGGCGATGGCACCGATCGGCTCGCCCGGGGGCAGGCAGCGCAACCCCGCCAGGTCGACGCCGTCGTCGGTGCGAAACAGAACCGGATTCGCGGAATTCGACATCGAAAAAACCCTTCTCTGGGCGAACATGGCGGGGCATCGACTTTACCGTGCCGGTGCGCGTCGCGCATGACACTCGCCACACGATCGCCCCACACGCCCCACTCTGCGGACCCAAGCCATGCGATATGCCTTTCCTCTGATCCTGACCGCGCTGGTCATCGGCCTTGCGGGCTGTGCCGGCACAACACCCTCGGCGCCATCGACTGCTGCAGCACCGGCGACGGTGCCCCTGACCCGCGCGGGCACCGCGAATCCGCCGAAATCGATCATGTATGTCGGCAACAGTTTCATGTACTACAACAACAGCCTGCACAACCATGTCGGACAGCTGGCACGCGGTGTCGCACCGGCCGAGCGTCAGCGGGTTGCCCATCGCGCCACCTCGGTCACGATCAGCGGCTCGGGCCTCGACTGGCATGACCTCAACGCCTACCTGCGCCCCGACATGATCGGTCGCTACAGTTTTGTCGGCGACAACGAGGTGCGCTTCAATCCGCCGGGTCGCCAGTTCGATGCGGTCATGCTGATGGACTGCAGCCAGTGCCCGGTGAATCCGACCCTGCGGCCGATCTTCTTCGACTATGCCGCCCGGCACAGCGCCACCGCGCGTGCCAAAGGGCTCGAGCCGATGTTCCTGATGACCTGGGCCTATGCCGACAAGCCCGAGATGACCCAGGGACTGGCCGATGCCTACACCGAGGCCGGCCGGCTCAACGATGCGCATGTGATTCCGGCAGGGCTGGCCTTCGCCCGGTCGGTCGCGCGGCGCCCGGACATCAACCTCTATGTGGCCGACAAGCGTCACCCCACCCAGGCCGGCACCTACCTCGCGGCCTGCACGATCATCGCGTCGATCTACGGCGTGTCGCCGGTCGGCAATACCTATCTCGGTGAACTCGATCCGGCGGTCGCCCGCCATCTGCAGGAAGTTGCCTGGGAGACGGTTCAGAGCTATCGCCGCTGAAAACCGGTATCGAACGTCGATCGCCACGCCACGCCACGCCACGCCACGCCATCATGAGTGACACCCTGCGCAGCCAGTTTTCATGTGAGACCGTGTCGCAGCATTTCAGCGATGACGCGCTGCTGGCGGCGATGGCGCGCTTCGAGGCGGCGCTGTCGCAGGCGCAGGCCGATGTCGGGCTGATACCGCCGGGCTGCGCCGACAGCATCGCGCGGGTCTGTGCCCACATATGCGCCCGCATCGGTGAGCACTCAGGGGGCAACTCAGGCAAGCAAACAGGCAAGCCCATCGGAGAAGCCAGCGCCGAGATCGAGGGCCTGGATGCCGGCGCGCTGGCCGACGCGGCGCGACGCGCCGGCACGCTGGCCATTCCCTTCGTCAAGGCGCTCACGCAGGCGGTGGCCCGCGACGATGCCGCGGCAGCCCGATGGGTGCACTGGGGCGCCACCAGCCAGGACGTCCTCGATACCGCACTGACCCTGCAGATCGCTGCGGCCGGTACCGCGCTGCAGGCGCAGCTCGCGCAGGCAGGCGATCGGCTGGCCGCGCTCGCCGATGCGCATCGTCTGACGATGATGACCGGCCGCACCCTGCTGCAGGCGGCCACCCCCGTCTCTTTCGGCTGGAAGGCTGCCTGCTGGCTGTCGCCGCTGCCTCGTCTGCGACGCTCGCTCGCACAGGCATTGCGTGACGCAGCCGTGCTGCAACTCGGCGGCGCCGCCGGCACCCGGGCAGCACTCGACGGGCGAGGCGATGCGGTGGCGGCCGCCACGGCAACCCGACTCGCGCTCGATGATCCCGGCATCAGCTGGCATGGCAGCCGTGATCGCATCGCTCGCCTGGGCAGCGAGCTGGCGCTGGTCGCCGGCGGCATGGCCCGGATCGGACGCGATCTGTCACTGCTGATGCAAAGCGAGGTCGGCGAAGTCTTTGAGCCCGATGGCGATGGGCGCGGCGGCTCGTCGGCCATGCCGCACAAGCGCAATCCGGTTGCCGCGATGCTGGCGCTGCAGGCTGGGCTGCGGGCGCCCGGCCTGGCCTCGACCCTGCTGGGTCAGCAGGCCGGCGAACACGAGCGGGGCCTGGGCACCTGGCAGGGCGACTGGTGGACGATTGCGGCGCTCTTCGAGTGCGCCGGCAGCGCGGTGCAGGCAATCGGCGAGGCCCTTGACGGGCTGCGCGTGGCGCCGGGGGCGATGCTCGCCAACCTCGAGCGCACACGCGGATTCGTCTATGCCGAGGGCGTGACCCTGGCGCTTGCGGCAACGCTTGGCAAACCGGCGGCGCAGGCGCTGATGGAAACCCTCTGCCGCGACGCAATCGATCGCGGCCTCACCCTTGACCAGGCGCTGGCGCAGGCCCGGGCAAGCGATGCCGCGCTCGCCGCAGCCCTGCCCGCGCAGCAGCTCGCCAGCCTCTTCGATCCACAGCACTCCATCGGCGATGCCCAGGCGATGATCGATCGAACCATCGCCGACTGGCGCGCCTGAGATAATCCGGCGGCTCGGCCAGATCCCCGCCTCAATTCCGCACCCGGAGACACCATGCCCTTCGTCACTCATGCCGGCGCCCGCCTCTTCTGGCGTGCCGACGGCGACCCCGCCCTGCCGCCCCTGATGCTGGTGAATTCGCTTGGCACCGACCATGCCCTGTGGGATCCGGTCATGCCGCGGCTGGCCGACTTCTTTCGCGTCATCCGGATGGACACCCGCGGCCATGGCGCCTCGGATGCGCCGGCCGGCGAGTACAGCGTCGAGCTGCTCGCCCGCGACGTGCTCGCAGTGGCCGATGCCGCCGGGCTTGAGCGCTTCGATTACTGCGGGATTTCGCTGGGCGGCATGATCGGCCAGTGGCTCGGCATCCACGCCGGCCATCGGCTGCGCCACCTGCTCCTGTGCAACACCACCGGGCGCGTCGAGGCGGCCGGTCAGGTCGAGCGGATCGCGAAGGTCAAGGCCGGCGGCATGGCGGCGGTCGCCGAGATGGGGCTGTCGCGCTTTTTCACGCCGCGCTTCATTGCACGCGGCAATGCGCACTTTCACTCCGTTCGCCAGACCCTGCTCGCGCTCGATCCGGTGGGTTATGCCGGCTGCTGCGCCGCGGTGCGCGACCACGATCTGCAGGACCAGCTGCATCGCATCACGACGCCGACCACGGTGCTGGTTGGCAGCTTTGATGTGGCCACGCCGCCGGCGATGGGCCGGGCGATTGCGGCCGCGATCCCGGGTGCGCGGCTGGCGAGCCTGGACACCGCGCATCTGCCGCACTCCGAAGACGCGCCCGGCTTCGTGGCGATGCTGATGGCCGCACTTGCGCCGCAGCGCGGCCAGGACGCGCCGAAAACCGGCGCGCACCGCGGCAGCGGCGCGCTTCCGCAGGGCGGCTCGCCGGTCAGCGGTCTGCCGATGAGCGCAAGCCTCGATGCGCAGTACGCGCGCGGCATCGCCCGGCGCAAACAGGCCCTGGGTGAGGACTATGTGAATGCCCGGCTGGTGGCGCCCGAGGCCTTCAATGCCGAGTTCCAGGACATGATCACCCGCTGGGCCTGGCATGACGTCTGGACCCGGCCGGTCTTCGATGACCGCATGCGCCGGCTGATCGTGCTGGCGATCACCAGCGCACTCGGTCGCTGGGAAGAGTTCAGGTTGCATGCCCGTGCGGGTCTTGCGGTCGAGCTGTCGCCGACCGACGTGAAAGAGCTGCTGCAGCAGGCGGCCATCTACGCCGGCGTGCCGGCGGCCAACACCGGTTTCCAGATTGCCGGCGAGCTGCTCACCGAGCGCGACGCCGAGCGCCTGAAAGGCTGATCGGATCAGACCATGACACAGCAAGATCAGCGCGGCCCGCAGGCGGCCACCACAGCCGGGTCGGTCGCATCGGTCGCATCGGCTGAATCAATCGCCTCGGCTGAGTCAATCGCGTCGACCGATGCGGCCGTACCGGTCTCGGCCGCGCTCGACATCGCCATCATCGGCGGCGGCATCGGCGGGCTGGTCACTGCGCTCGCCCTGCATGCCGCCGGCATCGGCTGCACGGTCTTTGAGTCGGTGCCCGCCCTGCGACCGCTGGGCGTGGGCATCAACCTGCTGCCGCACTCGGTGCGGGTGCTGGCCGCGCTCGGGCTGCAGCCGCAGCTCGCGGCCACCGCCATCGAGACCGCCGCGCTCTCCTTTTATAACCGCCATGGCCAGCTGATCTGGTCGGAGCCGCGCGGTATCGCAGCGGGTTATGCCTATCCGCAGTTCTCGATCCACCGCGGCGAGCTGCAGATGCTGCTGCTGGCCGCGGTGCGCGAGCGGCTGGGCGAGGCGGCAGTGCGCACCGGCCATGCGCTCGAGCGCTTTGTCGATGAGGGCGATGCGGTCACGCTTCACTTCGTCGATCCGCAGGGCACGCCTCGCGAGGCGGTCCGGGCGCGAGCGGTGATTGCCGCCGACGGCATCCATTCGGTCGTGCGCCGCCACTTTCATCCCGATGAAGGCCCGCCGCGCTTTTCCGGCCGGCTGCTGTGGCGCGGCACCTGCGAGGGGGCGCCCTTCCTGGACGGACGCACCATGATCCAGGCTGGTCATGCCAATCAGAAATTCGTCTGCTATCCGATCTCTCGCCAACTCGCCGATGCCGGTCGCTCGCGCATCAACTGGATCGCCGAACTCTCGGTGGCGCATGACACGCCGCCACGCCAGGACTGGAGCCGGCGGGTGGACGCCTCGGTCTTTCGGGAGCCCTTCGCCGGCTGGCGCTTCGACTGGCTCGATGTGCCGGCGCTGATCGATGGCACTGATGCCATCTACGAATATCCGATGGCCGATCGCGACCCGCTCGGGCGCTGGACGCAAGGGCGCATCACGCTGCTGGGCGATTCGGCCCATCCGATGTATCCGATCGGCAGCAACGGTGCATCGCAGGCGATCCTGGATGCCGAAGCGATGGTTGCCGCCCTGCTCGAGGCGGGCTTTGCGACCGGTCTTGCAAGCGGCGATCGCCATCCGGCCGAGGTCTTTACCCGCTATGAAGCGATGCGGCGAGAGGCCACCGGGCAGATCGTGCTGGGCAATCGGGCGGGCGGGCCGGATCAGGTGATGCAGATCGCCGAGGAGCGTGCCCCCGGCGGGTTCGCCCATATCCACGAGGTGATTCCGCTGGCCGAACTCGAGGCAATCTCGGCCCGCTACAAGCAGCTCGCCGGATTCAGCCGCGAGCAGGTCAACCGGCCGGCGACACCCTAGGAGGCTTGGCGCGCGGGCCCGGTCAGCTCACCGGATCGCGAGATGTAGACGACTGCGCTGGCCGCGTCTGCCATCGACAGCCACACGTCACCCGTCACCCGTCACCCGTCACCCTTCACCAGTCGCCCGTCTCCTGTCTCCCGTCGCGTGCCACCGGTCACCTGTCACCCGCTGCCACCGGCCGCTCGCCTGCGGCCAGTCGACGCTCGATGTCATCAATGACCGCTGGCAGATCCGCCACGGTGTCAATCAGATAGTGAGCGCCCGCTCTCGTCAAAACCTTTCCAGCTCGATCCACCGCAGCCGCCTTGGCCTCGTCGCTCAGCGCCAGCCACTCCGGATGCGACAAGCCCACTTCGTTGCCCGAGGCGGTCACACCCACCGTCCAGGTGCCGGCGGCAATGCCCTCGGCGATCCCCGGCCAGGTGTCGTCGACCTTGACCACCGCGCTTGGCGGATGCACGCCCAGATCGGCAAAAGTGCGATACATCATCAGCGGCCCGGGGCGTCCCTCGGCCAGATCGCCGGCGCACACCAGGTTGTCGGGCGAGTAGCCGGCCGCCGCCGCAAGCGGCAGAACGCGGGCCATGATCTCGCGGGTATAGCCGGTGGTCGAGCCGATCCGCAGACCCCGCTCACGCAGCATCGCCACCACCTCGGCGGCACCCGGCACCAGGTCGGCATGATCGGTCACCGCCGCCACATTCATCGGCACGAAGACCTCATAAACCCGATCGATGTCGGCCTCGCCGGGCGCCTGGCCATGACGCTGCGTCCAGGCAGCGGCCACCTCGGGCAGCACCATCAGGGCCGCGATATGGTCGCGCTTGGGCAGGCCCATCGGGCCACGCGCCTGCGCAATCGTGAGCGGAATCTCGAACTGCTCGAAGGCGCGCACGAAGGCGCCCATCGGCGCGAGCGACCCGAAATCGATCATCGTGCCGGCCCAGTCAAATACCGCCGCCTTGAGTGTCATGTCTGCGCTCACCGAGTCAGAAGTCAAAAATCAATCAGAAAAAATCACAAGAGTTCGTCGATCACTTCTTCGGCAATGCCGAAGGCGGTCGACGCGCCGGTGCCGCTGGTCACGATCACCAGCCGCACCTGCTCGGCAGGCCGATCCACCAGCATCAGGCGATCGGGCGCCGAGGCATAGACCCCCATCCAGCGCTCGCTCACCGTGCGGCCCGGCAGATCGGCCACCGCGTCGAGTTCGCGCAGGATCAGGTCGTCGACCGCCTGAAGCCCGAACGGGCCGGGGGTGGACGCATAGACATGGCTGTCGCCGACCACCAGCGAGCCGTCGCCCGACTGCACCGCGATCAGGTGGATGCCGTGCTCGAGCAGCTCGGGCGTCTCACGCTCGAGTCGGGCGCGCAGGGCCTGCGATTCGGGCAATTCCGACCAGCCGAGATAGCGCACCAGGCTCGGATCGGACATCAGCGCCGCACCCATCTTTACCGGGCTCGCCGGGCGCACGCGCAGCATCTGCAGCGCGCAGCGGGTCAGGCCATAGGCGGCGATCCGCTCGGGATAGAGTGACAGATAGTCGTCGCCGGGGCAGACCACGGCGGCCTGCGCCTGCAGCGTCCCGGCGGTGGTCTCGATGCTCGGCAGGCTGATGCCGGTAACCAGCGTGCGGCGCATGAAACGCACGCCATGGGCCTTTTCGAGCCAGGCGGCCAGGCGGGGAATCGCGTCGCGCGACTCGACCCGCAACTCGTGCGGACTGTAGAGCACCGCCTGCAGCGCATCGCTTCGCAGTGCCGGCATCCGGCGGTGGGCTTGCGCAGGCGTGAGCAACTCGCACTGCTCACCCATCGCGGTGCGCCGAAAGGCTTCCAGCACCGCGACCGATTCGGGTCGGGTCACCGCCACGCCAAGACCCTGGTGAATCACCTCGATGCCCGCTTCGGGGGCGATCTGCGCCCAGACATCGCGGCTGCGCAT
Organism: uncultured Burkholderiales bacterium; assembly: GCA_903903975.1. Taxonomy (GTDB): domain Bacteria; phylum Pseudomonadota; class Gammaproteobacteria; order Burkholderiales; family Burkholderiaceae_E; genus UBA4615. The sequence continues at coordinate 7,787 of CAIVAS010000089.1, forward strand.
CGCGCGACGCCAGCAGTCGCCGGCCTGCTGGCCGGTCACGGTAATGAAGCCGAAGTTGCGCACCGAGGCACCGTTGGCCTGGGCGTCGCGATCGATCACCACAACTTTCAGCCCGCGTCGGGCGGCGGTCAGCGCATGCGCAAGGCCAACAATGCCTGCGCCAATGACGGCAAGATCAAAACCGGTCTTCATCTGAAGGTCACACAAAGCAAATCAGCCAGCATTAGAAGCGCTGGCTGATGTGCCCTTTGTGACAAATCGACATATTTCAGTCGGCGATACCCGGCTCAGTGCAGGACCAGCGGCTGGAGCATCAGTCCCTCGAAACCGCTCAGAAAGTCGTCGACCTCTTCGACCGAGGGCTCGGTGGCAATCAGCTGGCTGACATCGAAGCGGAACTTGTCGGCGAGCATGCCACCCAGAAAGATCTCGCGCTTGCCGGTCTTGTCCATGATCTCGTAACCGCCGGCAAACGGTTCTCCCTCGGCCGATTTGAATTCGACGACACAGTAGTTCGGGCTGTTGTAGATCATGTTCATCACGAATCCTCGCTGAGCTTCAGGGCAAGGTTGGCGCCCGCACCCGGGCCGGGACAACGCCCGCCGATGACCGTGCAGCCGCGACCGACAGGCGTCGCCAGGCATCACGAAGCGTCGGAATCGCGCCACTGCCGTGGCCCGGACGACCGCAACTTGCGCAGGACGCGCATCGCGGTACGGATCATCTTGGGGCCAAAACCTGCCAGGACAAGCGCCGCCGGGCGGGCCTGATCGGCCAGGACCAGATCGGACCGGATCGGACTGACCCTGCGTGGCGGGGATCGGACCAGATCGGACCGACCCGGCGTGGCGCGGATCCGACCGGCACGGCACAGCCCGGCATCAGTGCCGACCGAGCCTGCGCCCCCCTGCACATTCCCTGCACGCCGCTCAAAGACTGTCCAGCGCCCCCAGCGCCGCCAGGGTGTCAGCCAGCGTCACCGCGCCGTGGCGGCTCGACAGCACCACCGGCGATCGGCCGGACAGGCTGGTCAGCCGCTCGCACAGCGCGCGTTCGGCCTCGAGCGTCACCGCGTCGGCCCGATTGATGACCAGCAGCCCCGCCGAGCCGAGCTGGTCGAGGGCGAGCTGGTGAGCGGGATGGTGCTCATCGAAAAACGGGTCGGGGCGAGTCGCGTCGATCACCATGACCGTCGGCCGAATCGACAGGAGCTGGGCGAGTTCGGGGATTCGCAGTCGGTCGACCAAACGCCCGGGATGGCCGATGCCGCTGACCTCGATGATCAGCCGCTGAAAAGGCCCGCCCCGCAGCAGCCGGGTGAGGGTCACGCCGAACACCACCTGCCCCGAGCAGCAGGCGCAACCACCGGCAAGCATCGCCACCGTGACGCCCGGATCACGATCGGCATCTGACAGCCCGGCGATGCCGTTGACCATCAGCGCCCAGCGTTCGGTGCCGGGCCGTTCGGCCAGCCAGCCTTTGAGCAGCGTCGATTTGCCGGCCCCCGGCAGGCCGCAGATCAGCAGCACCTCGGTGGTGAGGGTGGGGTCGATGGCCGGGCGGCCATCAGGCGCAGGGTGATCGGCCAAAACGCTGGCGGTTCGGCGACGTCAGCGACGCCAGAACGCCGGCGTGAACAGGACGAAGACGATCACCATCTCGAGTCGCCCGGCGAGCATCGCGAAGGCAAAGACCCAGGTCTGGAAGTCGTTGAGCGCCAGGTAACTCAGCGACAGGCCCATGCCGCCGGGCCCCGGGGCGGTGTTGTTCAGGCAGGCCACGACGCCGCTGAAAGCCGAGGTGAAATCGACCCCGGTGGCGACCATCAGCAGCGTCAAGCCGACCAGGGTGACGCCGTAGAGCAGCATGAAACCAAGCACCGCCAGCACCAGCGGCTGCGCGACCACCTGCCCGCCGAGCACCAGCGGTCGCACCGCCCGCGGATGACTCAAGCGCAGCAGTTCGCGCAGGGCCTGCTTGCACAGCACCAGCGAGCGGATCATCTTGATGCCGCCGCCGATCGAGCCCGACGAGGACGCGATCGAGCACAGCAGCAGCAGCAGCAGCCCGGCGAACATCGGCCACTGAGACGTGCCCACACTCGAAAAGCCGGTGGTCGTACCCATCGAGACGGTATTGAAAACCGCATGCCGGATCGACTGCGGCCAGTGTTCGAAGACGCCGGTCAGGTGCAGAAAAGCCGTCAGCAGCACCGCCACCGCCAGGATCGAGACAATGACCCAGCGGGCCTCGGGGTCGCGGCGGTAAGGCGCGAACGAGCGATGCCGCAGCGCAAGGAAATGGGTGGTGAAATTGAGGCAGGCGATCAGCATGAAGACAATCAGCACCCCCTCGATGGCCGGCGAATCGAAGGCCGCGATATTGGCATCATGGGTCGAGAAGCCGCCCAGCGACATGGTCGAAAAGCCATGGCAGATCGCCTCGTACCAGTTCATGCCGGCGATGCGCAGACACACGATGCACAGCGCGGTGGCGCCGGCATAGACCAGCCAGAGATAGCTGGCGGTCTGGGTGATGCGTGGGGTGAGCTTGGTCTCTTTCATCGGACCGGGCGTCTCGGCGCGAAACAGCTGCATGCCGCCCACACCGAACAGCGGCAGGATGGCGACCGCCATCACGATGATTCCCATGCCGCCGATCCATTGCAGCAGATGGCGCCAGACATTGATCGACTGCGGCAGGGCGTCGAGCCCGACCAGCAGGGTGGCGCCGGTGGTGGTCAGTGCCGAGATGGTCTCGAAAAAGGCATCGGTGAACGATAGACCGGGGATTTCGAGCCGCAGCGGTACGGTGGCGGCCGCCGCCAGGGTGATCCAGGTGATGACCACCAGCAGACTGCCGTCGCGGGCCTGCAGTTCGCGTTTGCCGCGCAGCGTCGGCGCCCACAACAGCAGCCCGGCGACGAAGCTGCCTGCAGCGGCGATCAGGAAGCTTTCGAGCGTGCCGTCATGCGAGACGGCTGACCAGCCGATGGGCAGAAGATAGGTCGCACCCAGCAGCATCAGCATGGCGCCGAGAATATGGGCAATCGATAGAAGCCGCCGCAATCGGGTTGATCTCCGCGCAAATTCTGGATTCTACCGGTCCGGCTACGTACCGGATGCGCTCAGAGGCTGAGCAAACGCAGCATGAGCCGCTTCAACGATCATGCTGCGCAGCCAGACATGCGCTGCACGCGTGGTGTGGCGGTGGTGCCAGAGCAGCTCGACATGGACGATCGGCAGATCGAGCGGCAGCGCACGCACCGCCAGCTGCGAGAGGATCCCGGTTGAGGCGACGAAATGCCGCGGCACGACGGTGAGCAGGTCGGTTTGCGAGACCACCTGACCGGCGGTGAAGAACTGATTGAGCGTGAGTACCACCCGCCGGCTGCGTCCGAGTGCCGCCAGCGACTCGTCGACGAAACCGAAGGGGCGACCGGAAAAACTCACCAGCAGATGCCGTGCCGCGCAAAAAGCATCCAGATCGAGGGGGGCTGACGCGAGCGGATGACCGGCGCGCATCACGCAGACATACTCACCGTCGTAGAGCCTGCGATTGGCGATCGGGTCGACCGAGCCTTCCTGCATCCGCGCCGCGCCGATCGCGGCAAGGGCCGCCGGAAAATAGCCGATCACCGCGTCGAGCTCTGCGCCGGCCAGCAGATTGCGCGGGTCACGCGTCAGCAGTGGACGCACCCGCAGCGACACGCCCGGCGCCTGCGCCTCGAGCTCGCGCACCAGCGGCGGGATCAGCAGCGCCGCAGTGGCATCGGCCATCGCCAGCACGAAGGTATCGCGCGAGGCGCCCGGGTCGAACTCGGCGCCCGACTGCACCGCCGCGCGCAGGCTCTCGAGCGCGGCTCGCACCGCCGGCCACAGCTCGAGCGCCCGCGGTGTCGGCTGCACGCCATAACCCGAACGCACCAGCAGCTCGTCCTGAAGCGAGTCGCGCAGTCGGCGCAGCGCATTGCTGACCGCCGGCTGGGTCATCGCAAGATTGGCGGCCGCACGGGTCAGGTTGCGCTCGGCCATCACCTGATCGAAGACCCGCAACAGGTTCAGATCGAGGGTACGGAAATTGGCAGGCGCGAACGGCAGCCTTTCGGGGACGAATGGTACTTCCATACAATTATTCGATTCGTGAATACATTGAATTATGAACATTCATTGGAAATTGATGTTGCATCGCCGCATCATCAGGTCATCGCCGCTGTTTCTGCGGCCGATCATTGAAGGATACAGATCATGACTAGCATTCGACTTGCACCTGGCGCAAACGTTCTGACCGGCAGCCATCATGGCGGAGCCGACCGCATCTCGGAGGGCGTGAGCCTGCTGGCAACGATGCTCAAGACGGCGGTCAAAGCGCTCGACACCTGGCATGAGGATCGTATTGCAGCGCACAATGACGCGGTCACCGCCCAACTGGCCGCCAGTGACCATCGTGTACTGGCAGAACTGCGGGCAGCCTATTGTCACAACGATCGGCTCAAGGACTCAGCCTCAGCGAAGGGTTCAGTGAAGGGCTCCGTGAAGTAAAGCGAGCCATGCCGGGCGCACGCCTCACAGGCCGACGCCCGGCCCGGTTACACCGTGGCCACCGGCGTTGACGGTGAGCCGACCGCACCGGGCAGACGCAGCGGCGGCGCGGTCAGCAGGAAGCGGTTGCGGCCATTGGCCCGCAGCCAGGCCGCCAGTTCGGCCAGATACCAGAGCTCGCCCAGGTGAACCCCCAGCTTGAACAGGCAGTGGTGATGCAGCGGCAGAGCCGGATAATTGCCATCGCCTGCCGGCGGCACGGCGGGCGTCTGCTCGACAGCGTAGTTGTCGGAAATCAGGGCGACCATGCCTGAATCGGTGACCCACTGCTGGATGCGCTCGTCATGGCCATCAAGCGTGGCACAGCTGCCGTGCAGGGATTCGGCGGTCGGCTTGCCCTTTTGCTCCAGGATGACCTGGTCAAAGCCGGTCCACAGGCAGACCATGTCGCCCGGCTCGACCACCACGTTCTGGCTGTCCATGGCGGCTTTGAGATCGTCCCATCCGATGACCTTGCGGGCCCGTCCGGCGACCGCATGCAGGTCGATCAGCACGCCGCGCCCCTGGACGCAGGCGACAGCCATGGTCTCGATGCCCATCTTGCGGGCCTGAACGCCCTCGTTGCAGCACCAGTCGACCGGACCGCTGCGGTAGGCCGGCGTGACCACGTCTTCACCGGCGCGAAAGCCGTTGTAGTAGACCGGCTCGGGCACGCCATCGCCGTCGGCATCGAAGAGCGCACCGACATGGGCGAAGCTGTCCCACTGGGTTGAATACTGAAGGGCCATCAGGACGGCGTCGTCGCTGATCATGTCGATCTGGCGCGGGTCGAGCAGGCGCAGCAGGAAATTGAAGTTCGCCTGACCGTTGCCACGCGCGGTGGCGAAGGTGCGCGGCGGATGACGCCGCGGGTTCAGGGCATTGCCGCCCGGCAGGTCGAGGGGCAGCGACAGGCAGAACACCTTGCCGGCCTGAACTTCTCGCACCGCCGCCACCACGCGTTCGGGCGTCAGCAGATTGATCCGACCGAGTTCGTCGTCATCGCCGAAGTCACCCCAATTGGAGCCCGGCGGGCGATGGGTCCAGCGTTTCATGGTGATTTCCCGTAGAGGAATTCAGGCAGCCAGAGCGTCATGCCCGGGAAGATGTACATCAGCACCATGCACAGGATGACGATCAGCATGTAGGGCATCATCCCGGCAAAGATCTGGTTCAGCGTCACATGCGGCGGCGAGACGCCCTTCAGATAGAAGGCCGACATCGCGACCGGCGGCGACAGGAAGGCGGCCTGCAGATTGACCGCCACCAGCGTGCCGAAGAACACCGGATCGATCTGGAAGTGCGCCAGCAAAGGCAAAAAGATCGGCACGAAGATCACGATGATCTCGGTCCACTCGAGCGGCCAGCCGAGCACGAAGATCAGCGCCTGGGTGAGCATCAGGAACTGCAGCGGCGTCAGGTTCATGCTCATCAGCCATCGCTCGATCAGTTCCTGGCCGCCGTGCAGCGCGAAGACCGCTGAAAAGAGGCCCGATCCGACGAACAGCCAGCAGACCATCGCGGTGGTCTTGGCGGTCAGATAGATTGATTCCTTGAGCTTGTCGAAGGTGAAGTTGCCGGAATGCCAGGCCAGCAAAAAGGCGCCTGCCGCACCCACCCCGGCCGACTCGGTGGCGGTGGTGATGCCGAACAGGATCACCACCAGCACCAGTCCGGTGAGCAGCGCCAGCGGCATCACCGAGGAATAGAGCAGGCGCTGGACCTCGAGGTTCTCGGCGGTAAAGCTGCGGTAAAACACCGCAAGCCCGAGCAGGGTGGCGGCGGCAAGTCCCCAGAACCAGTTGTAAAAGCCGTCGGGCACCGCCTCGCGTGCGGCCTGCTCCTCGACCGCAGGCGGCGCCGACAGGCCCTGCTCGACCGGCGCAGCCGAGTTGGCCGGCGCAGCAGCACCCTCGCTCGGTGGCTCCTGAAGGGAGGCTGATGCGCCAGATCCGGTCGCCGAAGGCGGTTCCTGCACACCGCTTGCGGCAGGGGGCTCCTGCAGACCGGCGGATGGGGCGGCTCCAGTGGCGGCCGGTGGTTCCTGGACACCGCTTGCCGGCGGGGGTTCCGGCGCGCCACCGCTTGCCGGCGGTGCCTGCAAGCCGGCATTCGACGACGTCGGCTCCGACAATCCCTGCGAGGCCGAGACGGCTTCGACCTGGACCGGCTCGGGTGCGTTGTGGATCACCACATACCACCATGCCCCACCGAACACCGCCGCCGAGATCACCACCGGCCCGAGTGCCACGCCCAGACTGCCCAGCAGTCGGCCGATACCGGGTGCCTCACCCTGCGGATAGGCTGCCCGCAATCGTTGGGGCGAGAACAGGCCACGGACCACCGCGCCGAGCGCATTGCCGCCGAAGGTGGCGGTCAGACGCTCCAGCCAGTCGGGCACCTCCATGCGCTGCTCGTTTTCGGGCAGCTTGGGCGCCACTTTGGGATCGATGATCGCCCAACCCACCACATAGACGAAATAAAGAAAGGCGAGGAAAAAGCCCGGCACCATGGCTGCGGCATACAGCTTGACCACCGACTGCCCGGCCACCGCCGCATAGACGATGATCATCACCGAGGGCGGGATCAGGATGCCGAGCGTGCCGCCGGCGGTGATCACACCGGCCGCCAGCCGCGTGTCGTAGCCGGCCTTGAGCATCGGTCGCATCGCGATCACGCCCATCAGCACCACCACCGCACCGACGATGCCGCTGGCAATGCCCCAGAAGGTGCACACCAGCAGCGTGGCCACCGCCAGCGACGCCGGCAGGCGCCGGAAGGACAGCTGCACCGCGCGGAACATCTTGTCGACCAGCGCCGCGCGCTCGATGACATAGCCCATCAGCACGAAGAGCGGAATCGACAGCAGGGTGTCGTTGGTCATGCCGCCATAAGTACGCTGGACCATGAGATCGAAGATCCGGTTGGCCACCATGCTCTGCGTCGGATCGAAATAGGCGACGTAGCCGAACAGCATGCCCAGACCCATCAGCGTGAAGGCCGTGGGAAAGCCCATCATGATCGCGACCACGATCAGGCCGAGCATCGTCAGACCGAGATAGCCGCTGGTCATTTCGCACCTCCACCCGACTGGTTGGCGGCGGCGCCGCCAAGACGGCCGTGTGCCGCCTCTTCGATGTCGGAGACACTCTCGATGGCGGCACGCCGGGCATCGTCATCGACATAAGTCGATTGTTCGAGCTGATCCTTGACCACATCGATTTCCTCGACGTCGTTCAGGCGCTCAGGCCACTTGCCGGTCTTCAGACACACCACGCAACGCACGACTTCGGCCACGCCCTGCAGCAGCACCAGCGCGCCGGCCAGCGGAATGACCGACTTGAACCAGTAGAGCGGCGGGCCATCGGCGGTGATGCTCGAGTGCTCGCGGATCGCCCAGCTCGAGCCGGCGTAATCCCAGCCGGCATAGAGCAGCGCGATGATCCCGGGAAAGAAGAACAGGAAATACAGCGCCAGATCGAAGCCGGCCTGACGGCGCGGCGGCATCGAGCCGTAGAGAAAGTCGCCGCGCACATGGCCGTCCTGGGCCAGGGTATAGGCGCCGGTCAGCATGAAGAGCGAGCCGTACATCATCACGCTGAGCTCAAACCCCCATTGGCTCGGGCTGTTGAGTGCATAGCGACGAAACACCTCGATGCACACCAGTGCGGTGAGCGCGATCAGCAACCAGGCCGCGGCCTTGCCGACAGTCGTGCTGATCCGGTCGATCGCAAAAAGGAAGGATTGGATGGTCATCGAAAAATCCAGGCGGTGCGCCGCAGTGCGCCTGCCGCGTCAGATGAAACGGCCGGGCGCAGTGCCCGGCCGTTGTGCCTCAAAAACAGCTGCTGCCGATCAGCCTTTCTTGCCGAAATAGTGGTTGAAGGCCATGCGACGGTTGACGTTGGTGTCCATGTCCCAGCGCACGGTGCGCTCGGCAAACGAGCGCTGCGACGCGATGATCTGCTTGAAGAGCACGTTGTCCTCGGCCTTCTTGGTGACCACTTCGTCGTAGATCGACAGCTGCTTCTGCAGGATCGCGTCGGGCGTCTTGTAGAACTTCACACCCAGCTTCGACTGCATCTCGGAGTAGTCCTTCGAGTAGCGGTCGACCGCCTTCCAGGACATATCGGCCGAGGCCGCTTCAACCGCGTTGTCGATGATCGCCTTCATCTTGGGCGGCAGCGCATCGAGCTTGGTCTTGTTGAAGAGGATCTCGAACTGCTCGGCGTTCTGGTGGAAGCTTTGCAGCATGCAGACCTTCGAGACATCCGGAAAGCCCAGGATGCGATCGGAGGTGGCGTTGTTGAACTCGGCCGCATCGAGCAGACCCCGATCCATCGCCGGGATGATCTCGCCACCGGGCAGCGCATTGACCGCTGCGCCCAGTGCGGTGAACACATCGATCGAGATACCGACGGTGCGGTACTTCAGGCCCTTGATGTCCTCGGCCTTGGCGATCGGCTTCTTGAACCAGCCCAGCGGCTGCGTGGGCATCGGGCCATAGAGGTAGGAATAGACGTTGGCACCGACCGCCTCATAGGCCTTGGCCAGCAGTTCCTTGCCGCCGCCGTATTTGTGCCACGACAGCAGCATGTTCGCGTCCATGCCGAAGGCCGGGCCCGACCCCCACAGCGCCAGCGCATTGTTCTTGCCGTAGTGGTAGACCAGCACGCCATGGCCACCGTCGAGCGTGCCCTTGGAGACCGCATCGAGCAGGCCGAAGGCAGGCACCACCGAACCGGCGGGCAGCACTTCGATCTTGAGTTCGCCGCCGGTCATGTCGTTGACCTTTCTGGCAAAGTCGTTGGCGTACTCGTGGAAGATGTCCTTGGCCGGCCAGGTACTCTGGAAACGCAGCGAGGTGGTCTGGGCCCTGACGATGGCGGGGAATCCCAGCGCGCCGGTGGCGGCAGTGGCCGAGGCGGTCGCGATGAATTTTCGGCGGTTGCCGACGGTCGAACTCATGGGGTGTCTCCTGACTGGTAATTGATTTTTTTGTAAAACGCTGCCCAGTCTAGAAGAAACCGACCGCAACCTGAAACAGTTTTTCAACCTTGGGGATCATTCGCTTGTTCGCCACAAACACAATCACATGGTCCTCGGATTCGATCACGGTGTCGTGATGAGCCATCAGCACCTCTGATTTGCCGCCAGTGCGTGTCCGAACGATGGCACCGATGATGGTGCCCGGCGGCAGATCGAGCTGTTCGATGCGCCGACCGACGACCTTGCTCGATTTGCTGTCGCCATGCGCGATCGCCTCGAGCGCCTCGGCCGCACCCCGGCGCAGCGAATGCACCGCCGCGACGTCGCCGCGGCGAACATGGGTAAGCAGCTCGCCGATCGTGGCCTGCGCCGGCACGATCGCGATATCGATGCGCCCGCCTTCGACGACATCGGCATAGGCGCGCCGATTGACCAGCGCCAGAACGCGCCTGGCGCCCATCTTCTTGGCCAGCAGCGAGGCCATGATGTTGTCCTCGTCGGAAGACGTGAGGGCGCAAAAAAGATCCATTTCGCCGACGCTCTCTTCTTCGAGCAGGTCCTCGTCGGTGGCATCGCCATGGAGCACCAGCGTGCCGCTGGGCAACTGGGAGGCGAGCAGCTCGCAGCGTTTGAGGTCGGGCTCGATGATGCGCACATCGAGCCGCCCGGACAGCCGCTTGGCCAGGCGCAGGCCGATGCGCCCGCCGCCGGCCAGCATGACCCGGCGAACTGGCTTGTCCATCTTGCGCAGCTCGGTCATGACGGTGCGGATGTGCTCGCTCGCGGCCACGATGAAGACCTCGTCGCCCGGCTCGATCATGGTGTCGCCATCGGGATAGATCGTGCTCTCGCCGCGAAAGATCGCGACGATGCGCGAATCGACATTGGGGATGTGGGCCCGGATCTCGCGAATCGGGCGCTGCACGAGCAGCCCGCCGGCATAGGCCCGCATCGCGATCAGACAGACCCGCCCGCCGGCGAATTCGAGCACCTGCAGGGCCTCGGGAAACTCCACCAGCTTGACGATCGATTCGGTGACGGTGTGTTCGGGAACGATCAGGTGATCGACCGAAAAGGCGCCCTCCCCGACCAGCTCGGGATGATCCTGAAAATCGGGCGAGCGCACGCGGGCGATGCGGGTGGGCACATTGAAGACCTGCGCAGCCAGATGGCAGGCCACCAGATTGGTTTCGTCGCTCGGCGTGGTCGCGATCACCATGTCGGCATCTTCGGTGCCGGCCTCGCGCAGCACCGAAGGCTGTGCGCCATTGCCGACCACGGTGCGCAGATCGAGTCGATCCTGGAGTTCGGCGAGCCGCGCCGCATCGGTATCGACAACCGTGATGTCGTTCTGCTCGGACACCAGACTTTCGGCCACCGACGCGCCGACGCGACCCGCGCCGAGGATGACGATTCTCAAGGTCGCAACAACTGAGAGCCAATCATTGAGACACCACGCTGCCCTTGCGGTAGGCACCCTTGGACAGGTCGATGCCGAGTTGCTTGAGCTTTCGGTAGAGGTGGGTGCGCTCGAGGCCGGTCTTTTCGGCGACCCGGGTCATGGAGCCATGCTCACGCGCCAGGTGATGTTCGAAGTAGGCGCGCTCGAAGGCATCGCGGGCTTCGCGCAGCGGCAGATCGAGCGCCAGCGAACGGCTTGCTGCCGACACCACGCCTGCCGAGGCCAGCGGCACATTCACGAACTGCGCAGGCTGCTGGGCCTGTTGGGCTGCCGACAGGCCGTTGCTGACCGGCAGCATCACGATGGCCGGCGAGGCGCCGATACCGGAAGACATCGGCGCAAAGATCGGCGAGGCTGGCTTGGGCAGCGGTGCCGGCGGTCGGCTTTTGGCCAGGCCCTGCTCGACCGCCTTGAGCAGCTTTTGCAGCGCGATCGGCTTTTCGAGGAAGTCGAGTGCGCCGATCCGGGTGGCCTCGACCGCGGTATCGATGGTGGCGTGACCGGACATCATGATGACCGGCATGGTCAGCTTGCCGCCGCTGGCCCACTCCTTGAGCAGCGTGACGCCATCGGTATCGGGCATCCAGATGTCGAGCAGCACCAGATCGACCGGATTTCGCTCCCGGACGTCTCGCGCCTGCTGGGCGCTGTCGGCCAGCAGAACCGAATGCCCTTCATCCCCGAGAATCTCGGACAGCAACTCACGAATGCCGATTTCGTCATCGACGACGAGTATCTCTGCCATGGCGTCCTAGGTGTCAGTCGGTCGGTCCAGCGCGATGACTGGCGACCCGGCTTCATCAAGTGTTGTGTGCACACCGCAATTGTCGTCGTTTTTTACCAACTTAGTAAATAGAAGACTCACGCTGGCCCCGAGCGTCCTGCCTTGCTCGTCGCTCAGGTTGGCCGCTTCGATGCGAGCGCCGTGCTCTTCGACAATCTTGCGCACGATTGCCAGACCGAGTCCGGTGCCCTTGGGCTTGGTGGTGACATAGGGCTCGAAGGCGCGCGACATCGTCCCCGACGGAAAACCCGGACCGTTGTCGCGCACGATCAGGCGCACGCCGGGCGCCGACCCGCCGGGTCGTACCGCCTCGGTGATCACGTCGACCCGACGCTCGGCAATGCGCTCGGTGGCCTCCAGGGCGTTCTTGATCAGATTGAGGATCAGGCGGCGCAGCTGCGACGCGTCGCCCATGATCAGCGACACATTGCTGTCGAGGTCGGCGCGCAACGGGCCGTTGGCATCTGGCGGGGCGTAGAGGGCCAGCACGTCCTGCACCAGCGCGTTGAGATCGAGCGGCGCCAGCTTTGCCGCCGGCAGCCGCGCGTAATCGCTGAATTCGTCGACCATCATGCTCAGCACGCCGACCTGATCGACGATGGTCTTGGAGCTGCGGGTCAGCATCTCGGCATCGGCCGGCGGCAGCTTGCCGACCAGCTTGAACTGCAGGCGCTCGGCGGCAAGCCGGATCGGGGTCAGCGGATTCTTGATCTCGTGGGCCAGACGGCGCGCCACCTCGCTCCAGGCGACCGCCCGCTGCGCCGACACCACCTCGCTGACATCGTCGAAGACCATCAGCCAGCCGCGTTGCGGGCCGGGCAGCGGTGCGCCACGCACCAGCAGGGTCAGCGCCGGCGCGGCATCGGCGCCTTCGCGGACATCGCGGCGGATCACGAGCTGGCGCTGCCAGGCGCGCTGCGGGCCGGTATCGAGCTCGGCAAAAGCCTCGGTGATCGAGACGCCGGCATCGCCCAGCCGCGGCAGCTCGGTGATCGGCAGTCCGATCATGGCGGCGGCGTCTGACTCGAGGATGCGCTCGGCGCCGATGTTGGCGAGCGTGACATGCAGCCGGTCGTCGAGCACGATCACGCCGGCCGTCAGGTTGCCGAGCACGCTGGCAAGCTGGGAGTTGGCGCGCTCGAGTTCCTGCTGGTTGCGCTCGACCAGTGCGCGCGCCTCCTCGAGCTGGCGGGTCATGAGGTTGAAGGACTGGGTCAGCATGCCCAGCTCGTCGCGGCCGCTGTAGTCCTTGACCGGCCGGAAGTCGCCCTCGGCGACCGCCCGCGTGCCGGCCGCCAGCATTGCCAGCGGGCCGGTCATCCAGCCGGCCAGCAAGAACGACGCGGCAATCGCCGAAAAACCGGTCAGCATCAGGGTGACCGCCATGGTGATTCGAAAGATCCGCTTCAGGCCGGTTCGCGCCAGCGACAGTTCCTGATAGTCGCGCCAGCCCTGCTGCACCGCTTCGGCATTGCCGGCGAGCGTGGGCGGCACCGCCTGCAGCAGCTGCAGCAGGCGCGGCTCGCCACCGAACTGACCGGCGACGGTAATCGACTCGATCACCCGCAGCTTCAGACCACGCGACTCGCTGCTGGCGTCGGTGGGCTCGACCGCGGCATAACTGCGCGAGGCGCGCGCCTGGCGCAGCGAGGCGGATGTCGGCAGATCGGGCACCAGTTGCGCAAAACCGCCGCCGCTGGCCAGCACGATGCGCCCGTTGCCGGCAACGATCAGGGCTTCCTGCGCGCCGGCCCGTTCACGCAGTCGATCGAGCATGGATGGCCATTGACCCGGTGGCTGCTCGGCGAGCTCAAGCGCCATCGAACGGGCCTTTGACTGCAGATCGGCCAGCAGCGCATCGAGCGAGGCGCGCCCGAGGGTCAGGCCCGATTCGAGCGCACGCTCCATCGGCACGTCGTACCAGGACTCGACCGAGCGGCCCAGAAACTGCACCGCCACCACGAAGATCAGCAGCGACGGCAGCAGCGTCATGAGCGTGAAGGCCAGCGCCAGTCGGGCCATCAGCCGGGTGCCGAACACCCCCGCTCGCCAGCGCTGCCACAGGCGTCGCGCGAGCTCGGCCGACAGCACGAACAGCGCGACGCCGATCGCGACGTTGAGACCGAGAAGCAAACCGTAATGACGCTCGAGCAGGCGGTCGTTGCCGCTGGCCACCGCCAGCAACGCCAGCAGGACGGCTGCCAGCACCAGCGACACCAGCAGCGACAGCCGCAAGGTGCGGGTTACGGAGCGCTCTTCGGGGGCTCCTGCTTGATATTGAACCGCTTCCATTCGGATTGAGGGTTCCAGTCCCGGCTGGTGATGGCGGTGATCTGAAAGGGTTTGGGCAGCTGATCGGTATCGAGCCTCAGCCTCAGCCAGCCTTCGTAGCTGACGCCCGGACGAACGCGCTCGCGCGGCATGACCCGCCAGCCCCGCAGATGCGACATCGCGTCAAGGGCCTCTGACAGGGTCGAAAAACTGCCCGACACGCCATTGAGCAGAACCCGATATTGCCGCGTGAGGGCGAAGTAGGAGAGCCGGTGCGTCTGGGTCGCGACTGCCGCCCGATCATCCCACCAATACCAGCGCGGCCGGCGCAATTCGAACTCGACCAGGAAATAGAGCGGCACGCCCCGGTTGACCGCATCTTCGAGCGCCGGACTGAGGGTGAGCGAAAAGTCGGAAGACAACAGCCACGCCTCACCATCGGCAGAGGGCTCGAAGGCGACCTGCTCGACATCGATGGCGTCGGCGCTGTGAGCGGCAGGCAGAAAGGCCATCAGCGCCACATTCAACAGCGCCCTGATGGCAGTGCGTCGCTTCAAGGGCGCTTTGTCAGAAGGGCAAAAAAGTAAGCGTCATGCTCGCGCATGGGATCCGAGCGGGGTAGGAGCTGTCCGATCGGTTCGGTATGTCCATCGGGCCAGGTCCAGTCAAGTGGCAGATGCGAGGCATCCGGCTGCGACTCGAGAAAGCGTTCGATGATCACCGCACCCTCATCAAGAAATACCGAGCAGGTGACATAGAGCAATTTACCACCTGGCCTGAGCAAGGGCCAAAGCGCCTGCAGCATCCTCCGCTGCCCGGCAGCCAGTGTGGCGATATCACCACGGCGACGCAGCCAGCGGACATCCGGATGTCGCCTGACAATGCCCGAGGCGCTGCAGGGTGCATCGAGCAGGATGCGATCGAAGGGGCGGCCATTCCACCAGGTGTCGGGGCGCAGCGCATCGGCTGCGCGCACCTCGACGGTTGCCGGACCGACCGGCTGGCCGGCGCGGGCGAGATTGCCTTCGATGCGCCGGCAGCGGTTCGCATCGACATCGATCGCCAGCAGATCGACCCGCGCCAGTTCGAGGATGTGGCAGGACTTGCCGCCGGGCGCGGCGCAGGCATCGAGCACCCGCTGGCCATCGGCCAGATCGAGCAGCCGCGCCGCCATCTGCGCACCAGCGTCCTGCACCGACACCTCGCCCTGCGCAAAACCGGGGATGGCCTCGACCGGCACCGCACGCTCGAGCGCCAGCGCCTGCGGCCCGACCACGCGGGTGGCGATGCCGGCTTGCGCGAGCCTGGCTGCACAGGCGGCGAGCTCAATGCGCTGCAGATTGACCCGCAGCACCAGCGGCGCGTGTCGATTGCCGGCCTGCGCAATCGCCTGCCAGTCGTCGGGATAGTCCTGCGCGAGCCGATCGAGCCACCACTCGGGATGCTCGTAGCGCACGACCCGGTCATCGGCAATCTCGGCCAGCAGCGCGTCGCGCTCGCGCCCGAAGCGGCGCAGGGTGGCATTCAGAAAGCTCGCCGCACCCGCCGGCGAGCGCGACAGGGTGCGGGCGGCCGAGACCGCCTGGTCGACGATGACCGCAGCCGGACGGATCGGATCGAGCAGCTGGGCCAGCGCCACCCATTGCAGGGCAGCGATCGACGGCAACGGGTCACGGCCGTTCAAGCGGGAAGTGAGCGCACGCAAACGGCCGAGTGCGCGGACTGTCTGATAGGCCATGTCGCGCGCCGGCGCACGCGAGGCCGCTGGCAGCGACGCGGTGCGGGCATCGAGCGCGTCGGGCAGGCGATGGCCGGTCAGCAGATCGGCGACCGCCTGGGCCGCCGACAGCATCTCGCCCGACAGCGGCGCACGATCGGCGGCAGGGTTCGAGGTCAGCGGCGCGTTCCCGGCCGGGCAGCGGCCATCTGCATCAGCCGGTCGACACGCTCTTCGGTCGCCGGATGGGTCGAGAACAGGCCGCGCAGCCCGCCGCCCGACAGCGGATTCATGATCATCATCTGGGCGGTCTCGGGATGCCGTTCGGCGGCGGCGATCGGCATGCCCTGTGCGAAACGATGGATCTTGTCGAGCGCCGACGCAAGCGCCGCCGGGTCATCGGCGATCTCGGCGCCCAGGCGATCGGCTTCGAACTCGCGCGACCGCGAAATCGCCATCTGGATCAGCATCGCGGCGAAGGGCGCCAGGATCGCCACCGCGATGCCGGCGATCGGATTGCCCGGACGCCCCTCGGCATCGCGCCCGCCAAAGAACATCGCAAAATTGGCGAGCGCCGAGATCGCACCGGCCATGGTCGCCGACACCGTCGAGATCAGGATGTCGCGGTGTTTGACGTGGGCGAGCTCATGGGCCATCACCCCGCGCAGCTCGGCTGCGCTGAGGGCCCGCAGGATGCCGGTGGTCGCGGCCACCGCGGCGTGCTGCGGATTGCGGCCGGTGGCAAAGGCATTGGGCGCGTCCTCGTCAATCAGATAGACCCGCGGCATCGGCAGCTCGGCGCGCTGAGCAAGCTCCTGAACCATGCGGTAGAACTGCGGCGCGCTCGCCTCATCCACCTCGCGGGCGTTGTACATCTTCAAGACCATCCGGTCTGAGAACCAGTAGGCGAAGAAATTCGACAGCAGGGCAAACCCGAGCGCCAGCAGCATGCCCTGCTGCCCGCCAATGGCCGCGCCGACGATGCCGAACAGCGCGGTGATGCCCGCCATCAGAACGGCGGTCTTGATCCAGTTGAACATTGTTTCCTCCAGGTCGGCCGCAGCCGACGATCGACGAACAATCCGTTGAATACCCCGATGAACACCAGTTCGGCCGGGCAGGATACCCGCGAGGCGAGCCATCCTCCAGATATCCGTGCAATCCGTCAGGAATCAACCGTGCGCAGGGGGCGGCACAGCGGCTGCCGGAGATTGCAGCCGGTCACCGGCGCCGATCGGAAAGCCGGCAACGAACTCTGTCGCCGGCAGACGGCGCCCGCCGGCACGCTGCAACGCGAGCAGATCGACCGCGCCGGCCTGATCGGGGCCGCCACAGGCCACCCTGAGCGCGCCCTCGCGCATCCCGATCACCGTGCCCGGTGCGAAGCCGCCAACCAGCCCATCGTCAGGCGCCACGATTTGCGGCATGCCCTGCGACATGACTGGCGGCGCCGGCTCGACCACCCGGGCCCGCCAGAGTTTGAGCGCCGTGCCGGGCAGGCGGGCCAGTTCGGCCACGCAGCCCGGGGCCGGATCGAAGGCTCGCAGCTGATCGACGATCGCCTGCGCCGGTCGCGACCAGTCGATCAGGGCATCGGCTTTGACGATCTTGGCCGCGTGGGTGACGCCGTCGGCCGGTTGCGGCGACATCGGCAGCCGGCCGGCCTCGAGCAGGCCGATGGCCTCGACGATTGCCTGGGCGCCAAGCGCAGCCAGCCGATCGTGGACGCTGCCCGAGGTCTCATCGCGACCGATCGGCAGCGGGCAAACCAGCCGGATCGGTCCGGTATCGAGCCCGACATCCATCTGCATGATCGTGATGCCGGTCTGCGCGTCGCCCGCCTGCACTGCCCGCTGGATCGGCGCCGCCCCACGCCAGCGCGGCAGCAGCGAGGCATGGATATTCAGGCAGCCGAGCGGCGGCACCGCCAGGACGTCGGGCGGCAGCAGCAGGCCATAAGCCGCCACCACCATCGCCTGACAGCCGACACTGCGCAGCCGCTGGGTCACCTCGGGGTCGCGCAGCGTGCGAGGCTGCCAGACCTCGATCCCATGGGTTTGCGCCCATTGCTTGACCGGACTGGCGAGCAGTTTTTGCCCGCGCTGCGCCGGTTTGTCGGGTCGGGTGAGGACCAGGGCGATCTCATGACCGGCCTCATGCAGGGCCTGCAGGGCGAGCTGCGCAAACACCGGGGTGCCGGCAAAGATGAGTTTCATGAGGGATCCGGTTCGCCCGGCAAGCTGGTGCCTGCGGCCAGGGGTGAGGCCTTCGGCGTCAGGCCGTCTGGCGGTCGAGCTTGAGCATCTTGCTGCGGATACGACTCTGCTTCAGTCGCGAGAGGTATTGCACGAAGACCTTGCCGAGCAGGTGATCCATTTCGTGCTGGATGCAGACCGCGAGCAGCCCGTCCGCCGTCAGCGTGAACGACTTGCCATGCTCATCCAGCGCCCTGACGGTGACCTGTTCGGGGCGTTCGACCTCGTCGTAGATTCCCGGCACCGACAGGCAACCCTCTTCATGGACCGATTGCTCATCGCCATACGAAACGATCTCGGGGTTGATAAAGACCTGCAGCCGGTCTTTGGTCTCGGAGACATCAATAACGATGACGCACTCGTGCACATTGACCTGCGTGGCCGCCAGACCGACGCCGGGCGCGTCGTACATGGTCTGGGCCATGTCACTCACCAGTTTGCGGATGCGATCGTCGACATGGTCGACCCGCCTGGCAACGGTATGCAGGCGCTGATCGGGGTAACGAAGGATGTCAAGGACGGCCATCGGATTAAGACGACCGTTCGATGCCGGGAGGGGCGATCGAGCGGTCAATCAACGTAATATTGAGGTCAGCGATTGAGGTCAGCGGTTGCGGTCTGTCATTGAAGCTGAAGTAAGCGCCGAAGTCCCTGATCACAGCAAGTCGGAACCACGAAACTGAACCACATCCAGGCAGCGTCGAAATGATCAAAAAGTTTAGCATGGGGTTGATCGGATGCGCGGTCTGGCTTGCAGCCAACCTCGCCCACGGCGCAAGCGGTCCGATCGAGCTTTCGCCAAATGCGCCCGACAAGCATGTCGTCGTCAAGGGTGACACCCTGTGGGATATCTCTTCCCGGTTTTTGAAGTCGCCCTGGCTGTGGCCCGAAATCTGGCAACTCAATCGCGAGCAGATCAGCAACCCCCATCTGATCTATCCGGGCGACATCATCTATCTCGACCGATCGGGCGCGCAGCCCCGGCTCAGGCTGGGCAAGTCCGTTCCGGGGCCCGGCGCCGGCGCCGGCGGCACATCGCGCGGCGGTGAAACCACTGTCCGGCTCGAGCCGATGGTGCGCTCCACGCCGCTGGGCGCCGATGCCATTCCCATGGTCAATCTCGCCGCCGTCCAGGTCTTCCTCAATCGGCCGCTGATCGTCGATGAGCAGGGTCTGCGCAGTCATCCTCGCATCGTCGGCACCCAGGACGGACGGGTGCATCTCGCCGCAGGCGACCTCGCCTATGTGAGGGGCCTTTCCGACGAGGACATGACATTGAACTCGGAGTGGTACATCTATCGACCGGCCAAACCGCTGCTCGATCCGGTATCCCGCAAGCCGATCGCCTGGGAGACCATCTCGGTCGGATCGGCCCAACTGATCCGCAAGGGCGATCCGGCCACCTTCCGCCTTCGCACCGCCAACGAGGAGGTCGGAGAAGGCGACCGCCTGATGCCCGCGATGCCGGCCTCGGTGCCCTCCTTCGTCCCCCGCGCGCCCGACGATCCGGTCTCGGGTCAGATCGTCTCGGTGTATCGAGGCATCGACCAGGTCGGCAAACTCAGCGTGGTGGCCCTGTCGATCGGCAAAGACCAGGGCCTTGCGATCGGCAATGTGCTGGCCGTCCTGAGCGCCGACCGGGTGGTGGTCGACAGGGACACCAAAGAGAAAGTCGTCCTGCCCAACGAAAAGATCGGCGAGCTGGTCATCTTCCGAGTCTTCGATCGCATCGCCTATGCACTGGTGGTCTCGGCATCCGAAGCGATCACGGTTGGCGCAACCGTCAAGAATCCCTGATTACCCTATTCGGCGGCGCGCCATGGCATCAGACCCGCACGCCGCCGACCCCCACCTCTGGCTTCGGCTGGTTCTGACACCCGGCATTGGCCCGATTCACGCCCGCCGGCTGCTTGAGAGATTCGGCTCGCCCCGGGCGATCTTCGAATCGGACGCCTCGGTGCTGTCTGCCTTTGCAGGTGAGCGCATGGCACGTCTGCTGCAATCCGACGATGGCGCGCGCCAGCGAAAGGTGGCGCAGACCCTCGAATGGGCCCGCGCCGAGTGCCATCACCTGATCACCTTCGCCGATGCCGACTATCCCCGGCATCTGCTGCAGATCGACGATGCGCCGCCGCTCCTTCATGCTGTCGGCCGCCGCGACATTCTGAGTCGCCCGATGCTGGCGATGGTCGGCGCACGCAATGCCACCGCCGCCGGGACGGCCAACGCCCAGGCCTTCGCCCGGGCCTTATCCGGCGCCGGCTGGACGATCACAAGCGGCCTGGCGCTGGGCATCGATGCTGCCGCCCACGAAGGTGCGCTGCAGGGCGGCGCCGGCACGGTCGCGGTGGTCGGTACCGGCGCCGACATCGTCTATCCGGCACGGCATCGTGCGCTGGCCGACCGAATCGCTGCCGATGGACTCATCATCTCCGAGCTGCCGCTCGGCACGCCGCCATCGGCCGGGCTCTTCCCGCGTCGCAATCGACTGATCGCAGGCATGTCGCATGGCGTGGTGGTCGTCGAGGCGGCGCTGCAAAGCGGCTCGCTCATCACCGCACGCCTGGCAGGCGAATTCGGCCGCGAGGTCTTCGCCATCCCCGGCTCCATCCACTCGCCGCTGTCACGCGGCTGCCACGCCCTGATCCGGCAAGGCGCCCTGCTGGTCGAGTCGGCGCGCGAAGTCATCGACGAGTTGCCCGCGTTGACTGCCGCGCCGGTCGTCGACCCCTCCTGTGCACCGCTCGATCATGACGACGCCCACCCTGCCAGCGCGGCAGGTCGGTTGCTCGCGCCGGACGTCGATCCTGGCCTCACCCAGGACCCGGTGATGGCCGCGATCGGTCATGACCCGGTCCAGCCCGATACACTGGCAACCTATGTCGGTCTCGAGGCCGGCGAACTCGGCGCCAGATTGGTCATTCTCGAGCTCAACGGACTCATCCAGCGTCTGTCCGACGGGCGAGTCCAAAGACCCCCACCGTTCGGCTGACTTGCCATTGCGGCGATCCGGCTCTTATGATTGGCGCCCCCAACGAGCCGCCGACCCTGTGTCGACGAGCCTCATCCACTCACCCTGCGCACCGACCTGGCCACCAACACAATGGGAAAAGCCCTGATCATTGCCGAGAAGCCTTCGGTCGCAGCGGACATCGCGCGATCGCTCGGCGGGTTCGCCAAACAAGGCGACTATTTCGAAAGCGATGACTATCTGCTGTCTTCCGCGGTCGGCCATCTGGTCGAGATCGCGGCACCTGAGCAATTCGACGTCAAGCGAGGCAAATGGTCATTCGCCAATCTGCCGGTCATCCCGCCGCACTTCGATCTCAAGCCGATCGACAAGAGTGCCGAGCGTCTGAAGCTGCTCACCCGGCTGATCAAGCGCAAGGATGTCGACTCGCTCATCAATGCCTGTGACGCCGGCCGCGAAGGCGAGCTGATCTTTCAGCTGATCGCCCAGCATGCCAAGGCCAAGCAGCCGGTCAGCCGGCTGTGGCTGCAATCGATGACACCCAACGCGATCCGCGAGGGCTTCGAGCGGCTGCGCGACGAAACCCAGATGCAGCCGCTCGCCGACGCCGCCCGCTGCCGGTCCGAAGCCGACTGGCTGGTCGGCATCAACGGGACGCGGGCCATGACCGCGTTCAATTCGCGCGACGGCGGCTTTTACCTCACCACGGTCGGTCGCGTGCAGACCCCGACCCTGGCGATCGTGGTCGAGCGCGAAGAGCGCATCCGCAAATTCAAACCGCGCGGCTATTTCGAGGTGAAGGCCACCTTCGACGCCAAGGCCGGGCAGTACGAAGGCCGCTGGTTCGATCCCTCATTCCATCGCGATCCGGCTGATGCCGAGCTCAAGGCCGAGCGACTGTGGGACCAATCTCGCGCGCAGGCTATCGTCGACGAGTGCCGGGGTAAGCCGGGCACGGTCGAAGAAGAGTCCAAGCCGTCAACCCAGCAGTCACCGGCGCTTTTCGACCTCACCAGCCTGCAGCGCGAGGCCAATGGCCGATTCGGTTTTTCGGCCAAAACCACGCTGTCGCTCGCCCAGGCGCTCTACGAAAAGCACAAGGTCCTGACCTACCCGCGAACC
The DNA here is from genome assembly GCA_903903975.1 of uncultured Burkholderiales bacterium. Taxonomy (GTDB): domain Bacteria; phylum Pseudomonadota; class Gammaproteobacteria; order Burkholderiales; family Burkholderiaceae_E; genus UBA4615. Next base: position 29,938 of record CAIVAS010000089.1, read on the forward strand.
GACTCCAAAGCCCTGCCCGAGGATTACGTCGACACGGTCAAACAGACCCTCGACATGCTCGAGTCGGTGCCGCCCTACGGCCAGTTCTCGGTCCAGATCCTGAACAACGACTGGGTCCGACCGAACAACAAGCGAATCTTCGACAACACCAAGGTGTCGGATCACTTCGCCATCATCCCGACGCTGCAGGCCCCAAAGGCCCTGTCGGAAGCCGAGCAGAAGATCTATGACCTGGTAGTCAAGCGCTTCCTTGCGGTCTTCTTCCCGGCGGCCGAATTCCGCGTGACCACCCGCATCACCAAGGTCGAAAGCCACGCCTTCAAGACCGAGGGTCGGGTGCTGGTCAGCGCCGGCTGGCTGGCCATCTATGGTCGCGAGACCGCCGAATCGAAGGCCGCGCAAGGCAAGGACGCCGACGACGCACCGTCCAGCGGCACGCTGGTGGCGGTCGAGCCGAACGAAAAAGTCGCCACTCATTCGATCGACGCGATCTCGCTGGCCACCCGGCCGCCCGCGCGCTTTAACGAAGCCACGCTGCTGTCGGCCATGGAAGGTGCGGGCAAGCTGGTCGACGATGAAGATCTGCGCGAGGCCATGGGCACCAAGGGGCTGGGCACACCGGCCACGCGGGCGCAGGTCATCGAGGGTCTGATCAACGAGAACTACCTGATTCGCGAAGGCCGCGACCTCATCCCCACCGCCAAGGCCTTCCAGCTGCTCACGCTGCTGCGGGGTCTCGGTGTGGCCGAGCTCACGATGCCCGAGCTCACCGGCGAGTGGGAGTTCAAGCTCGCGCAGATGGAGCGCGGCAAGCTCGATCGCGATGCCTTCATGAACGAGATTGCCGAGATGACCCGGCATATCGTCGAGCGCGCCAAGGGCTACGGCACCAGCGACGTACCGGGCGACTATGCCACCCTCGATCAGCCCTGCCCGCGCTGCGGCGCGGTGGTGCGTGAAAACTACCGTCGCTTTGCCTGCAGCGGCTGCGACTGGTCGATCACCAAGTCGCCATCATCGCGTCTGCTCGAGCCGACCGAGGCCCAGGAGCTGATGCGAGACAAGACCATCGGTCCGCTGCATGGCTTTCGCAGCAAGATGGGTCGTCCGTTTTCGGCCATCCTCAAGCTGGTCGAACCCGACTGGAAAATGGAGTTCGATTTCGGCCAGTCGGATGCCGGCGGCGACAGCGATGAGGTCATCGACTTCTCGGCTGCCGAGCCGGTTGGAGCCTGTCCGCGATGCCAGTCTCGCGTCTATGAGCACGGCATGAGCTACGTCTGCGAGAAGTCGGTCGGCGCAGCTCGCACCTGCGACTTCCGCTCGGGCAAGGTGATCCTGCAGCAGCCGATCGAACGTGCGCAGATGGTCAAGCTGCTGTCGGAGGGTCGAACCGATCTGCTCGACGCCTTCGTGTCGTCGCGCACCCGCAGGCGTTTCAAGGCCTTCCTGGTGCGCCAGCCCGATGGCAAAGTCGGCTTCGAATTCCAGGCAGCCGCACCGAAGTCGCCGGCGGCAGCCGCCGCAGCTGCGGAGAAGGCTAAGGCCAGGGCAGCAATCGCTGCCGCGGCCGGATCTTCTGATGGCGAGTCCGACGACTCAGCGCCAGCCTCGGTCCCCAAAAAGACAGCGGCGGCTTCAAAGTCCGCGCCGAAGTCCGCGCCGAAAACCGCTGCGAAAGCAGCCACGAAAGCAGCCACTAAGCCCGCCGCCAAAAAAGCGGCCGCCCCGCGGACTCGCAAGGCAACTTAGCATCATGCTGCATGGGTCGGTCGGCGCCACGCGCTCCGACCGACTTTCCGGCCTGGCTGACTCGCTGACTCGCTGACTCGCTAGCTGGTCAGCAGTCGACCGCAGGCTCAGCCCGGCGAGCGCCCCGCCGGCAGCCAGAGATCCAGGGCGACTCGCTGCGCATCGCTCAGGGTCGTCGCGTCAATCCCCTCGGCATGCTCCCAGATCAGCCGTCCATACAGACCGCCCAAGGTGGCGACCTCACGCGTCAGCGAGCCTTCTGCCCCGCTCGCCGGTTGGGCGGCGCGCGCCCGGTTGATGGCGGATTCGAGATCTCCGATGCTGATCCAGCTGCTCATGGCGAGTCGACGGCTAAGCCAAATCAAAAAGGGGACTGAACGCTAGCACACCGGCGGGTGGCAATTTGACGACGCTCACCCCCTCAGGTATTCCTTTCGCGATTTGCGACCGTTAATCTGACTGTCATGATGACGTTTGATAGCCCCTCCGTGAATCAGCTGGCCAGTGAAACGCCCGCCGAGCCGTTTTCACCGGTCGCCGAACTGGTGGAAGCCGACTGGGTGTTCGGTTACGGCTCGCTGATCTGGAATCCCGGTTTCGACTTCTCGGAGGCCCGGCTCGGTCGGGTTCACGGCTATCACCGCGCCTTCTGCATCCGCTCGACCAGCTACCGCGGCACGCCCGAGCAGCCCGGTGTCGTGCTCGGACTCGACCGCGGCGGCTCTTGCATCGGCATGGCTTTCAGGCTCAAGCCCGAGTCGCGCCGGCGGGCGATTGAAGCGCTCTACGAACGCGAGATGACCGGCGGCGTCTATGTCCCCCGCGTACTGAGCGTCTCGGTCAGAGGCTCTCAGCAGGTGCGGGCGCTCACATTCACAGCCAATCAGCGCAGCCCGTCATATGAGCAGCTGACCGAGAGCGAGATCGTGCGGCGCCTGTCGTCCTGCTGCGGCCAGCGCGGCCTGAACCGCGACTACGCGCTACTCACCTGGCGCAGCCTTGCCGAGCACGGCGTCCAGTGCTCGCACCTCGGTCGCCTGAGCGTCGAGCTCGAAGCGGCTCCTTGCAGCAGCGCCTCCGAGGCCAAGCCGCTCTGACGGGTCGGCTGCCGGCCCGTCGTCATGCCTGAATCGACCGCGCCGGTCCTTGAGCGGCCCGCCGGCCCGAGCCCTTCCCTGGCAAAGGTGCTCGCCGACATCGGCCCGGGCTATGCGGTCAACGGGCTGGTCGGTTTCATCTTTGCGGCGACCGGTCCGGTGGCGATCGTGCTGGCCTCCGGCTCGCAGGGCGGACTGGGCCAGGCCGAGCTGGCTTCCTGGCTGTTCGGCGCCTTCTTTCTCAACGGTCTGGTCACGATTGCGCTGAGCTGGCGCTTTCGCACGCCGCTGGTGATCTTCTGGACCATTCCCGGCACTGTCCTGGTTGGCCAGGCGCTGCTGCATACCCCCCATGCCGAGGTCATCGGCGCCTTTGTCGCCACGGGCCTCTTCGTGACGGCGCTCGGGCTGTCGGGATGGATGCGCCGCGCCCAGGCATTGCTGCCGATGCCGATCGTGATGGCGATGGTGGCCGGCGTCTTTCTGCGTTTCGGTCTCGATCTGGTCCGCGCCGTTCACCATGACCCGGCAGTCGCCGGGCCGATGGTGCTGGCCTTCGTGTTGCTGAGTGCCCTGCCGCGGCTGGCCCGCTGGTTGCCGCCGATCATCGGGGCACTGCTGATCGGCGCAGTCGCCGTCGCAGTGACCCATCCGATCGACTGGTCTGCGGCATCGAGCCTGTCGATCGTGGCGCCGCGGATCACCCTGCCGGTCTTTTCCTGGCGGGCCTGCCTCGAACTGGTGGTGCCGCTGGCGGTCACCGTCCTGGTCGTGCAGAACGCTCAAGGCTATGCCGTGCTCAAAACGACCGGCCACAACCCACCGGTGAACTGGGTGACGCTCGCCTGCGGCCTCACCTCGATCGTGAGCGCCTTTGTCGGCACGGTCTCGAGCTGCCTGACCGGGCCGACCAATGCGCTCGTCTCGTCCTCGGGCACGCCGGGGCGCCATTACACCGGCGCGATCGTGGTCGGCATCCTGGCGCTCGTCTTCGGGCTTTTCGCGGGTACGGCGACCAGCCTGATGCTGGCCGCGCCCAAGGCCTATATCGGCGCACTCGCCGGGCTGGCGATGCTCAAAGTCCTGCAGTCGGCCTTTGCCAGCGCTTTTCGCGACCGCTTTGCGCTGGGCGCGCTGGTGACCTTTCTGGTCACGGTGGCCGACCTGCCGATCCTGAACATCGGCGCGCCGTTCTGGGGGCTGATGCTTGGCCTGACGGTTGCCTGGCTGCTCGAGCGGCCCGACTTCCGCATCGGGCGAGGTCCGGACGCGAATTGACCCGCTTGAGCAGGGCTCGCAGGCTTGTACGGTAGAGTGGCGGCGCCGCGCAAGCACACCAGAGCCACCGCCATGTCGGATCAGCCTTCCCAATCGGTCCAGCACGACCCGACCGCCGCCGTCACGCCCGGCAAAGCCGCATCGCTTCGCCAGGACTTCGACCTGACGCGATCGGTGCTGGCGATCGTCGCGCTGACTGCACTGATCGGCGGCAGCCTCTGGGTCCTGAGCCCCTTCATCCCGGCGCTGATCTGGGCGGTCACGATCGTGGTGACCACCTGGCCGCTGATGACACGGGTCGAAGCGATGCTGTGGGGCCGCCGCGGCCTGGCGGTCACCGTCATGACGCTCGCCCTGCTGCTGCTGTTTTTCGTGCCGCTCACCCTGGCGATCATGACCGTGCTCGACAACGTCGACACCATCAGCGGCTGGATCAAGCTCGCCTCCAATCTCAAGGGCACCGAGCCGCCGTCCTGGCTGGTGTCATTGCCGGTGGTCGGCCCTCGGGCCGCCAGTTTCTGGGCCGACCTGGTCGAGCATGGCGCAGAACCTCTGCTGGGCAAGTTCATGCCCTATGTCGGGACCTTTGCCGGACGCGTCCTCAAGGAAGCCGGTCTGATCGGTTCGATCGGCGTGCAGTTTCTGCTGAGCGTGCTGCTGTGCGCGGTGCTTTACGCCTATGGCGAGGACGGCGCGCGCGCCGTGCTGCGCTTTGCCCGTCGGCTTGCCGGCGACCAGGGCGTACGCATGACCCGGCTTGCGGCGGCCTCGGTGCGCGGCGTCGCGCTCGGCGTGGTGGTGACCGCAGTCGTCCAATCGGTGCTGGCCGGGCTCGGTCTGGCACTGGTCGGTGTGCCGGCGGTGGCGCTGCTCACAGCGCTGATGTTCCTGCTGGCGCTCGCGCAGATCGGCGTGATACCGGTGCTGCTGCCGGCCGTCATCTGGCTCTACTGGAGCGGCCAGATTGGCTGGGCCATCGGGCTGCTGATCTGGACGGTGGTGGTCTCGACCTTGGACAACTTCATGCGCCCCTGGCTGATCAAGAAAGGAGCCGATCTGCCCTTCCTGCTGATCTTCGTCGGAGTGGTCGGCGGGCTGATCGCGTTCGGGCTGATCGGCATCTTCGTCGGGCCGGTGGTGCTCGCGGTCACTTACACCCTCTTCGATGCCTGGACCGCAGATCACCCTGCGCCGCCGCTCGAGCACTGAGCACTGAGCACTAAGCGCTAAGCGCTATTCGCTATTCGCTGTTCGCTGTTCGCTGTTCGCTGTTCGCTGTTCGCTGTTCGCTGGACGCTGTGCGCTGGACGCTGTGCGCTGGACGCAAAGCACTGACGGCCGGGTGCCGGGTACCGACGGTTGATGGCTGACCGGTGAACGCCAGGAGTCGAGCCCGACAAGCCGCAGTCGCTAAGCCTCCGAGACGCTCGCGAGTGCCGCCCGAATCGCCTGCGCCGCGCGCGTCGAGGCCACGATCGACAGTTTCATCGTCGCCCTGGTGGCGCCCACGAAGAGTTTTCTGACACTTCGCTCGTCCATCGATTCGAAGTCGACTTCGCTGAACACCACCGCCGGGGCAGCCTGCCCCTTGAAGCGATAGACCGACTCGACCAGCAGTTCGCCGCCGGTATAGACCGGCTGCGCCAGCAGATCGTAGCGGCCGGTGAAGCGACGCACCGGATGCGGCCCGATGGCATCGAGCGACAGCAGCGCTGACTGCTCGCGGCCGCGAAAGCTCACCACCGCGATGTCGTGACGCCGAAAGCCCATGCCCAGGCAACTGCGAATCGCCTCCTTGGTCGCCGCCAGCATCTGCGCGGTGTCGGCATAGTCGAAGATCTCGAGTTCGGCGCCGGCCAGCGGCCCAGCTGCCTCGATGCGCACGTCAGTCGGCAGGATTGCCCGCAGAAAACGCACCACCTCGCGCGGGCTGCGATAGTTGGCGCGGGCGTACAGGGTGACCCATCCCGGCAGTCGGCTTCGCTCGCGGGCGTAAAGCGACTGCATCGGGTCCTCGAGCCAGATCAGTCGCGCGTCGTCGCTGGCATGGCGCAGCACCTGATCGCGCCACGCCGGCGAAAAATCCTGACCTTCATCGACCACCACGGTATCGAAGCGCCAGCGATCGTCGATCGGCACGCCAGCCGCTGCCTTCTCGAGCCGCTCGAACCCGTCGGGAGCAGCAATGTCGACCGTCTTCCCGGCATCGCGAACCAGTCGCTGACACAGCGTGTGGAAGGTGCACACCTCGCCGCCTGCTGGCGCCACCTCGGCGAAATGATCGGCCAGTGGCCGGTTGTAGCAGACATAGAGCGGGCGCAGACCCCGATCGATTGCGGCGCGAAACTCGGCCAGCGCCAGCTGCGTCTTGCCGGAGCCCGCCGTGCCTTCGACATGCAGCCGGTAGGGCGAGAAGTCGAGCTGACGGGCCCAGTGCGCCAGCCCGCCCGAGACCCGCGTGACCATAGCCTGCGCGCGGCCGACCAGCGCACTGACGTCGGATTCGAGTTCGATCACGTCCCGAAAGAAGCGGTCGACCTGCTGCCAGGCAGAGGCGGGCCGCAACGCGCCGCCTAATCCGCCCGTTGTGCCCGTTGTGCCCGATGAGCCCGTTACACCCGATGTGCCCGGCACAGCGCCGCCCGACCCGGCGCCCGCCGCTCGGCCGCCGTCGACCTCAACCGACAGAATCTCGCGAATCACCGCCAGCAGCTTGTCGCGCCGGCTTGCATCGACGATGCGCTCAGCCGCGACCCCTGCGGTCTCGAGACGCCTGACGCTGAAATCGGGGCAATAGAGCAAGGCATCGACCTTCACCGCCTCGCAACCCGGTCGCCGCGCGAGCTTGCCACGCAGCCCGGCCGCGGTTCGTGCCATCTGGACCGACACATTGCGCAGTCGACCGCGTTCGCGCCGCATCAGTCCGTCGCCCGACTCCTCCAGAAATCCGGTCTTCTGCTCAATCAGGAGCAGGTCACCCATCCGGTTGACCACGACGAAGTCGATGTCGTCGATCACCGCGAATCCGCGTTCGATCGTCGTCCAGTGCACCGCGTGATAGACCGTGAAGTCGTCGGAAAGACCCGCCGCCATCAGGGCGAGCGTCTCGTGGTGGCGCTGCGCGCTGGGCGGCAGCGCTCCGCCGGCGGCTCCCGGAGAGGCATCACTGTTGGCTAATTCGCGCCAGCCGTCTGGAATGATCCGGGCCATCCCGCGATTCTAACGGGCGCAATCCCGACGAACGGCAATCTTCGCGCGACCGATGTCACACCGTGCACGGCGAGGCTGGGCGACCATGGGGTTCAGATTTGATTGGCTGACGCGGACCGCTTCCTTGCGAACCGCAGATGGCCATGACCGGACCGCAATGACGCCCGAAGCGTTCGACAACGTGACCAGATTTCCAGACTCCCCATCGGGCCGGACGCGCGCCCGTGGCGCCTGCCTCGCCATCGTGCCCGGCCGTGACGGCGCACCGGAGTCGCAGCGGTGAGTCAGGTCGTCGAAAACCCTCAGCTGATCAAACTGCCGACCTCGCAGTTGTGCGTCGGCATGTATGTCAACAGCTTCTGCGGGTCCTGGCTGCAACACGATTTTTTCCGGACCTCGTTTCTGATCGATTCGCCCAAAATCGTTGAGCGCCTGCAGGCCAGCGGCCTGGAAGCGGTCATGATCGATCCGTCGCGCGGGCTGACGCCAGCCGCCAGGCCCGCTGTCACCGCTGCGGCCGAAGCAGTTGCCGGAACGCCGGCCGAGCCGGTCGTTGAGGCCATCGCCCCAGCCCCGAAAGAAGCGAAATCGAAACCGCTTGCGTCGCTCTCAGAAGAGATGGACAAGGCACGCGATGTCACGCGAATGGTGCGCAACACCGTCGAATCGCTGTTTCGGGATGCCCAGCTCGGCCGCAATCTGGATGCCCAGCGCATCGATACCGCCGTGCGGTCGGTCCATGAGAGCCTCGATCGCAACCCGGGCGCACTTCTGAGCCTGGTGCGCATCAAGCGCGCCGACGAATACACCTACATGCACTCGGTGGCAGTCAGCGCACTCATGGCACAGCTTGCCAAGACACTCGGCATGGACGACGCGGCCCAGCATCAGGCCGCCACGGCCGGATTGCTGCACGACATCGGCAAG
>CAIVAS010000090.1 GCA_903903975.1 uncultured Burkholderiales bacterium
CGAACACGCTCGACAGATTCACGATCGTGCTGCCGGGGCGCGCCTGCAGCAGCGGCAAAAAGAGCCGGCTGCCATTGACCACGCCCCAGAAATTGATGTCGATCAGCCAGTGCGCGTCAGCCGGATCGAGGCTGCTCACCGGCGAGACCAGCCCGACGCCGGCATTGTTGCCCAGCACGTCGACGCCGTCGAAGGCCTGTCGGGCCCGCTCGGCCAGCGCCTCGAGATCGGCGATTTTCGCCACATCGCAGACCTGGGTCAGGCAGATCACCCCGCGGGCCCGCAGGGGTTGCGCGACCGTCTCCAGGCGGGCGAAGTCGATGTCACAGATCAGCAGCCGGGCGCCCTGCGCGGCCATCGCGTTGGCGAGTGCTTCGCCGATGCCGGATGCGGCACCGGTGATGACGACGGCTTTGCCTTGAAACGAGGACATGGGGCGGCCTGCGCAGGGGGAGGGTTCAGGAAGCGTCGGGACGGACTTCGCCGAGGCGAACTAACTATACACAAGTGTCTGTTTGGCCTGAGCGATGACTGGCAAAGCGCAAACGCATCGCCATCATGCCGCCACGCTTGCCTCGGAGGCCGGATTGTCTATTTACATTGACACAAAAGAGTGTCAACTTAGTTCGACGCTTACATCGAAAAATCGAGACCCCAGCCATGATGCGAATGTTGATTGAGGCCGTGCTGAAAGCCGGCCTGCTTGTGGCTGGCCTGATGCTCGCAGGCTGCGAGCGCCCGCCGATCGAGACCGTCCAGACCGGCTATCGCGGTACCGGGATGCAGCAGATCTACAACCCCCGCACGCTCGCCGAGCAGGCTGGCCTGAATGCGATGCCCGCAATCGATGCGCCGGCGCGGGCACGCCCCGGCGGCCCCACGGCGGGCGACGTCTACCAGAATGTGAAGGTCCTCAACGGATTGAGTCTGGCCGAATTCGGCCGGACGATGAATGCGATGACCAACTGGGTGTCGCCCGTCCAGAGTTGCCTTTACTGTCATGTGGAGGGCAACTTCGCCGATGACAGCAAATACACCAAGGTCGTCGCCCGGCGCATGCTCCAGATGACCCAGCATCTGAATTCGGAGTGGAAATCCCACGTCGGCGCTACCGGCGTCACCTGCTACACCTGCCATCGCGGCAATCCGCTGCCCCAGCCGGTCTGGTTCCGTCAGCCGCCCGACACCAAACATCCGGTGCTCGGTGATCTCGCCGGCCAGAATGTGCCAGCCAAGTCGGTCGGACTGAGCTCTTTGCCCAACGATCCGTTCTCGCACTATCTGCTGTCAGAAAAAGATGCCGCCACGATCCGCGTGGCTGGCAACACTGCACTGCGCACCGACAACAACAAGTCGACCAAGCAGGCCGAATTCACCTACGGGCTGATGATGCACATGTCGAATTCGCTCGGCGTGAACTGCACCTACTGCCACAACACCCGTGCTTTTGCGAGCTGGGAAGAAAGCCGCCCGCAGCGGGCCACGGCCTGGTACGGCATCCGAATGGTCCGTGACATCAACAGCCAGTATCTTGAGCCGCTCGCCGGCGCCTTCCCGGAGTTGCCCACCGGCCGGCTCGGTCCGATGCACGACAGCGCCAAGGTCAATTGCGGCACCTGCCACAAGGGCGCGTTCAAGCCACTGAACGGCGCCGCGATGGCCCAGCATTACCCGGCCTTGCTGGGCGCGGTCAGCCCCTGACGGTCAGCCCCTGCTGTTGCGCCCCTGACGTTCAGCTCCTGAGGTTCAGCCCTTGAGCTTGACGAAGGAGCTGCACCAGCCACCGTTCGAGACCAGCTTGTCGACCATCAGGTCGCATTCAGCCCAGGCATCGCTCGGTTTGCCGAGCCATGCCATGCAGCCGCTGCATTTCTCGCCTGCCCCGTGTTTGGGGAAGCGTTTCTGGTCGACCTGAGCCGTGTCGTTGCGATAGCCGAGTGACGCGGCTTTCGGGTCTGCTTCGTCGATCTTTGTCGGGCCGGCCAGCGCCAGGCCAGAGCAGGTGAGCGTGGCGCCTGCGGCCACAGCGTGAAGCATGAAGGTGCGTCGCTTGATCTGATTCATCGTATGACTCCGTTGCAAGGGGCAGGTGGAAGGGGCAAGTGAAAGGGGCAAGTGAAAGGGACAGAGGGTCAGGGTCGCCGTCGCGCGCGACCCTCAGTGATGGGCGTCGAGTTTGAAGATGCTGACCGACGCCAGCAGCCGGGCGGCCTGATCCTTCAGGCTTTCTGCGGCCGCTGCCGACTCCTCGACCAGCGCGACGTTCTGCTGCGTCATGCGATCAAGGTCCGAGACCGCGTCACCCACCTGATTGATCCCGCTGGACTGTTCCTGTGTGGCCGTGCTGATCTCACCGATCAGGATCGCGACCTGGCGAACCTGGGTGACCACATCGGTCATCGTGACGCCGGCATCGCTCACCAGTTTCGAGCCCTGCGCGACGCTGGCCGAGCTTGCGCCGATCAGGGTCTTGATCTCCTGGGCCGCCGAGGCGCTGCGCTGCGCAAGGTTGCGCACTTCGCTTGCCACGACCGCGAAGCCGCGGCCCTGTTCACCGGCGCGTGCTGCCTCGACCGCTGCATTGAGCGCGAGGATGTTGGTCTGGAAGGCGATGCCGTCGATCACGCCGATGATGTCGGCGATTCGTCGGCTCGACTCGGTGATCTGCGTCATGGTCTTGACGATCTGCTCGACCGCCGCGCCGCCGCGTGCGGCCGCCTCGCTCGCGCTGCTCGCCATGTCGCTTGCCTGGCGCGAGGACTCGGCGTTGTTCAGCACGGTCGAGCGGATTTCGTCCATCGATGCCGCGGTTTCCTGCAGATTGCAGGCCTGCTGCTCGGTGCGCCGGCTCAGGTCGTTGTTGCCGCTCGCAATTTCGGAGGTGCCGGTGGCGATATGTTCGCTGCCCTGCCGCACTTGGCTCACCACTTCTTTCAGATGCTGATTCATCTGGCCCAGGGCCTCGAGCAGCTGACCGCTTTCGTCCTTGTAATGAGTCGGGATGGCAGCGCTCAGGTCGCCCCGCGCGGCAGTGCGTGCGAGCGCGACCGCCTCGCCGATCGGGCCGGTGATCGATCGGGTGACGAACCAGGCGAGGAACATGCCGACCGCCAATGCGCCCGCCACAAAAATGATGAGCATCAGTCGCGCGGTCTTGTAGGACGCGGCCGCGTCTTCGGTGTATTCGTCGCTGGTCTTGGCCTGAAGGCCTGAGAGCGTCTGCAGCACCGTGATCCAGCGTGCCTGGCGCGGGTGCACTTTCTCCATCAGAAAGCTCGCCGCCTCCTCGATCTGTCCGGACATGCCCAGATCGATTGCCTGCGACATCAGCGCCACGGTTACCTTCTCGCTGCGTTTGATCGCCTCGAAGAGCGCCTTTTCGGCCTCGGATGCGTCATAGCGGTCGATCAGCGCGAGAAGGTCGGTCTCGGCCTTCGAGTAGGCCTTGCTGGCCTCCTCGATCGACTGGAGTTCCTGCTTCTTGAGGTCCTTGTCCGACCGCAGGGTCAGGTTGCGGATCGCGATGGCCCGCTGGCTGACCGAGTCGATCATCACGTTGACCGCGGCAATCTGCTGGTTATTGCCGCCGGTGATGTGGGCCATCCGGTTGTTCATGTCGGCCATATGCAGGATCGCGAACAGCGCCATCGTGGCCATGACGATGAAGACGCCGCCGAAAGCGAGCATCAATCTGGTACCGATGCGCAGGTCGAGCAGCAGGCCCAGCAGTCTGTGGTGGAGCGGCATGGGATGTCCGGATACTGAATGAGTGTGTCTGAATTGTGAACTTATGGTCACGAGGCGAACCTTGGATCAGGGGGAGTCCGTCAGGGCAATTCAGGCGTTCGGGCGGCCTGCGTTTGCGGACAGCCGGCCAGGCGTGGTTGTCGATGAGGTCGGCGCGGCGCGGTTGCCGCAGGCGTGCCGACGCCACAGGTTGTGTAGGGCGGGCCGATTGACACGCGAGTTGACAAGCGAGTCGATTCAATAAATAGTACGAACGTTCGTTTATTTTTTGACCGCGACGTTTCGCGACTTCCCTGGCACGACTGATCCATGCGCAAAGGTGAACAGACCCGTTCGGCGATCGTCGCAGCTGCCTGCGAGCTGGCGGCGCGCGCCGGTCTCGAAGGCCTGACCATCGGCGCACTCGCCGAACGCATGCAGATGAGCAAGAGCGGGGTCTTTGCGCACTTCGGCTCGCGCGAAGACCTGCAGATCGCGGTGCTGAAAGCCTACGAGCAGCACTTCGTCGACGAAGTGCTGGTGCCCGGCCTGAGCGCACCGCGTGGCCTGCCCCGGCTGCGCGCCGTCTTTGCGCTGTGGCTCGACCGCACCGCGGTGGATGCGGCCAGTGCCTGCATCTGGATTTCGGGCGCCAGCGAATACGACGATCGGCCGGGTCCAGTGCGAGATGAGCTGGTCCGCATGGTGCTGTCGTGGCAGCGCGAGCTGATGCGCGCCATCCAGCAGTCGATCGAGACCGGCGAATTGCGGGCCGACGCAGATCCGGGCGATCTGGTCTTCGATCTGTATGGCGTCATTCTTGTCCTGCACCATGACGCCCGGCTGATGGCCCGCGCCGATTCGGTGACCCGTGCACGGCGAGCCTTCGATCGTCTGATTGCCGCCTACCTGAACAATCCGCCAGCGCTAACGCTGCCGGCTGCGGCGCGCGAGGCCTCGACCCTGTCGCACTGACATCAAGCCGCTGCATCAATTGCCCTGACCGTTTGAACCGCTTTCTTCGATAAAACCCTTTCAGGAATCACCGCCATGCCCCAGTACACCCCGCCCCTTCGCGACATGCAGTTCGTACTGCATGAGGTCCTCGGCGCCACCGAGCGTCTGCGCGAACTGCCGCCGCATGCCGATGTCACCCGCGAACTCGCTGATCAGGTGATCGAAGAGGGCGGCAAATTCTGCGCCGAGGTGCTGTTTCCGCTCAATCGCAGCGGCGACGAGGAAGGCTGCACCTATGCCGGCAACGGTGTCGTCACCACCCCCAAGGGTTTCAAGGAGGCCTGGACGCTCTTCAAGGAGGGCGGCTGGCCCACGCTGACCTGCGACCCGGCCTATGGCGGCCAGGGCCTGCCGGCTACCGTCGGCATCGCCTTTCAGGAAATGCTCAACGCCGCCAACCAGGCCTGGGCGATGTATCCCGGTCTGACCCATGGCGCCTACGACTGCCTGAAAGAGCATGGCACCGAGGCGCAAAAAGCCCTCTATTTGCCGCGCATGGTGTCGGGCGAATGGACCGGCACGATGTGCCTGACCGAGCCTCATTGCGGCACCGACCTCGGCATGCTGCGCAGCAAGGCCGAGCCTCAGGCCGATGGCAGCTTTGCCATCACCGGCACCAAGATTTTCATCTCCTCGGGTGAGCACGACCTGGCCGATAACATCGTCCATCTGGTGCTGGCCCGACTTCCGGATGCACCCGCCGGCACCAAGGGCATCTCGCTCTTCATCGTGCCCAAGTTCATCCCCGATGCCGCAGGCGTGCTTGGCGCACGCAACGGCATCACCTGCGGGCGCATCGAAGAAAAGATGGGCATCCACGGCAACGCCACCTGCGAGATGAATCTCCTCGGCGCATCGGGCTGGATGGTCGGTGAGCCGAACAAGGGGCTCAATGCGATGTTCATCATGATGAACGCCGCGCGCATCGGTGTCGGCATGCAGTCGGTCGGCCTGATGGATGTGGCCTATCAGAACTCGCTCGCCTATGCCCGCGACCGCCTGCAGTCACGCGCACTCACCGGCCCGAAAGCGCCCGAGAAAGCCGCCGATCCGATCATCGTGCATCCGGATGTCCGTCGCATGCTGCTCACGCAAAAGGCCTGGGCCGAAGGCTCGCGCTGCTTTGCCTACTGGCTGGCCCTGCAGGTCGATGTCGCGCATTCGCATCCCGACGAGGCGCAGCGCAAGGCCGCCAACGACCTGCTCACCCTGCTCACGCCGGTGGTCAAGGCCTTCATCACCGACAACGCCTTCACCACCACCAACATGGCGCTGCAGGTCTATGGTGGCCATGGCTACATCCGCGAGTGGGGCATGGAGCAATATGTTCGCGATGCCCGCATCAACATGATCTATGAGGGCACCAACACCATCCAGTCGCTCGACCTGCTCGGGCGCAAGGTGCTCGGCGACAACGGCGCCAAGCTGCGCGCCTTCGGCGAGATGATCAAGGCCTTCGTCGAAGCAGAAGGTACCAACGAGGCGATGGCCGAGTTCGTCAATCCGCTGGCTGATCTGGGCGAAAAGGTCACCAAGCTCACGATGGAAATCGGCATGAAGGCCTTCCAGAGCCCGGATGAAGCCGGTGCCGCGGCGGTCGATTATCTGCGCCTCGTGGGCCATCTGGTCTATTCGTATTTTTGGGCGCGCATGGCCCGCGTGGCGCTCACCCGCATCGAGGCCGACGGCGACAAGGTTGAGCCCTTCTACACCTCAAAGCTTGCCACCGCGCGTTTCTATTTCGCCAAGCTGCAGCCCGAAACCGCAGCCTTGATCCGCAGCGCGCGCAGCGGTGCCAGCTCGCTGATGGCACTGCCGGCCGAGCTGTTCTGATCACCTTTCATTCGACACGGAGACTGTCTTGTCTGATTGCATTCCCACGGCGTCGCGCACGCGCCGCATCCATTCGATGACCGCATCAATCACTCCCTCAATGACCGCTATCGCGGCCGCGTTCCTGCTTGCCTTTGCTGCGCCGGCGATGGCTCAGTCGACAGCCCAATCCGCCACCATGCCGGCCGACAGCCCGGTCGGTCTGTGGAAGACCATCGACGACGCCACCAAGCAGCCCAAGGCCCTGATCCGCATCAGCGATCAGGGCGGTGCGCTGGTCGGAAAGATCGAAAAAATCCTGGTGCCCAATGGCGCCGATGCGGTCTGTGATCAGTGCACCGATCAGCGCAAGGACAAGCCGATCCAGGGCATGACCATCCTGACCGGCCTGAAAAAAGAGGGCCAGGAATGGACTGGCGGTGAAATCCTCGACCCCAACAACGGCAAGGTCTACAAGGCGATGGCCAAGCTCGCCGATGGCGGCAAAAAGCTCGAGGTCAGAGGCTTCGTCGGCATACCCACGCTCGGTCGCACCCAGTCGTGGCTGCGCGAGAACTGATCACCGCGCGCCGCTGACACCGTCCGGCGCACCGCAAGAATCCTTCAGGAGAAGTCATGAGCCGATTCATCGTTCGCAAAGTGGCGGTGCTGGGCGCCGGGGTGATGGGTGCGCAGATCGCGGCCCATCTGGTCAATGCCCGGGTCGAGGTGATGCTGTTCGATCTGCCCGCCAAAGAGGGCAACAAGAGCGCGATTGCCATCAAGGCGATCGAGGGTCTGAAAAAGCTCAACCCGGCGCCGCTGGGCACGCCTGAGCTTGCCGCCTTCATCGAGCCTGCCAACTACGACGAGCATCTCGAATCGCTGCGCGGCTGCGACCTGGTGATCGAGGCGATTGCCGAGCGCATGGACTGGAAGCACGACCTCTATCGCAAGGTCGCGCCCTTTCTGGCGCCGGATGCGATCTTCGCCTCCAACACCTCGGGGCTGTCGATCACGTCGCTGTCGGAAGGCTTCGACGATGCGCTCAAGCAGCGCTTTTGCGGCGTGCATTTCTTCAACCCGCCGCGCTACATGCATCTGGTCGAGCTGATCCCGACTGCCACCACCGATCCGGCGATTCTCGATCGGCTCGAGACCTTCCTCACCACCACGCTCGGCAAGGGCGTGGTGCGCGCCCGTGATACGCCCAATTTCATCGGCAACCGCGTGGGCATCTTCGGTCTGCTGGCCACAGTGGTGGAGGCCGCGAAATTCGGCCTGCCGGTCGATGTGGTCGATGACCTCACCGGCGAGAAGATGGGCCGCGCCAAATCGGGCACCTTTCGCACCGCCGATGTGGTGGGCCTCGACACCCTCGGCCATGTGATCAAGACCATGCAGGACACGCTCAAGGGCGATGCCTTCGAAGCGGTCTATGCCACCCCGCCGCTGCTCGCCGGACTGCTCGCCAAGGGCGCGCTCGGCCAGAAGACCGGCGCGGGTTTTTATCGCAAGGTCGGCAAGGACATCCAGCGCATCGATGCGGCCACCGCCGACTATGTCGTCGCCGGCGGCAAGGCCGACGAGACCGTGGCCCGCATCCTCAAGAAAAAAGAGCCCGCCGAGCGCATCAGGCTGCTGCGTGAGTCGACCAATCCGCAGGCGCAATTCGTCTGGTCGATCCTGCGCGATTCATGGCACTACGCCGCGATCAACCTCGCCTCGATTGCCGAGTCCGCCCGCGATGTCGATCTGGCGATGCGCTGGGGCTTCGGCGCCAAGGAAGGGCCCTTTGAGGCCTGGCAGGCGGCCGGCTGGACGCAGGTCGCGCAATGGATTCGCGAGGACATCGATGCCGGCAAGACGCTGGCTGCCGTGCCGCTGCCGGCATGGGTGTTTGAAGGGCCGGTGGCCGAGCGCGGCGGGCCGTTTCAGCCCGAGGGCGCCTGGTCGCCGCAGGCTGCAGCATTCGTCGGTCGCTCGACGCTGCCGGTCTATGAGCGCCAGGTCTTTCGCGCACCGGTGCCGGCTGAAAGCGCGGCCCGTCCGCAGGTCGCAGGCAGCACGGTGCAGGAAGACGACTCAGTGCGGCTGTGGACGCTCGATGGCCGCGGCATCGACGGCGTGCTGATTCTGTCGATCAAGACCAAGGTGCATGCCATCGGGCCGGGTGTGATCGAAGGCCTGCTCAAGGCCCTCGATCTGGCCGAGCAGCACTATCGCGGTCTGGTGATCTGGTCGCCCGATGAGCCTTTCTCGTATGGTGCCGATCTGCAGGCGATGCTGCCGCTCTTCATGTCGGGTGGCGTCAAAGCCATCGAGCCGGCCGAAAAGGCGCTCCAGGACGCCATGCTCAGGCTGCGTTATGCGCAGGTGCCTACTGTTGCAGCGGTGGCCGGCATGGCGCTGGGCGGTGGCTGCGAACTCGCGGTCTATTGCGCCCGCAGGGTGGCCAGCATCGAGAGCTATATCGGTCTGGTCGAGGTTGGTGTGGGGCTGGTGCCGGGTGGCGGCGGGCTGGCCTATGGCGCACGTCGCGCCTCTGAAGAAAGCCAGTCCGCGCCCGATGCGCCGCTGATGGGCTTCGTGCGCAAGTACTTCACTGCGGCGGCAACCGCCCAGGTCAGTCGCTCGGCGATCGAGGCGCAGCAGATGGGCTATCTGGTCGAGGGCGACCGCGTGGTTTTCAATTCGCACGAGCTGCTCTATGTGGCGGCGCGTGAAGCGCTTGCCATGAGCGATGCCGGCTGGCGTGCACCGCGCAAGGCGCTGATCAAGGTGGCCGGACGCCCGGGTGTGGCGACCATCATGGCGCAGCTGGTGAATATGCGCGACGGCGGCTTCATCAGCGCCCATGACTATCACCTTGGCAAGACGATTGCCGAGGTGATGTGCGGTGGCGATGTTGAAGCCGATTCGATGGTCGACGAGCACTGGCTGATGACGCTGGAGCGCAAGGCCTTCATGGGGCTGCTCACGCATCCCAAGACCCAGGAGCGGATCATGGGAATGATGCAGACCGGCAAGCCGGTGCGTAATTGAGTGCACCGCAAATCATTCGCCAAGACAACGCCGCGTTAACTCACACCGACTCACCGAGCCCATTTCCGGAGCACGACTAATGAGCAGACCGATTCAGGACGCCTATATCGTTGCCGCCTCGCGCACACCGATCGGCAAAGCGC
>CAIVAS010000091.1 GCA_903903975.1 uncultured Burkholderiales bacterium
GAACATCGCACCAAGGATCGACTGGAGGTCGGGCACGGTCCCGGGCTTGAGCAGATGGGCCTGTATGCCAGCCTGCTTCATCTGCAGCGCACTCGAGGACGCCGAGGCTGAGGTCAGCAGCAGCACCGGGGCTTTTTCGCCCATCTGTTGCGTGAGCATCTGGCAAAGGGTCAGGCCATCGAGCTCTGGCATCGACAGATCGACGATCGCCGCGGCGAACTCGCCGGGTCTGGAACTGATACTGGCGAGTGCCTTGCGCGGATCGGTGAATGACTCGCTGTCAATGCCGAGCTTGGCGAGTTGACGGGCCAGGATCGCCGCACTGCGCGAATTGTCGTCGACCACCGCGATACATCGTCCGCTGAGCAGGCGTTTCGGGTCATTGAGTGGTGCCGATTCGGCTGTCGACCAGGCCATCGGAATCAGACAGCTGAAATGCGATCCCTTGCCTGTTTCGCTCTTGACCGAGACCGAGCCGCCCATCGCTTCACTGAGTCTGCGCGTGATCGACAGCCCAAGGCCGGTCCCGCCAAAGCGCCGGGTGATGGTCGAGTCTTCCTGGGTAAAGGGATCGAAGAGCATTGCCAGGCTCGCCGTCTCGATGCCCACACCAGTATCCGTCACCGACAGATCGACCTGCGCGGTCGGTCCGTCGAGTCGTGCGCTCGCGCTCACCACGATCTCGCCCTGCATCGTGAACTTGATCGAGTTGGAGACGAGATTGAGCAGAATCTGGCGGATGCGACCCGGGTCGCCGCGAACGAGCGCAGGGAATCCGTCATCGATGTCGAGCACCAGCTCAAGGCCCTTTTCGGCGGCCTTGACCGCCATCGGGCGCAGCGCTTCGCTCAGCAGCTGGGCCATATCGAAGTCGATCCGCTCGATGGCGAGCTTGCCGGCTTCGATCTTCGAGAAATCGAGAATGTCGTTGATGATCTGCAGCAGCGACATTGCCGAATTCTTGGCGATCTGCAGGTACTCGCGCTGAGTCGGGTCGACCGCCAGATTGAGGGCGAGATCGGCCATGCCGATCAGGCCATTCATCGGCGTTCTGATTTCATGGCTCATATTCGCCAGGAAGTCGCTCTTGAGCCGGTTGGCGCTTTCTGCCGCGCTCTTGGCGGCCATCAGCTCGCGGGTCACCTGCTTGACGTCCGACTGGTCGATCACCACACCGACCAGACCGGTCGATTTCCCGTCGGGGCCCTTGATCGCGGCTTTGGTGATCTTGAGGTCGACCTGAGTCCCGTCTTTCAGGGTATGACTGGTCTCGTAGGCCGAGGCAACGCCTGTTGCGAGGAGTTCTTCTTCCTCGCTGCGTTTCATCCAGGCCGCCGCAGGCACATTGAGTTCGTCCGTGCGCCTGCCGATCATGGCATCGCGACCCAGCAGCGTATTGTCGAAAAACGCATCATTGCCGCGCACATAGCGAAGCTGCTCGTCTTTGACGAACACCGGCAACGGAATCGATTCGAAAAGTGCCTCGATCAGGTCGGAATGCCGCTGGATGACGCTTTCTGCCTTGATGCGTGAGCTGATATCGGTGCGTGCGGCGATATACCGTTCGATCACCCCATCGGCATTTAGCACCGGCACGATGGTTGCCTGGACCCAGTAGTGTTCGCCGCGCTTGTTCCGGTTGCAGATCACGCCGCGCCAGACCACGCCCGAGGTGATCGTTGCCCAAAGGTTTTCAAAAAAGGCTTTAGGCTGGGTGCCTGAATTGATGATCCGATGGTTCTGGCCAATCAGTTCCTCGCGCAAATAGCCGCTGATGTCGCAGAAGTTGTCATTGACGAAAAGAATGTCACCACCGGCATCGGTCACGCTCACGATGGCATGCTGATCGAGGGCGCGTTGCAGTACCGAGATCTCGTCCATCGCTTTGCGTTGCCGTTCAGCCGCGCGTCGCAGGGTCAACGAGGCCTGTTCGACGCTTGCCATGTCGGAGATGTTGCCGTTTTCGCTGAGTTCTGCGCAGGCCAGGCGCATTGCCTCGACCATCTGCGTTTGCACCTGTAATTCGGTCGCCAGCCGCGCATTGGCATCGATCATCTCGTCGGACGAGATTTCGAGCGAACGGCCTTTCAGCTCAAGGTCGCGCTCGAACTGATCAAGGGAATCATCGATACGCGCCAGCAGCGTGCCGAGGCCGCTGGCCAGAAGATGTTCGCGGCTGTCGGGCGCAGTGTTGCCGACCGCTCCCTGCAGAAGACTGTCGAGCGCCTCCGGCGTCAAGCCGAAAGCTTTCTTCAGGTGTCTGCGAAGCGTCTGATTCATGAATTGACGTGGGTCTCGGCGAAACTGGTCACGGTCATCGACTGATTATGCAGCGCGCAGGCTGCGAGGTCTTCGCCGCAGATTTCACCGTTTGAATAGAAGCCGCCGATCGCGGTCTGCGGCCCCACGACATCCGAGAGCCCTTCGGCTTCTTCTTCTGCGCGAGCGCCCATCACCAGTTTTCGACCAACGCAACTGATCGCGAGCAAGGCTTTCGGCCCGCTTCCGAGATCGCCGAGCGATCGTGCGGCGCCCATGGCTGCCAGTGCCAGGCCATCGGTGGAGGCATGCATCAGCGTGAGGAAACCACCTTCTTCGATCGCGCCGGCCAGCGTCAGCGAGCCCTGCGCTTCATCGATGGCGAGGATCGTGCGAATAATTCCGGTGCGCTCGCGCTGCGCCGAACGGATCTCGAACGGAAACAGCAGGCCCGAGCCAGGCAGATCAGCCGCATAGGCGCCGAGATACTTTTTGTAGATCGCGAGCGCGGGTTCGCCATCGAGTTCATAGAGGACGTTACCTTTGGTGCGGGTTGCCTTGCGGGCCGGGCCGAACGCCTTCCAGCCACCCTCAAAGGCGCATCGGATGTCGAGTGAGGCGCCATAAAAGCCAATGATGAAGGCAGTGCGCGCGCCCGCGCCGACAGGCGTGATTTGATAGGTCCCGGCAAAGGTGCCGGCATCGCCGGCGAGGCCGCCCGACAGGGTGCACTCATCCGGCAGCACGCTTCTGAGGCCGTCGATCAGCGCCGAACCGTTCAGGTCAGTGCCCGGCGCAATGACCAGTGCGTGTCGCAAACCGTCACTCGCAATGGCGCCCGCCAGTGCCGCGCCTGCCGTGAAGGCGTCCTTGCCTCGCGGAACGTCGGTCTGGGACCATTCAATGCGGGCGTCGTTCGAGTCGAAACCGATGGCCAGCAGCGAGAGCGTTCCGTCGTCGACCGAGGTGGCGCTGATCTCGCCGGCGGTCGAGCAGCCAAAGCACAAAGCCTGTGGCCAGGCGGCCGCCACCTGACTCAACGCGGCAGGATCCTTGAACCAGTCGAGCGCGGCGAACATGAAAACCAGTTGCGGCCTGATATCGCCGATCAGGGCGCAGGCAGCCTGGATGTTCTGGCCGGCTTTGATCGATGAGGTGACACAGCGCATTCAGATTTTCTCCGGTGGCGCGTTAAGCGGCGGGTCATTGTGTCGACGCTGTAATGCTTTGCTTACTCCGCGAGGATTGCATGCCTTGCCGCGATCGGGAAGTGATGGCTGTGGTTTTGTTTCCATCCGGACAGGCGGGCCGGATGGCCGGTCGATCGAATCCGCCAGGCGCGTTGCGTCGATACCGGAAGTTGTCTAGCGTGATGTTCCACACCGACTTTCATGGACCTTCCCCACGATGACTTCATCTGCCAATGACCCCTCGTCCCGCGCTGCCAGCGGCCTCGTCCTGCGCCCGGTGACCCCCGCCGATCATGATCACTGGATGCCCCTTTGGCGTGGCTACCAGACCTTCTACAAGGTGGATATTCCTGCAGCCACCAGTGCGGTCACCTGGCAACGGCTGCTCGACCCCGATGAGCCGATGCACGCGGTCATCGCCTGGCAGGGCGAGCGCGCGGTTGGGATGGTCCACTGGATTTACCACCGCTCATGCTGGACGGTCGGCAACTTCGCCTATCTCAACGATGTGTTCGCCGAACCCGACGTCCGCGGCACCGGTGTTGGCCGTGCGCTGATCGAGCATGTCTATGCGCAGGCCGCCGCAGCAGGCTGCTCGCGGGTCTACTGGCTGACCCACGAGACCAATGAGGTGGCGATGAAGCTCTACGACCGCGTCGCGGAAAAGTCTGGCTTTATCCAGTACCGCAAGGCGGTCGGCTGAGATCAGCGCACCGGCGTGAAAAGCGTCACCATCTGGCTGAAAACTTTGGGTGTGGCAGCCAGCACCTGCTTCGAGAAGATGCAGTCGGCTTCACCCGCCAGGTCGCCAATCAGCCCGCCGGCTTCGCTCACCAGCAGGCTGCCGGCGGCCACATCCCAGGGCATCAGGCCGATCTCGAAAAAGCCGTCATAGCGACCGCAGGCGACATAGGCCAGATCGAGTGCTGCTGCGCCCGGGCGACGCACGCCAGCGGCGCGCAGCGACACCGCCTTGAGCATCGTCATATACCGGTCGATGTCATCGACCTCGCGAAACGGAAAGCCGGTGCCGATCAGGGATCCGTCGATGCGGGTGCGCGGTGAGACCCGGATGCGGCGGTCGTTGAGAAAGGCGCCGCTGCCTTTGCTGGCGGTAAAGAGCTCATCGCGGTTGGGGTCGTAGACGAGTGCCTGGGTCACCACGCCGCGCTGCATGAGCGCAATCGAGACGCAGTAGTGAGGCAGCCCATGGATGAAATTGGTCGTGCCGTCGAGCGGGTCGATGATCCAGATGTTTTCGGCCTGCTGCGGCGTCTGTTTCGGAGGCTGATCGGTGTTGCCCGCCGAATGCCCCGACTCCTCGGCAAGGAAGGCATGCGTCGGATAAGCCTGGCGCAAGGTCGTGATGACGGCCTCTTCGGCGGCGCGATCGACTTCGGTCACGAAATCATTTCGCTGCTTTTCTGCGACCTTGACCGACGCGATGTCGAGGCTGGCTCGGGTGATGATGCGGCCGGCGGCGCGCGCGGCGCGCACCGCGACGTTCAACATGGGATGCATGGGGCGTCGCCTGAAGTAAACCCGGCATTGTATGCGCCCCGAGCGCACCCGCCTGGCAGGCGCTTGCAACAGCAGGGCTTTGTCGGGTCATAATCCGTCATCCCTCCGAATCGCTTCTGCCATGCTGCTTGTCCTGGTCTTCGCTTATCTGCTGGTCACGATTGCGATCGGTCTGTGGGCCGCCAAACGGGTCAAAAACACCGCCGACTTTGCAGTGGCCGGGCGGCACCTGCCGCTGGCGATGATCATCACCACCACCTTTGCCACCTGGTTCGGCTCCGAAACCGTGCTCGGGATTCCGGCGCGATTCGTCGATGGCGGTCTCAATTCGGTGATCGAAGACCCGTTTGGTGCCGGCTTCTGCCTGATCTTCGTCGGCCTATTCTTTGCCGGGAAGCTCTACCGCATGACGCTGCTGACCATCAGCGACTACTACCGTGAGCGCTACGGGCGAGGGGTTGAGGTGGTCTGCTCGGTGATCATCATCCTCAGCTATCTCGGCTGGGTTTCGGCTCAGGTCACCGCGCTCGGCCTGGTCTTCAACGTGCTGTCGGGCGATGCGATCTCGGTGCCGATGGGCATGGTGATCGGCACGGTGTCGATCCTCGCTTACACGCTGTTTGGTGGCATGTGGTCAGTCGCGGTGACCGATTTCATCCAGATGATCATTCTGGTCGTGGGTCTGCTGATCATTGCGGTGTTTGCAAGCCAGCTGGCCGGCGGCACCGACAAGGTGATCGAGCTGGCCGCAAGCCGCAATCTCTTCAGGGTTCTGCCGCAGCCGTCGCTGCATGACATCGTGTTCTTTCTCGGCGCGGCGGTCACGATGATGCTCGGATCGATTCCCCAGCAGGATGTCTTTCAGCGCGTGATGTCGGCCAAGGATGTCAATGCGGCGACCCGCGGTCCGGTGATCGGCGGCATCTGCTACATTTTTTTCGCTTTCGTGCCGATGTTTCTGGTGATCAGCGCACTGATCATCATGCCCGAACAGGCGACGACGCTGCTCGCCGAGGATCCTCAAAAAGTGCTGCCCACGCTCGTGCTCGAACACATGCCCTTTGCGATGCAGGTGATTTTTTTCGGTGCGCTGCTGTCGGCGATCAAATCAAGCGCCTCGGCCACGCTGCTGGCGCCCTCGGTCACCTTCACCGAAAACATCTGGCGTCAGTTCAAGCCTCGGATGGGCGACCGTGAAGAGCTGCGCGACATGCGGATCACGGTGCTGGTTTTCAGTGCCTGCGTGTGTGCCTACGCGATCGTCATGCGCGGCACACCGATCTACGAAATGGTCTCGTCGGCCTATCAGGTGACGCTGGTGGGCGCTTTTGTGCCGCTGGCAGCCGGGCTGTTCTGGAAGCGCGCGACCACGCAGGGCGCGGTGTTCTCGATCGTGCTGGGCCTGCTGACCTGGCTGTTCTTCATGGCCACCGATGCCGGCGAGGTGTTTCCGGCGCAATTGGCTGGTCTGATCGCCGCAGCAGTTGGCATGGCGCTCGGCTCGCTCGGGCCGCAGGCGGTGCGCAATCGGCACAATGCCCATGTCCTTGCCCACTGAACGCAGCACGCCCCTGCCGCTGCATCAGACCGACCCGCAGGCACTTGCCCGAGTGGTTTTCGTGCTGGTGGGCACCAGCCATCCGGGCAATGTGGGCTCGGCGGCCAGAGCGATGAAGACCATGGGGCTGAGCGAACTGCGCCTGGTGACGCCGCGCTATGCCGATGTCTGTTCGCAGCCTGAAGCGATTGCCTTTGCCAGTGGCGCGACCGATGTCCTGGCGGGCGCACGGCACTTCGCATCGCTGGCCGATGCGCTGGCCGATATCAGCTTTGCGGTGGCGGTCAGCGCCGAGCCGCGTGAATTCGGGCCTACGCCGCATCCGCCCGAGGTCTGCGCAGCCCGGGCCCTGGCCAGTCTGGCTCAGCGCCCCGAGCACCGGGCGGCCTTTGTGTTTGGTGCCGAGCGCACTGGCCTGTCGATCGAGTCGGTCCAGATCTGTCACCTTCTGGCCAGCATTCCGGCCAGCCCGGTCTATTCGTCCTTGAACCTTGCACAGGCGATTCAGATCCTGGCCTACTGCCTTCGCCGCGAAGCACTGAGCGCCGCGTCAGTCGCGGCTGATGCACACGACAGACCGCATGCTGCGACCCGATCAGCCGCCACTGATGAAGTCGCCTTGCCGATGGCCAGCGGCGCCGCGATCCAGGGCTTTTTCGACCATCTCGAGCGGGCCTTGCTTGCGATCGGCTATCTCGATCCCTTGCACCCCAAGAAGCTGATGCCGCGGATGCGACGCCTTTTTCTGCGCACCCGCTTGAGTGCCGAAGAGGTTGATCTGCTTCGCGGAATCTGCAAGCTGATGGAGCGCGGCCGTGCATCGGACGGGCGCCCGGCTAGAATCGAGCCCTGAACCGACAGGAAGACTCACCGATGCTCAAGCGAATCAGGGAAGACATCGCCGTCGTGCGCGAACGCGATCCGGCCGCCCGGTCGACGCTCGAGGTCCTTCTCTGTTATCCGGGCATCCACGCCATCCTCTTTCATCGCATGGCCAATCCGCTGTGGCGCATGGGTCTGACCACGGCGGCACGATTCGTCTCGCATATCGCCCGCGTGCTCACCGGCATCGAGATTCATCCGGCTGCCCGCATCGGGCATCGCGTGTTCATCGATCACGGGTTCGGTGTGGTCATCGGCGAAACCGCCGAGGTGGGCAACGACTGCACGATTTACCAGGGTGTGACCCTTGGCGGCGTGTCGCTCGGTCGCGGCACCAAGCGGCATCCCACCCTTGAAGCCGGGGTGGTGGTGGGTGCAGGTGCCAAGGTGCTTGGGTCATTTACCGTGGGTGCGGGTTCGCGCATCGGCTCGAACTCGGTTGTCACCAAGACCGTGCCGCCGGGTGCCACCGCAGTGGGCATTCCGGCGCGCATCATCAGTGACGATGTCGATCAGCGCCGTGAGGCCGATGCCAACCGGATGGGCTTTTCGGCCTACGCGATTACGCAGGGCGCCGACGACCCGCTCTCGGTGGCGCTGCATCAGTTGATCGACCATGTCGCGGAGCAGGACAAGCGCATCGACCAGTTGCTCGAATCGCTCGAGCGCCTCGGCGCTGCGCCGCCCGAGCAAGCCTGCGATGCAGTGCCGCTCGATGCGAGGCGGCTGAGCCGGCTGGTCGATTGAGGCAGCTGGTCGATTGACGCGATCTCAGTCGCCAGACACGGCTGTCTGGTCAGACGTCGTGCCTGTTCAGGCTTTTCGACTGTTCGGACGTTTCGCCGTCTGTTGGTCTGAGCGGCCTCGGACGTTTCGCTGATCAGCGTGACGTGTCAGCGGGCCAATCGTTCAATCGGCCGCGGCAGGCCATTTTCCCACCGCAGCAGGTGGCCCCGATCGGCGCTCGCATCCCAGTCGGTCAGCACGACCCGCGTTCGCGACTGAGCGCCGTGCTGCCACCGATGCAGGCCCGGCCGATGCGTGTGCCCATGAATCAGCAGACTTGCGCCGGCGCCATCCATCGCGGCATCGACCGCCCCCTGATTCACATCCATCAAGGCGCCGGCCATCTCGCGTTTGCCGGCCTCGCTCGACTCACGCGCATGGCGTCCGATGACAAGGCGCTCTGCCAGGCTGCGAGCCAGCAATCCCTGCTGCCAAGCCGGATTGCGGCAGGTCTGGCGCCATTGCTGATAGACCAAATCGTCGGTACACAGGGCATCGCCATGCGCAAGCAGCGTCGCCTCGCCATGCAGTGAGACAGAAAAGGGATCGGTGAGCAGCGTGGCTCCGCAGTGCTGCGAGAACGCGCCGCCATCGAACCCCGGCACCGGCACATCGAGCAGAAAGTCACGATTGCCGCGCATCATCCAGACCCGCGTGCCGGCCTTCGCCACCGTCGTCAGCAGGCTGGCAAAACCGGCTGCCATTGCGTCGGCGCCATCGTCGCCGACCCACATTTCGAAAAGATCGCCAAGCAGGAAAAGATGCGCCGCCTGGCGGGCATGGCGGGCGATTTGTTCGAGTGCGTCGTCGACCGTGGCCCGCCCCTGCACCGACAGGTGCAGGTCGGAGGCAAACAGCACCGGCTCGTCGCGAGCGATCTGCAGCGGGGCTTGGGTCATGGCGCCAGATCGGTTCGCGACAAGCTGATCGTCGAAGCGCTGTGCTTACTTTCCGGTGACCCGGCTCACCGACTGGATCACGACGGCCTCGGCCGGAACATCGCGATGCATACCGGTGGACGTGGTCTTGACTGCCTTGATTGCCTCGACGGTGTCCATGCCTTTGACCACTTTGCCGAAGACCGCGTAGCCATTGCCGTCGGGTTGCGGGAAGTTGAGCATGCCGTTGTCCACCACGTTGATGAAGAACTGCGAGGTGGCGGAGTCAGGCACCGAGGTGCGAGCCATCGCAACCCATCCGGCGTCGTTTTTCAGGCCGTTTTGCGACTCGAGCTTGATCGGCGCGCGGTTGGTCTTCTGTTTCATGTCGGGTGTGAAGCCGCCGCCCTGGATCATGAAGTTCGCGATCACGCGATGAAAGATGGTGCCGTCGTAATGCTTGTCATCGACGTACTTCAGAAAGTTCTCGACGGTGGCCGGTGCCTTGGCCGGGTAAAGCTCGAGCACGATTTCGCCCTTGCTGGTCTTGATGAGAACCTGCGGATTGACGTCGGGGGCTGCGGCTGCGCCTTCGGGCACGGCGAGTGCAAAGAGCAGGGCGCCGATGAGGGGCAGGGACTTGGTCATGATGAGGTTTCCTAAGGTTGCGCGCCGGAGCGCGGAGGGTTTGAGACAGAGGGGGAAGGCAGTTTTGCGAACATCTCGCGGGCGATCGATAACTTGCGTCGTGCCGACAGGTTGCCCGCATCGAGCCTGCCGGCATCCTGGTAGGCGCGAATCGCCAGTTGCAGATAGATATCGCCAAGATTTTCTCGAGCCAGGGCATAGCTGGGCAAGGCCACGACCGACTGCTCAAGTGACTGTCGCGCGCCGTCGTAGTCGCCGGCTGCGGCCTGAATGACCGCCAGGTTGTTGTAGGGTTCGGGCAACTCAGGAAAGTCGCGGATCATGCCGCGAAACACCTCGCTTGCTGCTGCGGGCTGCGAGGTATCTGTCAGGATGACCCCTTTCAGAAAGCGCAGCCGCGGATTTCGCGGATCGGCCTGCAATGCGGTCTCGGTCAGCGCCATGGCCTCATTGATGCGGCCATCGCGATAGGCTGCGATGGCGCCATCGTAGGGTTCAGTTCGGGCAGGCCGAAGCGGCTCGCCGCTGCCCACCTGATAGGTCTGATTCGGCTGATAGACCTGGGCTGGCTGAGTGGACTGATTGAGCTGATTGAGCTGATTGAGCTGACTCGACGGCATGATCAGGTCAATTTGCGCCAACGCCGGGCAAGCCCCCGACAGCAGCATGATCGATACCGTCGCAGTCAGCGCAGCATCGGCCAGGCGAGCGGGCCCGCACCAGGCGACAGCCCTCGCGCAGCACGCTGATATACTCGCACGGCCGTTCGCCATCGCCGCGCAGGCCACATCCAGAGCGGATCTCATCCGCCTATTCTAACCATCCGCGCCGCGCCGTCCGATATGCTCCGCATCCACAACTCGCTTTCCCGCAGCAAGGAACCTTTCGAGCCGATCGAACCGGGCCGAGTGCGCATGTATGTCTGCGGCATCACGGTGTATGACTACTGCCATATCGGGCATGCCCGCATGATGATGGTCTTCGACATGGTGTCACGCTGGCTGCGCGCGAGCGGTTATGCGCTCACCTATGTGCGCAACATCACCGACATCGACGACAAGATCATCAAGCGTGCGGTCGACAACAAAGAGACCATCGGCGAGCTGACCGAGCGCTTCATCGCGGCCATGCACCAGGACCTCGATGCGCTCGGCGTGCTGCGCCCCGACCATGAGCCGCGTGCCACGCATTACGTGCCGCAAATGCTCGATCTGATCGGTCTGCTGGAGCGAAACGATCTGGCCTATCGCGCGGCCGACGGTGACGTCAATTACGCGGTGCGCCGTTTTGCCAACTATGGCCGGCTGTCGGGCAAGTCGCTCGATGAACTGCGAGCCGGTGAGCGTGTGGCGGTGACTGACGCCAAAAATGATCCGCTCGACTTCGTGCTCTGGAAGGCGGCCAAGGCCAGCGATCCGGCGCAGGCAACCTGGCCGTCCGATTTCGGTCCGGGCAGGCCGGGCTGGCATATCGAATGTTCGGCGATGGCCGGTGCCTTGCTGGGCGAGTCGCTCGATATTCACGGCGGCGGTGCCGACCTGCAGTTTCCCCATCATGAAAACGAGATCGCCCAGAGCGAGGGCGCCCACGGCGGCCACTTCGTTCGCTACTGGATGCACAACGGCTTTGTGCGGGTCGACAACGAGAAGATGTCGAAGTCGCTCGGCAATTTCTTCACGATTCGCGATGTGCTGCGGGTCTTCGATCCCGAGGTGCTGCGTCTGTTCGTGCTGCGCGCGCACTATCGCAGCCCGATCAATTATTCCGATGCCCACCTCGACGATGCCCGCGCGAGTCTGCTGCGCCTTTACACCGCGCTGACGCCTGTCATGCCCGGCAATGATGCCCATCGCCAGCCGCCCGCCCAACCCGACTGGACGACGCCGTCCGGTCAGCGGTTTCGCGAGGCGATGGACGATGACTTCAATACGCCGATCGCGGTCTCGGTGCTCTTCGATCTGGCCAGCGAGCTCAACCGCACCCGTGACCCCGCCACCGAACGCGAATTGCGCTCACTGGCCGGTGTTTTGGGCCTGCTCGGCAAATCGCCCGAGCAGGCGGTTCAATCGGGGCTGCGAGGCTCCGATCAGACCGGTGCGGGTTTGTCGGATGCCGACATCGACGCGATGGTCTTGAGGCGCACCGAGGCCAAGAAGGCAAAGCAGTTTGCACAGGCCGACCAGTTGCGTGCCGAGTTGCTTGAGCAAGGTGTGATCCTCGAAGACAGCGCCACTGGCACGCGCTGGCGGCGCAGCTGATCCGATGGCTTCTCAGACCATCGGCGCTCGGCCCGACTACTGGACGCAGGCAAGCGGCCATCTCGCTGCTGCCGATGAGGCGATGGCCGGCATCGTGCGGGCCTATGGTGAAGCCGGTCAGCTCAGCTCGCGGGGCGACCCGTTCAACACCCTGGTGCGGTCGATCATCGGTCAGCAGATCTCGGTCAAGGCTGCGCAGGCAGTGTGGCTGCGTTTCGAAAAGGCCGCGGGCAAGGTCACGCCCGAGCGGGTCTCGCGCATGCGCCTGACAACGCTGACCGGTGCCGGTCTGTCCGGACGCAAGGCCGAATACGTGCGTGATCTGGCCGGACATTTTCTGAGCGGGTCGGTCGATCCGAGCCGTTGGCCCGAGAGCGACGACGAGTCGGTGATCGCCGAACTCGTCCAGGTGCGCGGCATCGGACGCTGGACAGCCGAGATGTTTCTGATTTTCAATCTGCTTCGTCCTGATGTGTTTCCACTCGATGATCTTGGGCTGCTCAAGGCGATTGCTCTGCATTACAACGAGCGCCAGCCGGTGACCCGGGCGATGGCCGCCGATATCGGCGAACGCTGGCGGCCTTGGCGCACGGTGGCTACCTGGTACCTGTGGCGCAGCCTCGATCCATTGCCGGTTGAATACTGAGTCCTCATGAAAACAAGCTTTCTTGATTTCGAGCAGCCGATCGCCGAACTCGAACAGAAGATCGATGCGCTGCGCTTTGTCCAGGACGATGCCGCGGTCGACATCGCCGATGAGATCCAGCGTCTGCAAAAGAAGGCCGATGCGCTCGTCAAGGAGACCTACAGCAAGCTGTCGCCCTGGCAGGTGACGCAGGTGGCCCGGCATCCGCAGCGGCCCTATACCCTCGACTACATCGACCTGATGTTCACCGATTTCCATGAGTTGCATGGTGATCGTGCCTTTGCCGATGACCGAGCAATCGTCGGTGGCCTGGCTCGTTTCAATGGTCAGGCGGTGATGGTCATCGGCCATCAGAAGGGCCATGACACCAAGGAAAAGGTGATGCGCAACTTCGGTATGCCGCGACCCGAGGGCTACCGCAAGGCGATGCGCCTGATGCGAACCGCCGAGAAGTTCGGTCTGCCGGTAATTACTTTCGTCGACACGCCCGGCGCTTATCCCGGCATTGATGCCGAAGAGCGTGGCCAGTCGGAGGCGATCGGTCGCAATCTGTATGTGATGGCCGAACTGAAAGTGCCCTTGATCACGGTGGTGATCGGTGAGGGTGGCTCGGGCGGTGCACTCGCCATTGCAGTGGCCGATTGCGTGCTGATGCTGCAGTACGCGGTCTATTCGGTGATTTCGCCGGAGGGTTGTGCAGCCATACTCTGGAAGAGCGCTGAAAAAGCCCCCGAAGCAGCCGAAACCCTGGGCATCACTGCCCATCGGCTCAAGGCGCTCGGTCTGATCGATCGCATCGTGAATGAGCCTCTGGGTGGCGCGCACCGCGACACCGCGCAGATGGGTCAGATGCTCAAGCGCGCCCTTGGTGAAGCCCTGCGTCAGTTCCAGAACGTCAAGCCTGGCGATCTGATTGCCACGCGACAGCAGCGCATCATGTCGTATGGCAAGTTCAAGGAACTCGGCTGATCGGGCACTGAGCGAGGCGCTGTCGCGCTTTTCGGCGGCGGGCGGATCGCTGCCCGCACCTGACCGTCCCCTGGTGATTGCCTTCAGTGGCGGGCTCGATTCGACGGTGCTGCTGCATGAGGCGGTGCGAGCGCTGGGCGCTGAGGTCATCGTTGCCGCGCATGTCGACCATGGGCTTCAGCCGCTGTCCGCAAGTTGGCTCGAGCACTGTGCTGCGCAATCGGCCAAGTTAAACGTTCGTTTTATCGGGCTGTGTGCGCAGAGTTCGCCGGCGCGTGGTGACAGCATCGAGCAGTGGGCGCGTGGCGAGCGCTATCGCCTGCTGCTCAGTGCCGCAGCTGATCTCGGCGCAGTGGCGCTCCTGACCGCCCATCATGCCGATGACCAGCTCGAGACCCTGCTCCTTGGCCTGGCGCGAGGCAGTGGTCTGGATGGCCTGACCGGGATCGCCGAGTCGGATTGCCGCCAGGGTGTATGGCTGCTGCGCCCGCTGCTGACGGTCACGCAGGCGCAGCTTGCCCGCGAGGCGCAGCGCCTTGGGCTGCGCTGGGTCGAGGATCCGAGCAATCTCGATCCGCGCTTTGCACGCAATGCGGTGCGGCATCGGCTGATGCCTGTTTTGCGCGAGGTGCTGCCCGATCTGGCAGGTCAGCTGCCGGCCACGCTCGATCTGTTGCGACAGGCCAGAGCAACGCTCGAGCGCCTGGCCGACGATGATCTGCGCGCTGTCTCGAAGCCTTCGCAAGCGGGGCGGCTGATTCTTGATCGCGTCGCGCTCGCAGGCTTGCCAGCACCTCGTCGCGACGCGGTGTTGCGAGCCTGGGTGCGCAGCCTCGGCGGTCTGCCGCCGTCGCAGGCGAGGCTGCAGGCGATGAACGATCAGCTGGTTGATGCCACCGGTGCGTATGGCGATGTCAGGCACGAAGGCTGGCACCTGATGCGCTACCGCGATGCGGTCTTCGGTCTGCCGCAAAGCGAGCTGATCGGTGGTGGTGTCGAGCCTGTGGCCTTTGAATGGCGCGGCGAGCCATCGGTGCCGTCCGGCGGTGGTGGTGTCTTCGAATTTCGCCTTGTCCAGGAGGGCCTGGCGCCAGCCTGGCTGCGCAGCGCGCCATTGCGAATTGTTCAGGCACCCTCTGGCGCGCGGCTGCGATTGTTGCCGCGCAGCGCTTCGCGAACGATCAAGAACCTGTGCCAGGAAGCAGGCATTCCGGTCTGGCTTCGGCCGAGATTTCCGGCGCTGTGGCGCGAGGAGCGACTGTTGCTGGCTGCGCCCTTCGGCCTTGATCGAAGCCTCGACTGGCCGATCGAGCGCCCGGGCATTGCGATCGAATGGGTGCTGTCGGATGACGCCGACCTGCGCCGGGCGTTCATGCCGAATCCTGGAACGGCGCATCGGCCCGCTTGAGCCCTCAGAAGGCGGTGATGGCAGGCGGCTCGTATAATTGACGGTTTTACCGACAAAAAGCAGCGTCACGATTTATGGCTTTGATCGTTCACAAATATGGCGGCACCTCGATGGGCTCGGTCGAGCGCATCCGCAACGTCGCGCAGCGGGTTGCCAAATGGCATCGAGCCGGGCATCAGCTGGTGGTGGTCCCATCGGCAATGTCGGGTGAGACCAATCGTCTGATTACGCTGGCCTCCCAGTTGCAGCCGCAGCCCGATCCGCGTGAACTCGACATGATCGCCTCGACCGGCGAGCAGGTGTCGGTCGGTCTGTTGGCCATGGCGCTCAAGGCAATTGGTGTGGAGGCGGTGAGTTATGCCGGCTGGCAAGTTCCGGTGCGAACCGATGATGCCCACACCAAGGCGCGAATCGAGTCGATCGACGATGTGCGGATGCGAGCAGACCTCGATGCCGGCCGGGTGGTGATCGTTGCCGGCTTCCAGGGTGTTGGCACCAAAGGCGACATCACGACCCTCGGCCGAGGCGGCTCTGATACCTCTGCGGTGGCGATTGCGGCGGCATTGAAGGCCGAGGAGTGCCTGATCTACACAGACGTTGACGGGGTCTACACCACCGACCCGCGGATCGTTCCCGAGGCCCGCAGGCTGCCTCGCATCACCTTCGAAGAAATGCTCGAGATGGCGAGTCTGGGCTCGAAGGTGCTGCAGATCAGGTCGGTCGAGTTCGCTGGTAAATATCGGGTCAAGACTCGGGTGCTGTCGAGTCTGACACCGCCCGACATGCCGCTCGAGGTCGAGATGGCGTCGGGCACATTGATCACGTTTGAGGAATCACAGGCAATGGAAAAGGCTGTCATTTCAGGGATCGCGTTTGCGCGCGACGAGGCCAAGATCACGGTCATGCATGTGCCTGACCTGCCGGGCGTGGCGTATCAGATTCTCGGGCCGGTGGCCGATGCGAATATCGACGTCGACATGATCATCCAGAACCAGAGCGTCGACGGCTCGACCGACTTCTCGTTTACCGTGCCGCGCAGCGAGTATCAGAAAGCGCTCGAGGTGCTCAACCTCAAGGTGCGCGACAAGGTCAAGGCGGGCAACATCGTGGGCGACCCCAAAATCGCCAAGGTGTCGGTGGTGGGTATCGGCATGCGCTCACACGTCGGTATCGCCAGCCGGATGTTCCGCACGCTGTCGGAAGAAGGCATCAACATTCAGATGATTTCGACCAGCGAGATCAAGATTTCGGTGGTCATCGAAGACAAGTACCTCGAACTCGCCGTTCGGGCGCTGCATAAGGCCTTTGATCTGGAGCAGCAGGGCTGATCAGCGCAAGTCGCGTGGTAGCATTCGCGCGTGCTGGAGACGTGACCGAGAGGCCGAAGGTGCTCCCCTGCTAAGGGAGTATGTGCCAAAAGCGCATCGAGGGTTCGAATCCCTCCGTCTCCGCCAGCTACGCGCTTAAAGCGATTTATTTATAACAATAAATAAAAAATCTCTGCTCCGAAGCGACACGCTAAGAAACCCTGTGTGTCTGGACAAGCCAGGGCAACCTCGTTCTTGGCCAAGCTCCCTGATTCGACCACGTTCGCAATCTCGACGCGCAAGATCATCGCTGTAGACCGCGCGGCCTAGTGTCTTTGTACGAACTCTCCACCATAGACTCCGTCACGACCACCGCATCCAAGTAGCGTTCACGCCGGATGCCGCTTGAGGACCTTGACGCCGGATAGCGCCTTGCTTGCCTTCATCGCCGCCCGCGCCTGCCAGAGGTCGTAGGCAGCCTGTTGGGCCAACCAGACCTCAGCGGCCCCGCCGTGATCGCGCCCCAGCCAGCGTTCAATGCGCAGCGCCATCGCGGGGCTGATCGCAGCCCGCCCATTGACCAACTTGGACAAGGTTGTCCGGTCGACGCCCAGTTGGGCGGCGGCCTCGCCGACCTGCAGGTTCAAGGCAGGCAGGATATCGTCCCGCAAGGTCAGGCCGGGGTGGGCGGGGTTGAACATGGAGCTCATCGTCACCTCATTGGTAATCCTGATAGTCCACCAGGACGGCATCGCCATTTTCAAACGCAAAAGTCAGCCGCCAGTTGCCGTTGACGCTGACTGACCAGTGACCAGACAGGCTGCCCTTGAGGGGGTGACAGTCCCAGCCGGGACGATTCATGTCTTCGGGTCTCGTGGCGGCATCCAGCGCAGACAGTTGCCGAGCCAAGCGCGGGGCATGCGCAGCCTGTATGCTGGCTCGAGAGCCTGAGCGGAAGAAGCGCTCAACGCCTTTGTGCCTGAGGCTTTGAATCATCGACAAAGTGTAGCGTGTGGCGCCACGCACTGCAAAAAGAACGCAGAATGAGATCGCACAATGGCAAAGCATGCCGGTGCGAATCGTGTCGCCCTACCCGCCAGGCGGCTCCCATGACAATGTCATTCGCAATCTCGCGGCCCGGTTCTCGGAAATGTGGAGCCAGCGTGTGGTTGTCGAGAACCGGCCCGGTGTCAACAACCGGATTGCGACCGAGAGCCTCGTGCGTATGCCGCCCGATGGCTCACGATGTTTCATGCGGCCACGCCGCTGGTTGGCAACCCGGGTTTGTATGGCAATAAGCTGCCCTACGACGCACCGTGTGATTGCACACCCATTGCTCGCGCAGGGTCGGCCTGGTTGCGCCTGCGGGTCTTGCGCCCGAGCTGGTCGCGCGCATCAACAGAGATACCAAAGCCGTCCTTGCCCTTCCCGAGGTACACGTGCCTCTCGAGACGGTCGGGATGATCGTCGCGACCGGGAGGCCAGAGCAGTTTCGCGGATTTATCGCCGCTGAAATCGAAAAGTGGACGGCTCTGGTCAAAGCCACCGGGATTCAACCGGACTAGGTACGCAGCCTCCCCGCGAATCCTGAGTGTCTCGAACAGGTATCGCCTGACTGACCTGCCCGGTCAATTCAGACGCTTACCCGTCACCGCGCGTGCGGGCGGCAACCTGCTTCTGGCTCATCGGCCGCAGACAACAGGCGCAAGGGTTGATCGACTACCACCACAAAACAAAAAGCCCGCCGAAGCGGGCCTGTGTTTGCGCGTGACCTGTCAGGCTTGCTTGCGACGGGCTGCACCGAGTCCGATCAGGCCAAGGCCCAGCAGGGCGATGCTGGCGGGTGCGGGGACAGCGGTGGTGGAGAAGTTCGACGCCTCGAATGCATTGCTGGTCGATTTGAAAATCAAATCGGTCATCGTCTCTGCGCCAGACGTTGTGAAGGCGATGTAGGAGGCGAAGTTCTGGTTTCCGTTGAAAACAATTGTCGGGAAATTAGCGGACGTGTACGAATATCCACTGGTATTGGTGTTCGTCTTCACGACAAGCGTGTTGTAGGTGTCAGGAGAGCCCCAGAGGAAACTGACAAACTGGGTTGAAATGTGGAGGTCGGCATCGCCACCATTGCCTGGACCGGCAGCAAGGAAATTTCCGACTGTGGTGATGGTGGGTGACGAGTTAAACGGCTTGGCCGCAACCCCATTCACACTCGCTGAGAGAAGCGCGCCACCGGAAACCTGGCCGATGCCGGTACCGCTTGCCAAAGTGAGGAAAGTGGCGGAACTCTGATTGGCCAAGACAGAGGCGATTGGTGTGGCCTGCGCCCCAAGCGCGCAAGAGGTCAGAATGGCTGCGGCGAGTACTTTTTTGAACATGACGGACTCCAGATCGATGATTGCGATGCGCCCCAATGAATGGGGATTACATTCTTAGTAGCTAATTCTGCGCCACTTCCCGCAAAGCCGCTCTGGGCTTGAAGACGCGCTAAAAAGGCGATGTTTTGTCGACGCGCACTGTAAAGAAATCCGACGTGACTTAAGTCACGCTTATGTCAAGCGCCTGCTTAAAGCGCCGCAAAGTGGTCGCAAACAGCCTGTTTCGCGCGGCTTCGACACCGATTTAGCGCTCAGGGTGTGTAAAGAAATCCGACATGACTTTTGTCACGGATTCAGGCATTTACCGGTCGGGTTGCGCAGCGAGCCGCAGGAATAAATCTCGAGAATCGCGATGGGTCACACACCATCGAATCGTCATCGCTATCAGATGTGCATCGTGCTGACCGGTCGGCCTCCCTCAGGATCGCGACCATCTGCTTTGCGCTGAATCTGCGGGCTGTTCTCCGAAGGCTAATCCTTTGTAATTTTTTTCAAAAATATTCAATAAGGATCGTCGGTTTCAGTCGACCGTCAGTCGGAATCCCTAATCAACTCAATGCATAAAACGCCGTTGCTCATGTAAAAATTTATTTTCACTGAGCAAAGTCACGCGATATGCCCGCGATTTAATTGGATTTCCAGGGACCTCTGGCGCGCCAAAAACACGCAAGCCCATGTCCCTGCGACGTGAATTCGCGTCCGAATCTGAACTGTGACGCTTCACCACCGCATCACTGGAAGTATTGACATGAACGCAATGCCGACAGACTGGCTTGGCACCATTCGGCAGACCTTCACCATGGCGCTGGTGCTTCTGCTGTGTTCGCTGAACGCGATGCCGGCGTGGTCGGCAGGCAGCACGCTGTACCAGGCGCCGCCTTTTACCTCGACCGAACCACCTGCCAATGTCTTCATGATGCTCGACGACTCGGGCTCGATGGCGCGTCACGACCTGCCGACTCCGGTGGCGATCACGATCAATAAAGCCACCGTCGCCACCAAGGTCACGATCAAGGGCGAGGGGGCGGAGGGTTTCGGCGATGACAAAGCGCTCTTCAGCACCGGTACCAGCACTCGCCCGATCACCGCTGCACTGCGCCTGGTGCCGCATCCGCTGGGCGGCATGCTGGTCATCTTCGGCACCGGCAAGCTCCATGACACCACCGACGGCATCGACACCGCATCGCAGGGCATCTATGCCATCTTGGACAAGCCCGGGTACACCGCTGGTAAGGTCGCGGCCGCGAAGGTCAAGTCGCTCACGGTATCGACCGCGACCGATGCCAATCGAAGCATTGATACCGCGGTTGACTGGAACACCTTCATGGGGTGGTCGACGCAGCTGACTGGCGGGGAGCGGATCATCTCCGACCCGACGGCCGATGTCGGCTCGCTTACCGTCACGTCTTATGCACCGTCTGCTGCACTCGACCCCTGCAATGGGGGAGGGGTGTCGTATATCTATCGCTTCAATTTTGCGACCGGCATTGTCAGCGGCGTGCAGGTGACGGGGGTGGTCGGTGCGGTGACACCCCTTACCGTCGCGCCCAAGGTGACG
Organism: uncultured Burkholderiales bacterium; assembly: GCA_903903975.1. Taxonomy (GTDB): domain Bacteria; phylum Pseudomonadota; class Gammaproteobacteria; order Burkholderiales; family Burkholderiaceae_E; genus UBA4615. Next base: position 20,244 of record CAIVAS010000091.1, read on the forward strand.
GCGCGCTCAGAATCCGATGGCGTCAACATCAGTGCTGGCATCAGCGCCGCGAAGGGCGGTATAGCAACGACCACCCCCCACCGGGTACTGCATCGCAATGCCGTCTCTACAGCACCAGCATCCAGGGGCGCCCCAACGTGATCGCGGTCAACTGCCCGAATTTCGCGCCGATGCGGGTCTGGCGGCAGCCGGTCCGCTGAGTTCAATCCTGACGAAGATCTGGCCTCACTGAGATGAATCCGGCGCCGCAATAAAAAGTGCGCTCGCGAAGCATGTGAGGCCATGCGGGAAGTCCTCGCCGCCGCCGCGCGCCATCGAGATCATGGCGCGACATGAGCGCGGACAGCGAATCCGACGGCCGAAGCACAGCGCGTCAAGACTATCCGACTGCCGTTAAACTGGCATGCAAAGGCATGCGGTCAAGCCGAGCTCGATCCCGGCAAGACGCGCCAGCGACTGAGCCATGCAGGTACTCGTGTCGACCTGGACGACTGCCAGCGCAGCGCGAAGGCAGGAGATGAAGGATTCAGCCTGGCCTGAGTGACGCTCAGATCGTGGCGCCGTTGGCCTTTACATCAGGGATGAATATCGATGACGACAGCGTCGAGTGAAGGACATTGCGCACCGCCGATTGCGATTCTGGTCAACGGCCCGAGTTCATCGGGTAAGTCCACACTATGTCGGGCTCTGCAGAATCGACTGACGGATCTGGCAGATGGCGATCCTCAGGCGGCGTTTGCGCGCGTGGCCTTTGATGATCTGGTGGTACTGATTTCCGACAAGCTTTTTCCCATCAGCTATGTTGAGCTGCAGGGCTCAGACCTGAGCAGGCTGTCGTCTCGCGTGCCTCATGATGGTCGCGCAGCCTGGGAATATGTCGACGAAAGTCACGCCGAGGGCAAGCATGGCGGAAGTCCCCGTTTGCGTGTCGTTCTCAACCCGCATGGCCAACGCCTGCTCAAGGGCGTGCATCGCAGTTGGGGCGCGCATCTGCAACTTGGCACCAATCTGATCATCGACCACTTCATTCAGGATGCTGAATGGTACGAGGATGTGATCGCAGTGCTGCAGGAAAGCCGCGCCCGTATTTTCAGCGTCGGTGTTTATTGTTCCGTGGCTGAGCTCGAACGGCGTGAAGCGTTTCGGGGAGATGGAAAAGTGGAGGGACGACCGCTCGGGCTGGCGCGCAGAAGCGATGAACTGTGCCACGCACATCCCATGGTCTATGACGTGACCGTTCAAACCGACTTTGAAAACACTGACCAATCGGTCGATCGGATCATCGCCGCACTTAATGACGGACCTTGCGTGAAGACACCATGATGAATCTCAACGGCCGCTCTGTGATTCGAGTTCTCGCCCGAGAGCTGACCCGCCTGCCGCAGGCTTTGCGCAGACCCCAGCCGTCGGAATGGCGAACTGCGAATCGGCCCGGTCACACGGTAGACAGTTTTCTAGAGGGGCCGTGCTTTGACGCAGCGGGCAAGCCTTATGTGGTCGATATCCCGCATGGGCGCCGACGGGCGCCAGGACATGATGCTGTCAAACGGACCGAGTCCTGACGGGCTTGCGGTCAGTGATGACATGTGGATGCTGTTCGTGGCCATGACGCGCGCCAATCAGATCTGGCGCTGTCCGATCCAGGCTGACGGGACGGGTCGGGATGCGGTGGTCGTAACAGCTTTGCTGACCGGAACCTTACCGGTTGCTGCCCTGCCAGAGCCAGATGTCCTGCAGGCCTAAGCCCAGGTTCAAGCCGATTAACGCTCGCTCACGACACTTGCCGACCATGAACACTGCGCTCAGTCCCATTGCACCCGACAGCCGTCGGGTCGGTATCGTCGGCATCGGCAACATGGGTGGCGGCATGGCGTCGAACCTGCTCGCTCGTGGCTGGCAGGTGCAGGTGCACGATCTCGACCTGACAAAGGTCGAATCCTTGCGGCATCGTGGTGTGATGGGCTGCGCCGATGCCGCCGCTGCGGCAGCGAATGTGCCGATCACGATCGTGTGTGTGGTCGACGCGGCTCAGTGTGACGACGTGCTGTGGGGCGATCGTGGCGTACACGCGCGGCCAGGCGGTTTGGCCGGCCACACCGTGATGCTGTGCCCGACGATTGCGCCCGGAGATGTCGAGCGCCTCGCTGCACTCCTGTCGAAGGCCGGTGCAGCGACGATTGACGCGCCGATGTCGGGCGGGCCGCAGCGAGCCGCCGACGGTACGATGAGCCTGATGGTCGCTGCTGCGGATTCGGTGCGCGCGTCGCACGCAGAACTGATCAACGCACTGTCCAGTCGCGTCTTTGATCTGGGCGAGCGCGTGGGCAACGGCGCGAAGATGAAGCTGGTCAACAATCTGCTCGCGGGCATCAATCTGGTGGGTGCCGCCGAGGCACTCACGATGGCACAGCGCATGGGCATGGACCTTGGTGTGGTGCTCGATGTGATCGAGCAGTCCAGCGGCCAGAGCTGGATTGGATCAGACCGGATGCGCCGTGCGATTGAAAACGACTACGAACCGCGTGCTCATGCCACCTTGCTGCGCAAGGATACTGCGCTCGCGGTGCAGGCTGGCCGGGACGCAGGATTTGAGGGGCCGCTGGGCGCTGCGACAAGCGAGGTGTTTGCGCGTGTGATTGAGCAGGGCTGGGCACACCTTGACGATGCGGTGGTCTTTCGTCTGCTCAATGAATTGTCCGCACGCGTCAAGCCCTGATGCGTCGATGTGGTCAAGGGCTTGCTTGTCGATGGTGAAGATCGTGGGGTCTTCTCTGAGTTTGGCCGCAACCCTGAAGCGGAAGCGGCGGCTCAGAAAACTCAAATCATTTCAGGCCCAAACAGAGTGCGTGAACAGGATGCATGAAAAGCCGTGCATTCTTGAGGTTTCATGATGCCGATTCGGAGCGTATTCAACATGTCCTGTCGTCTGATCCTGTCCTGGTTCTTTCTTTGTTGCAGCCTGAGCGCACACGCGAGTGACGGGGCAGGCGAGCTCGCCGGCAAGTTGCGCTCGCCTGGCTACCTGCTGCTGATGCGACATGCCTATGCGCCAGGTGTTGGCGACCCGATCGGTTATCGACTCGACGATTGCGCCACGCAGCGCAACCTCGATGCTCAGGGGCTCGATCAGGCGATACGCATCGGTGACTGGCTCAAACGCCAGGGCGTTGATAAGGCGCTGGTTTATTCGAGCATCTGGTGTCGCTGCCGCGATACCGCAAAAGCGCTTGAATTGGGCAGCTTTGGCGTTGAGCCATCGCTTGCGTCGTTTTTCGATCAGCCGCAACAGGCGGGAGCTTCCACGGCTGCGCTGTCACGCTTCATCGCACGCACCATGAAAAGCAAAGGCGATCGCGCCCTGATTCTGGTGACCCATCATGTGAACATCAGGGACTTCGCTGGCCCGGATATCGGTTCGGGCGACATGGTGCTGGTGAAGGTCGATGCCCAGGGGCGTGCGACGAGTCGTGTGCTGTATCCAAGCCCGCCCTAGGCTTGACTTCGAGGGCGCATCGCTGGTCGCGTGCCCAGGCAACTGGGCCCGACTGGCCAACATGTGGGCTGGCTTGGCAGGCTGGTATTGGGTGGTGCGCCCTGATCGAGACCGATTCCTGTAGGCTCGGATTTTCCGATTTGCTCCAGGACCTCGATGAACAAGCCCCGCCTGACCTATTTCGATTTCGCCGGCAGCCGCGGTGAGGAATGCCGCATTGCGCTGCACCTTGCCGGCGTCGATTTTGATGACCAGCGCATCAAGTCGGCTGATTGGCCTGCCATGAAGGCGAGTGTGCCTTTCGGTGCATTGCCGGTTTTACAAATGCCCGACAGGCCGCTGCTGGCGCAATCCAACGCCATCCTCGTGTTCATCGGTCGACAGCATGGTCTGCATCCGCTCGACGCCTTCGAGGCCGCGCGCCACGAGGCGCTGATGAGCGCCGCCGAGGAACTGCGTCACGCGATCGCGCCGGTACTTCGTATTGCCGACCCCGATCAGAAGCGTTCGGCCCGCGAGGCCCTGGCGGCGAACGAACTCGCGACCTGGGGCAGTCAGGTTGAGCATCAGCTGGGCGAGGGACCCTTCGTCGGCGGCCAGTCGATTCAGGTGGCCGATATCAAGCTGTACATGGTGGTGCGGTGGCTGACTGCCGGCACGCTCGACCATGTGCCGGGCAACGTGCTCGATCACTGTCCCAAGCTCATGCGCTTATACCGTGCCGTCGCCGAGCATCCTGGTGTCAAGGCCTGGCTGGCCAAGACGGCTGCCTGAGATTTGCCGCGCCGCGCGCCGCTGCCAGACAACGCTCAGCGCTGGTCGATTGCAGTCGGCGCGACCTTGGTCGGCTTTTCAGCGCGGTTTATCAATTGATCGCCGATTTGCGTCACGCCCAGGACTCGGATCCCTGACTCGCCGGTGCGCAGCGCGTCGATCGCGACTCGCGCGACTTGCGCGGCTGTCAGCGTCGGCATTGATCGCGGCGCCATCAGAAACTGCAGACCAAGGTAAATATTCGCGATGCGTTGCAACCAGCTGCCAACGACAGGGCCGCCCTGCGCGAGCGGGCGCAGCACTGTCACACCGTCGAATGGCAAGCGTGCGATCTGCAGTTCGGTCTCGTCGCTCAGGCCCAGGTGTAATGCCGAGAGCTGCTGCCAGACCGGCAGTGGATCGACCAACACCAGTCGACACGCGCCGGCTGCGCAGGCCGCCTCGGCGATGCGCAGCATCGAGTCGCGTGTGACCATCGCGAAGGGTGCATCGCGACCGTGGAATGATCGTGCGTCGGGCGCCTGCGGATCAACGGTTTGTGCGATGCAGACACCGTCGAGCGGCGGCAGCATCTCCAGAGGCGCGAGCACCAGTCCGCGGACCCCGTACGACATCGTCGCGTCGCCATCGGCGAGCGCGACGACTTCGTCATAGCCGCCGCGTGACAGCGCCTCGGCGAGCAGCGCATCGCCAAGGCGGCCAACTGCGCCAGCGATCAGCAGGCGACGAGGCTGGCTACTATTGGGACGCGGCACCGGACTGGCCGCAGCGCGCATCGCGACACGAGGATCGAGGGGCATCGGTTCAGCCTACACGCGCCAGGCCGGCAGCTCCAGATTGCGCCAGATGGCCAGCACTCTGAAACCCGCGGTTACACCGACACTGGCCAGCAGTGCCAGCCATTCTGGTGCGGCAATCTGCATCAGACCGATATAGACCCAGCCTCCTGCGAAGGCGCAGACCGCGTAGGGTCTGTGGTCCTTGAATGCGCTGGGAATCTGGTTGCACATGATGTCGCGCAATACGCCACCGAATACGCCGGTGATGACGCCCATCAGCACCGCCACAACCGCGGGCATCTGCAACTGCAGCGCCTGGTCCAGGCCGGTGGCAGCAAACAGCCCAAGGCCCAGCGCATCGGGCCACTGGATCGCGCGCTCGGTGACCTCGAAGTGGCGCCGGCGCAAGAACAGCATTGCCAGCATGCACAGTGCCAGGACACCCCAGAGCACCTCGATATGACGGACCCAGAAGAAAGGTCGCTGATCAAGAAGCAGATCGCGCAGTGTTCCGCCGCCGAATGCGGCCAGGAATCCGACCGCGCATACCCCGACAGCGTCCATCCGTTTTCGGGCCGCCTCGAGAACGCCGGACAATGCAAAAGCGGCTGTCGCGCTCAGTTCGACCAGCAGCTGCAGTGATTCACCCCAGAGTTGAATCGTTTTCATCGCGGAAACATCCGGCTTTCAGAGGGTGACCGTCTCGACCGCGCCAGCGCTTGCACGCAAGGATGGCTTGGGAATCGCTCGAGTGCGGGCTTGCACTCAGCGACTGTCAGGTCCGCCGATGGTTTGATCGATTGCGCGAAGGCGCTCGAGGGGGTCGGCTTCGCGCAGCAAATCCAGCTGGTCGCTTGCCGGCAAGTTCAGCAGCTCGGCCCAGCGGTCTGCGACCCAGCCGCATTCATCCAGACGGAAGGGTGCGAGCAAGGGCAGGTCGGACAGTCGGCCCTCTTTTTGGGCCTGCGCAATGCCTTGCCCCAGGCGAAGCGCGAGATAGTTCAATTCAGGGGGGATCTCGACGGCCGGGTCGGCTGGCAGATAGGTCACTTCTGCTTGCCATACACCGAGCGGGCCCGGGTAGCTGCGGTGCAATGCAAAGCGCTTGCCTCCCCGACAGCGAATGCGCAGCAAGGCCGCTTGCACAGTGTCGAGCGTTTCAATCTGCGCCATCGTGCCATGGCTGAACAGCGCCGGGATGTGTCCCGGCACCATCACGTCTTTGCCTTCCTGTATCGACACCACCCCGAAGGCAGTCTGCTCCCGATAACACCTGCGTACGAGATCCAGGTAGCGGACTTCAAAGATTTGCAGATCCAAACGGCCATCGGGAAACAGGCCGGTCGATAGCGGAAAGATTGAGATGGTTTCCATGTCGCGATTGTTCGGCAATACGTTATCGGCGAGCATCCGATTGAATGATGCGCGATGAGCTTATTGGCAATCCTACCAGCGCAACAACCACGGCCCGAGCAGCGCGCCTGCTATGGCGGGCAAGGTCAGACCCAGTCCATACCGGATCGCCACAAAAGCCTTTGCCGGACCGGCGCAACGCCGGGTCGGGACTGCCTGATCAGTGCGGTGTTGATCGCCCGGAAATTCCTGGTTTGAAAGGCGTGAGGGTCGCAGACGTACACTCTCACTGTCAGGACTCGGCCTGCTTGTTAGCTTGCCCGATGTCGAGACTGGACCGTCTGAAAACCACCTGAGTCACTTCATGCCCGCTCGAAAATTGCTCCTCGATCAGACGCTTGCCGTCGCACAGCGCCTGCTGGTGGAGCAGTGGCGTCAACGTCGAGGTCTGATCTTCTGGGCTGTGTTTCCTGCTGCGATGATGTTGCTGTTCGGGCTGGTCTATGCCCACAACGACAGCATGCGCGCCGGCCTGGATGCGGCTGCGGCCGGCATTCTGATGGGGGCAGCGCTGTTTTTCAGCTGCCTGGGCGGAACGGTGGCAGTCATTGCAGCCGAACGTGAGCGCCGTACCTTGCGCCGCCTGCTGGCCTCGCCCTTGCATCCGGCGGCCTATTTCCTTGGGGTGGTGTTGGCGCAGTTGTTGTTGGCAGCGGTGCAAGTGGTGATGCTCTACAGCATCGCATGGCTCATCGGTGCGCGTTACCACGGCAGCCTGTGGTTGGGCGGATTGATCCTGCTGCTATCGGTATTTGCTTATGTTGGTATGGGTTTTTTTCTGGGTGCACGTTTTGCCCGGCGCAGCGAAGAAGTGGTGGTCGCCCTGTCCGCCATCGGTGTGCCGCTGCTGGTCTTGGGGGGAACTTTCTTTCCGCTTGAAATCATGCCGCGTGCCATGCAGGCTGTGGCTCAGCTGAACCCGATGCTGCACATGAACCAGGCTTTCAAAGGTGTGGCGGCATACAGTCTGGGTGTCTCTGATCTGCGTTTCGAGCTGGTTTTTCTGCTGCTGTTCTGTGGCCTTTCGCTTGCGCTGGGCGTCAGGTCCTATCGGCAACTGCTGGTACTGGAGCAGCGCCCATGACAGCCGCCCTGGAAATCGATGGCCTGCATAAATGCTTTGCCGCTCGACAGGTACTCGACGGCTTCAGCTTGCATGTCAAGCGCGGCGAGGTCATGGGTCTGCTTGGTCCAAACGGTTGCGGCAAGTCCACCGTGTTGAACATTGTTTGCCAGTTGCTGCAGGCCGATGCGGGACAGGTTCAGTTGATGGGTCAACCACTGGCCCGACTTGGTGCCTCTGCCCGCGCGCGCATCGGTCTGTGCGCCCAGGACTGCGCGCTCTATCCCGACTTGCTGCCTGCGGAAAACCTGCATTTCTTCGGTCGTCTTCACGGCCTGCCAGCCGCTCAGCGCCACGCACGGGTCGCGGAACTGATGGAAAGTTTTGGACTGGGTCCCTATGCAGCGACCCGGGTAGGCCGACTCTCGGGTGGCTGGCAACAGCGGCTGCATCTGGCCGTCTCACTGGTGCACCGCCCCGAAGTCCTGATACTGGACGAGCCAACGGCGGCGGTTGATGTCGCAGCGAGGCTCGAGCTGTGGCGCCTGATCGAAGGCCTGCGCGACAGTGGCACCACGATCCTGATGACCAGCCATCAGCTGGCCGAGGCCGAGCGCCTGTGCAACCGCGTCGCAGTGATGCAGTCTGGCCGGGTCGCGGCGCTTGGCACCGTGCCCGAGCTGCTCGCCCGTGTGCCCGGTCAGGCGGTGGTCACGCTGCAGTCGCGAGACAGTGGCGCCACCATCCAACGCGCGCAAAGCCTGGGATGGGCAATGCGTCAGCGTGCGGGCCAACTGAGCTGCTTGCTGCCGCGCCAACTCAGTCTTCGCGAGGTGGTTGAGGCGCTGGACGGTCCGGAGGTCAGCGCAGTCAGCGTGCAAGCCGTGACGCTTGAGGATGCTTATCTTGAACTGGTCGGCGACGACGCCGTGATCGAATAGCGGCTCGCCGGCGCAGGACCCGACCCCGGTCCGCGGGTCGCATCCTGCTCTGGCTGCGGTAAGCTCGTTCAATCTGCTTCTACCTTTGCGACATGCCATGGCTCTGATCGAGACTGTTTCCGGTTCCGCTTCCCGCGACGCTGCTGCATCGATCCAGGCGGGCCGCCCGAGTGCGCGAACGCTCGAGATCCTGCATACCCTGGTCGGCTTCGATACCGTGAGCCGCAACTCCAACCTTGGGCTCATTGAATGGGTTCGCGATGAACTCGCGCGGCTGGGCGTGGCCTCTCGCTTGAGCTGGGATCCTGATCGGCGCAAGGCCAATCTGTTCGCCACCCTGGGTGAGGGCAGAGCGCCCGGTATCGTGCTCTCAGGGCACACCGACGTGGTGCCAGTCGACGGACAGGACTGGCACAGCGATCCGTTCAAAGTCACCGAGCGTGACGGCAAGCTCTTCGGGCGCGGCACGGCCGACATGAAGGGCTATATCGCCAGCGCGCTGGCTGCAGCGCCCGCCATTCTGCAAGCCAATCTGCCAAGCGCCGTGCACTTCGCGCTGTCATATGACGAAGAAGTGGGGTGCTTCGGTGTGCACGAGCTCATCAAGGATCTGCAGGAAGCGGGCATTCAGCCTGCGGGTTGCATCGTGGGTGAGCCGACCCTCATGCAACCGGTCGTGTCGCACAAGGGCACCTGGCGACTGCGCTGCTGTTTCAAGGGCCGCGAAGCCCACTCCGCCATGCCCACCCATGGCGTCAATGCCGTGGAGTACGCCGCGCAGCTGGTGGTCTTCATGCGCGAGGTGGCGGCGCGCTTCGTGCGAGAAGAGCCGCGTGACGAAGGCTTTCCCGTGCCCTTCAGCACCATCCAGACCACCACCATCGCGGGCGGCACGGCTCAGAATATCGTGCCCAATCTGTGCGAGCTCACGGTCGATCTGCGCACCATGCCGGGCACTTCATTCGATGCGCTGCACGCGCAGATCCGGGCCTTCGCCGCGCAGCTCGATGCGCAGATGAAGCGCGAGTCGCCCGAGACCGGCTGCGAGGTGGAGTTTCTCGCCGGCGTGCCGGCCTTTGTCGTTGAAGATACCGCGCCGATTGTCAACTACGCGCGTCGACTCTCACGCACGCAGGGTGCCGGCAAGGTGACCTTTGGAACCGAAGCCGGCATCTTCTCCGAGGCTGGCATTCCCACGGTCATCATCGGACCGGGCAGCATCGATGATGCGCATCGTCCCGATGAATTCGTGTCGCTGCAGCAGCTCGCCGACTGCGACACCTTCATGCAGCGAATGATCGAATCGAAGTTCGACTGGCGCTGATGTGACACCCTCGCGCATAGGATTGGTCAAGTCGACTGCAGCACTCGGTCCGTCAACGCCTGCTGGATCCGATCTTCGGTGACACCCGCCTCGCGCAGCACTTCAAGCGTATGCTCGCCGATCGCCGGAGCCGGTCTGCGCACACTGGCCTTCCAACCCGAAGCGCGCGCCGGAAATCCCAGCTCGCGCATCGGCCCGATGCCCGGCTGGTCGACCTCGGTGATCAGCCCCAGGTGCTTGACCTGATCGTCCTCGAAGACTTGCGGGAACTCGTACACCGGCCCGGCGGCGATTGATGCGGCCTCCATCCGATCGACCCAATCGTCGGTCAGGCGTGAGCGAAAGATCGGATCGATGCGCGCGCGAAGGGCAGGGTGATTGGCGATGCGCTCGGCATTCGTCGCAAAGGCCGGGTCAAGGCCAAGCGGGGAGTCGCCGAGTGCATCGCAAAATCGGCCCCATTGCGCAGGATTGAGCAGCGTGATGCTGATCAGGCCGTCCTGGGTCTCGAAGACCTCGGCCGGACAGACCACTGCATTGCGATTGCCCGCGCGCGCCGGCACAACGCCGCCAGTCAGGTAGTTAGCGGCCGGGTCGGGCAGCAGGCCCAGCGCCGACGACAGCAGATTGACGTCGATGTGCTGACCCTCGCCGGTTCGCAGACGGTGCACCAGCGCAGCGTTGATCATCGCGAAAGCCATGTAGGAGCTGGCCGCATCCGCCATCGATCCTCCCGGGCGCAGCGGTGGCCCGCCAGGGACACCGGTGAGTGCACTGATGCCACTCATGCCGAGTGCCACGCCGTTATAGCCCGGCTTGTGACCCTTGGGGCCGTCCTGCCCGAAGCCCGAGACCGACGCATAGATGATTGACGGGTTGAGTGCGCGAACCGCCTCATAACCTAAGCCCATCTCGGCTGCGGTGCCCGGCAGAAAGTTCTCGATGACGACATCAGCACGCGCCGCGAGAATCAGCGCAAGGTCGCGGCCCTCGGGCTTTTTAAGGTCGATGGCGATACCACGCTTGTTGCGGTTCACCGCCGCAAAGGCCGGGCTGATGCCGTCCTTGCCGCCGATGTGGCGCATGTCGTCGCCAGCCCCTGGTCGCTCGACCTTGATGACATCGGCGCCAAGATCGGCGAGCAGCATTCCGCAATAAGGTCCCGCGATGACGCGCGACAGATCGAGAACCTTGATTCCTTCGAGCATGGTGGCCTCGGGGGCTTGGCAGTCGTGTTGCGTCGATGATAGCCCGGCCGCTCGCTGATGCCGGAACCGCAGCTCGCAGACCTCGGCTGATTGTCGAATCGTGTCAATGTGGGAGCCTGCTGAGGCACCCGCATCAGCTTGGCGCTTTGCCTGCTTGCGTGCCTGCCATGCTGTCGATGCCACTGATACGCGCTGATTCGACTTTGAGGACCCCGATGATCACCATCCTTTATCCGCATCCCTACCCGATGCGTTCGCGCGCGGGACGCGCGCTTCAGGCAGCCATGGAAAATCCACATGCACGCTGACGTCAATGTGCTGGTCTACATCCTGATCTATCTGGCGGCCATGGTGGTGGTCGTGCCGCTGGCCAAGCGCTTTGGACTGGGTGTGGTGGTGGGCTATCTGCTGGCAGGCGTGGCGATCGGCCCCTATGGTCTTGACCTGACCGGTGAAAGCACGAGCATTTCACTGTTGGCAGAGCTTGGCGTGGTGCTGATGCTGTTCACCATTGGGCTTGAGCTCGACCTCAAGAAGCTCTGGGCCATGCGCAACCAGGTGTTTGCGCTGGGCATCATGCAGATGCTTGTATGCGGTCTGGCGCTGGCCATCGGCGTCAAGGCCTTCGGTCTGGCGGTGGTACCGGCACTCATCGTCGGCCTGACGCTTGCGTTGTCATCAACAGCAGTGTCGGTGCAGCTGCTGAATGACCGCAATCTCATGGGAACGTCAACCGGCAAGTCAGCCTTTGGCATTTTGCTGTTTCAGGACATGGCGGCGATCCCTCTTCTGATTGCCACCAGCGTCCTCTATCCAAGTGCAGGGGCTCCCCAATTCAAACCCCTGCTTGCGCTTGGCGCCGTGGTGGGGCTGATTCTGGCCGGGCGCTTTCTGATTGGCGAGGCCTTGCGCTGGATTGCGACCAACGGCTCGCGAGAGTTGTTCGTTGGCGCGGCCCTGTTGCTGGTCATCGCGGTCATGGAGCTGATGAGTCTGGTCGGTGTCTCATCAGGACTGGGCGCTTTCATCGCGGGCGTGTTGTTGGCCAGCTCTGAATACCGCCATGAGCTCGAGGCCGATCTCGAACCGTTCAAGGGGCTTTTTCTCGGCCTGTTTTTCATCACCATCGGTGCCGGCATCAACCTCGGCCTGCTGGGTCAACATTTCGCTGCCATTGCGGCGCTGCTTGTGGCTTTCATGGCGCTCAAATTTGGTGTGCTTTACCTGCAGGCATGGGGAATGCGCATGCCCCGGCGGGAGCGAATCGCCTTTGCCACCTTGCTGGGGCAGGGCGGAGAGTTCGGCTTTGTGATCATCGGTCTCGCGGTCGCGGGAGCCATGCTCACCACCGAGCAGGGTGGCTGGATCAATTTGGTCATTGCGCTCTCGGTTGCCGCCTCGCCCTTGCTGATGAAGGCGCAGGATGCTTACGCAGCGCGCTTTCTTGCACGCTCGGCGAGCAAGGGACCGATGGACACCGAGATGGATCACAACCCGGTCATCATCGCTGGCTTTGGCCGCTACGGACAGATTGTGGGGCGCTTGCTGCTGATCAATGGCGTGCGTGCGACCGTTCTGGACCACGACTCAGAGCACATCGCCAACATGCGTCAGTTCGGATTCAAGGTCTACTACGGCGATGCCGGCAGACTCGATCTGCTCGAGGTGGCGGGTGCCGCAAAGGCCAGCGTGCTGGTGGTGGCGGTTGACGACAAGGAGGCCATCACTCGCATCACCGTGCTGGCCCGGAAGCACTTTCCTCACTTGCAGATTCTGGCCCGAGCCGTGGATGTGCCCCATGCCTATGAGCTGATTCGCGAGGGCGCACAAGCGGTGCATCGTGAGCTGTTTGAAAGCTCACTGTTGGCAGGCCGATCGGTACTGGAAATGCTGGGCTGCGGCGCCGATGAAGCACGTGAGTTGGCTGATCGATTTCGCCATGCCAACAATGATCAGTTGAAAGCCATGGCCAATCTCGCGCCGGCCACCGATCGCAAGGAATACATCGACAGGGTGCGGCGCAGCCGGGAGGAGCTTGAGCGTCAGTTGCGCATGGAGGTGCAACAACCCACAGGCAGTCGAAGCTGGCAACAACCCAAGCCCTGATCAGTTTCTCAATCGCGCGTGCAATCGTCTGGATCAGAGGTCGGCACGGCTCACACGACAACGCCAGGCCTTAGTCGCTGCCAAACAGATCGTCCAGTTTTCTGGCAGCCTCACCATCCGAAGCGGACTTCTTTGGGGTGCCTTGCGGGTATTCATCCGCGATGCGGTCCTCCCAGTAGGTTGCCGGATTGGGTGAACTGCACAAGCGCCGATAAACCTCCTCAGGCACGTTCTTGTAGGCTGTGACCGTCTTGTTATCCCAATGCAGCGCGAGTTGACGCGCCCCGCTGTCGTAGTCGGCTTTTCTGATTCGACCGCTGTTGAAAGTCGTCGTGGGCATATTTTTCTCACTGCAAATGATCAGGTCTTCGGCCTGCCTGCATGGAACGAGTGAAACATTGCTGCCTGGCGGGCGGATGAGCGTGCCGCGATAGTATTGCGCATCGCGGTCTGAAACAGACTCTGATAATCCCTTTCAATCAGCCACGGCCCTTAACGCAGTGGCCGATCAATACAGTTGGAGACAGCAATGAAATTTGATGACGTCATCCAGGGACGCCGCAGTATTCGTGGCTATTTGAAAAAGCCGGTGCCCAAAGCGCTGATTCGCGAAGTGATTGAAATGGCGATGCGTGCGCCGACCTCACTCAATACCCAACCCTGGAATTTCTATGTGGTGACCGGCGATGTGCTCGACCGCATTCGCAAGGGCAACGTGGAGCGCAACCTTGCCGGTGTGCCCGATTCGCGAGAATTCCGTATGGGCCCGGGCTATGACGGTGTGCATCGCGAGCGGCAGATCGGCATTGCCAAGCAGCTCTTCGCTGCGATGGGGATCGAGCGCGATAACAAGGAAAAGCGCCAGGACTGGGTGCTGCGCGGCTTTCGCCAGTTTGATGCGCCGGTCTCGATCGTTGTGACCTACGACCGCTCGATTCACGGCAGCGACATCGCGCCCTTCGATTGTGGCGGTGTGGTCAATGCCCTGGTCAATGCTGCCTGGTCACGTGGACTCGGTTGCGTGATCAACAGCCAGGGCATCATGCAGTCGCCGGTCGTGCGTGCCGAAGCCCAAATCCCTGACGATCAGGTCATCCAGACCTGCGTTGCGATGGGTTGGCCTGATGACAGCTTCCCGGCAAACGCAGTGGTCTCGCAGCGCAAATCGGTCGATGAAGCGGCGGTCTTTGTCGGCTTCAGCGACTGAGCGAGGGATGATCGAAGCAGGCCAGCGCAGCCCTGGCCTCGCGCCAGTTGCCCCGGGCGATGGTGATCTTTCCCGCAGCGAAGGCTTCATCGACGCTTGATTTCCCGGCCAGCACCTGGCCCCAGTCGTGAGGCGAGATGCACCATTGACTGTGCGCCGCTTCGCCTGATGTCGGGACGGCCACGCCACGGCGGATGTGCAGTCCGACCCGACTGCCGCCACCGAAGTCGACACTGAATTCATGATCGACGTGCGTTGCGAGTTCGGGGTCGAGCAGGACACGCAAGACCCTGACCGAATTTTCGGGCGCAGCCGCGACCTCGGGCGCTCGAAAGCTGTGCCCTCTCAAGCGCGCAAATTCAAGCCTGCCTTCCAGCTCCAGGGCGCGTGTCGCGCACCAGTTTCTGATGTTTGCCGAGGTCGTGCGCTGTGAGATCGCGCGCAGCACGGCAGCCAGTTGAGCGCGCTCCTCTGACGAGCCGCCATCGGCCCGCCCGTGCGGCCCCAGCTGCGATCTGACCAGCCAGGTGGCGAGTTCAAGTGCCCAGCGAACATCGTTGCCGGCCAGCGCGTCGATCGACTGCTTGCGCACGGCATCGCGCCCGCCGAAGCCGGCAATCAATCGACTGGCTCGCTCCAGCGGCGGCATCGGAAAGAGCGACGACTCGACACCATCGAACCAGCCGATCAGGCCGGTCTGGATCTGGCGTACATGGTGCTCCACCAGGCCGTAGAACTGCTGCGTGAAGTAGGTCCGGTTAAAGCGCTCGGGCAACTGCACGAACTGCGTGAGCTCATCGGCCGACAGGCCTTTGTTGAGTCCGCGCACCGTCTGGTCCCACAGGAACTGGATCGCATCTCGGTAGTCGGTCACCACGGCCCTGATTTGCTCAGCCCCCGACAATGCCGGGCCATGTGCGCCGACCAGATGCTCGGCATTCAGAGCGTTGAGATGATCCAGGCCGGCAATCAGCACTCTCGGGTCGCGGTATTCCTCACCCCGGATCGCAAACACATTGAAGAGTGTCGGCCACACCAGATTGTTGACCGCCACGCCAAGCTGCGGAAACCAGATCGTCACCGAGTCATCGGCGTCTGACGGTGCCGGCATGAATTCGACCTGAAGGCCTGCGATCGTGGCTGAGGTAGGCGTATCGAAGACATTCGTCGGCGCAACGAAGCCGGTGGTGAAGGGCGCATGCGCCGGATTGCGAAAAAAGGGCCCCAGGCCCACGCTGACCACCCCATCGGGGCCGTCAAGCGGCATCCGGATGCCGAATTGCTGAACCAGGCCTCGCTGGTACATCGGCGCGATTTCACCGCCGGTGCGCTGTCGATTGGGCACGACCCTGGCGTGTGACCAGATCGGAAGCGCCTCGCTGCCTGGTATGGCGGCCGTGCCCGCCACATAGTGAAAGTGCGTGTAGATCACTGCCACGATCGGTACGTCGGTTTTTTCGCGCAGACGGTCGATGGCGCACTGCATTTCCTGGATCGACTCGCCGGTGTCGATCGCAATCACGCCCAGCGGCCCTTGCACGAAGGTCTGGTTCGACAGGCCGTTGCCCACAAAGCTCCAGACACCCTCGCGAATCTCCTCGAAGCGCTCCGCAATGCGGCCCGCCTGCTCGATGGCCTGCCGGTGTGCGCGCTGGCCTTGCGGCCCGAGGGTCGTGGCCGAGTCGTTCGGCGCGAAGCTGGCCGCCAGGTCATTGCGTGTCGTCATTTCCGAGGTCTCCGAGTGATTCGTTCAGGCAGCGCAGACCTGGACCAGTTTCTTGCCCAGCGCGTCACCCTTGAGCATTCCGAGCAGCGCCGTGGGGGCCTGCTCGATGCCATGGACGATGTCTTCATGAAACGTCATCTCGCCGGCATTGAACCAGGGCGCAACCCGCAGCTGGTAGGCCGGCAGCTTATGCACATGGTCATAGACGATGTAGCCGGTCATCGCGATGCGCTTGGACACCATCAGCTGCATGCCGCGCACGCCCGGATCCTTCACTTCGTTATAGCGGGAGATCATCCCGCACAGCGGAAAGCGTGCTGCGACATTCGCATGCCGCAGCGCGGCTTCAAGCGTTGTGCCACCGACATTGTCGAGATAGACGTCGATGCCCTTGGGGCACAACTCGCTCAGGGCGTCGTCCATGTCGCGGGTCTTGTAGTTGAAGGCAGCGTCGTAGCCGCAATGCTTGAGCACGAAGTCGACCTTGTCGTCGCTGCCGACCGACCCGACCACGCGCGCGCCGGCGCGCTTGGCGAACTGCCCGGCGAGTTGTCCGATGGTGCCCGCCGCCGATGAGATATAGACCGTGTCGCCCGGGCTCGGCTTGCCAAGCTCGATCGCACCGACCCAGGCGGTCAGCCCCGGCATGCCCAGCGCAGAAATCGCCAGGCTCGGTCGCCCCAGCTCCGGCCCGATCTTGTGCAGACCTTCGCCTCGCGCCACCACGGTACGCAGCGCCCAATCCAGAAAGCCCCAGACGAAATCACCTTCGCGAAAGCGCTCATTGCGCGATTCGATCACGCGTCCGACCACCCGCGACACCATCGGCTTTCCGAGCGCAAAGCCGGGTGCATACGATTGCCCGGCGTCCATGCGGCCACGCAGATAGGGGTCAAGCGATAGCCAGACCGCTTGCACGGTGACGTCTTGCGGGCCGCATTCTGGCTCGGCGCAAGCCTCGACCTGAAAGCAGGACTCATCCGGCCAGCCTGAGGGCCGCTTGGCAAGCAGGATGCGGGTGTTGGTCGTGGTGTACGGGTGCGAGCTCTGGTTCATATCGCGTCTCCTGGGGTCGTGATCGAAGGGTCTTTGCCGGTTTGCGGTTTGCAATAAAAAAAGCCCGCATTGCTGCGGGCCTGTCGACGGTCAAGCTTCAAGGGGTCAGCACCACTTTCACGGCTTCATTGGCCTGGATCTGTGTTTCATAGGCCTGCGAGGCGTCTTCCAGTGCGAACCGGTGTGTGATCAGCGGCTTGCGATCGATTTTTCGTGTGCTGATGAGCTCCATCGCCTGGACGAAATCGGCGGGCGTCCAGGCCCAGGACCCGACCAGCTGGATGCCCTTTCGCACCAGCACATTGACGTCCAGTTCGACCTTGCGCTCGAAGACCGCCACCACGATCACTTTGCCGTTCTGGCGAACCAGTCCGATCGACTGCTCAAGCACCGTGATGCCCTTGAAGTGCGCGGTTGCGCCAGCGCAGTCGAAGACGGTGTCGATATTGCTCTCGGCGGATTCGAGCAGGCTCAGGTCGGTCGTGCCGTGCAGGGCCTTCAGGCGGGCCACGGCATCTTCCTGCGAGGCGTTGATGGTGAGATCAGCGCCGAGTTCGGTGGCCAGCGCCAGGCGCCGCGCAGACAGATCGACCACGATCGTGCGGGCCTTGGATCGAGCCTTGATGCACTGGAGGACACCGAGACCGATGATGCCGGCGCCCATGATCACCAGGACCTGATCGTCCTTCGGGTCAGCCAGATTGACCGCATGAATCGAGGTGGCCAGCGGCTCGTTGGTCGCGGCCTCCTCGAAGGTGATGTCATCAGGAATCGGAATCATGCGGCTGGCGATCTGCGGCGTGATCCGCAGAAATTCGGCATTGCCGCCCATGCTGACCGTGGTGTAGCGCCCGCCGACCTTGACAGAGGGCATCTCGCCGCGAATTTCCACGATCTCGCCGCTGAATTCGTGGCCAAGGATTCGGCCTTGCTCGATGGGCAGCCCGAGCTGAAGAAACAGGCCTTCACGATAAGTGTGCAGATCGGATCCGCAGATGCCGCAGGCTCTGATTCGCATCAGCGCCTCGCCCTCGTTCAATTCGGGCCGAGGAACGTCCTCGAATCGGATATCGCGTGGACCGTGAAAGACCGCAGCTTTCATGATGGTTCGTCCCTCAGTCGGGCGCACGGGGCGATCCGTGCGTGTTGCAGGTTTGATGTCTTATTTCTTGGGCGGGCGATGCAGACCGCAAAGCTTGTTGCCGTCCGGGTCGCGCAGATACGCCAGATAGATCTTGCCTGCAGGGCCTTCACGAAAGCCGGGCGGGTCTTCGCAGGTCGTGCCGCCGTTGGCGATACCGGCTGCATGAAAGGCGGCGCCTTGTTCGGGCGACTCAAGCAGGAAACCGAGCGTGCTGCCATTGCCGAAGGTTGCCGGCTGGCCGTTGATCGGTGTGGTGATCGCGAAGGTGCCAGCGGGGCTGCGATAGAAATAGCGATTGTTGTTGGCGACTCCGGGGCCGATGCCGATGGTGCCGAGAAGCGCGTCGTAAAACTTCTTGGAAACCTCGAGATCGTTTACGCCGACCATCACGTGACTGAACATGCTTATCTCCTTGTTGTTGTGGCCCTGCTTCGAACGCAGTGAGCTCGGTGGATGTTAACCGATGGTCAGGCAGGCGTCGCTCGCCTGCCCCTGGATATCTGGCGCGCGCCACTCCCACACTGCACCTGTGTTATCAAGAGGCATGATGGTTGAAACTGACGCGAAGGAGTCAACCCATGCAACAGGAATTCAAGGTTCAAGGCATGACGTGCGGTCATTGTGTGAAGGCGGTGACCCAGGCCATTCAACTTCTAGACCAGTCTGCAGTGGTCGCGGTCGAGCTCGATTCGGGCAAGGTTGTGGTCGACTCGAATCTCGCCCGTGAGCGACTGGCCGACGTGATTCGGGATGAGGGCTATTCGGTCGTGACCTGAGTCGGCGATCGCGTCGGCTGCAGGCCCGCAACGCTGCGAATTCGATCAGATCCGGTTACCGGTTGCGTCGCCAGGCAGAATGTCCCGACGCCAGGTGATCGCCAGCGCGAGCGTCAGAAGCAAGCCGCAGATCACCATGCTCACAGCGGTTTCCTGATAGCCGATCCTGGGGATCAGCGCGCCGGCAATCAGCAGACCGAGTGGCAGTGGGTAGATGGCCAGCATCCTCACGCCCATGATCCGACTTCGAAAACGCTGATCCGATGTCCGCAGCAGGATGACCGTCAGTGTCAGCATGCTCAGACTTTGCATGACGCCGGCGCACAGCAGCAGTCCCATCGCCAACCGTACATCGCTCGACAGTGCAAACCCGAGCAGAAAAATGAACCAGATGGCACAGGCGGCCACCATCGTGCGAGCCGGTCGCAAGTAGGGCCCCAGCACGCTGATCGAAATCGATCCGATCAGAGCGCCGAGTGAAAAGCTGGCAACCAGTTGGCCCAGGCCCTGCTGGTCAAGATGAAAGACATTGCGTGCGATATAGGGCATCAGTCCGAGCGTAAGGGGATACGCAGTCAGATTGACCAGCGCGGCGACGCTCATCGAGGCCAGCATCCGGGGCGTGCGCCAGATGTAGGCCATGCCTTCCTTCAGATCGAGCCATGGTGAGGGTTTGGGTGCGGCAATGCCCCCGGCAGCCAGCGCCGGGCCAGATACCGGTTTGCCATCGGTAAACAGCGTCAGCAGCGCGCCCGCGAGATAGATCACGGTGATCACCATGTACGCCGGCGCCATGCCGAAGAGCGCCATGAAGCCCGTTCCAAGCAGTGCGCCGCCGATCTTGGCCGAGTCCATGGTCGTGCGTGAGATGCCCATTGCGGCCACCAGATGAGTCGCTGGTACGGTGGCGCCGACCAGTGCACTGCGCAGGCCGATATCAGTCGGACGGAGCAGCCCTGCCATCGCGGCAATCAACAGAACGGCGATCGGGCTGAGGCGCTCTGTCAAGGCCAGAAAGAGGATGGCCCCTGCGAAGATCGCATAGCAAAAACGCATTGCACAGAGCACCTTGCTTGCGCCGAGTCGATCGCCGACCACGCCGATCAGCGGCGACAGTAATGTGCCCACATACTGCAAGGCACCGAAGATGGTCAGCAGGGTGACCGATCCGCTTTCGACCAGGACATACCAACCCAGAATCAGGGTTTCCATTTCCATCGCTGAAGCCGTGCAAAGATCGGCTGGCCACTGGAAACGGAAGCTTCTGGTGCGAAAGGGTGCCAGCGCGGCGATGTCGCTCATCGCGCGTCGCATCCTTCGAACGGCGATGCGGCCTGCGCGCAGTCAGCGACATTGACGGCCAACGGCGGTTGACGCCGAAGTGCAAAGGCAATCGACAAGTGACTGTCTCCTGGTATTTCAGGCGATCATGCCTGTGTGCAAGCAACAGGTCCACGAGAGGAGTCAATTCTGATGAGAATGCAGAACAAGGTGGTGATCGTCATTGGCGCCGGCCAGAGCCCCGGAGAAGGGATTGGCAACGGGCGCGCATCGGCGCTGCTCTATGCCCGAGAAGGCGCGCGGGTGCTGGCGGTCGACTCGAATCTCGCTTCGGCGCAGGAGACCGCAACGGCGGTGCTGGATGCGGGTGGCCAGTGCGAGGCGTTCAAGGGTGATGTGCGCAATGAGGCCGACATGGCGTCCGTGATGGCGCGGACGCAGGCTTTATGGGGCCGAATCGACGTGCTGCACTACAACGTGGGCGTCAGTTTGTCGGGCGGCGACCGCAAAGTGCAGGACTTGACCGAGGCCGCCTTCGACAATGTGAATGCGATCAACCTGCGCGGCTATGTGATGGCAGTCAAGCATGTGCTGCCGGTGATGCAGGCTCAGCGCTCGGGCGTGATCCTTGCGATCTCATCGGTTGCAGCCTGGTCATCGACCTACCCGATGGTGGCCTATAAAACCAGCAAGGCGGGCATGATCGCTTTCACCGAGCAGGTCGCTCGCCTGAATGCCGAATTCGGCATCCGTGCGAATGCGGTCTTGCCGGGTCTGATGGACACCCCGATGGCGGTCGACACCAGAGCGCGCGAGCTGAATCGGCCTCGCAGCGAAATTGCAGCGATGCGTGATGCAAGGGTGCCGTTGGGTCGGAAGATGGGCTCCGGATGGGATACCGCCCATGCCTGCCTGTTCCTGGCGAGCGACGAGGCCAAGTTCATTACCGGTGTTGCCTTACCGGTGGATGGCGGGGCGAGCCTGCGAGGTGGCGATTAGCCGTCGACAGCCCACTTCGTCAGAGTGCTGCAGCCGGAGGCAGGACCCTCACGCGGATCACATGCGGCACCGCTTCAATGGCGGCGACCGCCTCATCGCTGATGCTGCTTTCGGCATCGATGATGTTGACGCCCAGATCGCCACGGCTTTTGTTGACCATGTCGAGAACGTTGATGCGATTCTCGGCAAGGACCGACAGCACCTGCCCGAGCACGCCAGAGACGTTGTCGTTAAGCACGGTGATGCGGGTGGCGCCAGGAGCGCGATCGAGTCGAACCGCCGGAAAATTCACCGAATTCGTGACATTGCCGTTCTCGAGATAGTCGACGATCTGGTTGGCCGCCATCACCGCGCAGTTTTCTTCCGACTCTTCGGTGCTGGCGCCGATATGAGGCATGGCGATCACCCCGGGATGGTTCAGCAGCAGTGGCTCTGGAAAGTCGCACACATAGCGACCGAGCTTTCCGGCATCAAGGCTTCGCTTGACAGCGGCTGCATCAACGATGGTTTCGCGTGCGAAATTCAGGATCACTGTGCCGGGCTTGACCAGTTTCAGGGCATCGTCATTGATCAGATGATGGGTTGCCTCGATCGCCGGCACATGCAGCGAGATGAAGTCGGCTCGCGCCAGCAGCGCCTGCAGGTTTTCCATTCGGGTCACGGCATTGGATAGCCGCCATGCGGCATCGACCGACAGGGCCGGGTCGAAACCCAGAACCTTCATGTCCATGGCCAGTGCCACGTCGGCCACCATCGAGCCGATGGCACCCAGACCAACGATGCCAAGCGTCTTGCCTCTGAGTTCGAGGCCGGCAAAACGGGCCTTTTCTTTTTCGAGCAGGGTGGACATCTCGCCGGCATCGGTGATGGCGCCGAGGCTGTTGACATACTCGATGCCGGGCAGGATCCCGCGCGCAGACAGCAGCATGCCAGCGAGCACCAGCTCTTTGACCGCATTGGCGTTTGCGCCTGGTGTATTGAAGACCACGATGCCGGCGGCGCTGCATTGCGCAACCGGCACGTTGTTCACGCCTGCCCCCGCGCGCGCAATGGCCAGCAGCGTGCCGGGAAACTCGACGTCCTGCAGTTTCTGGCTGCGGATCAGGAACGCCTCGGGGTGACCGATGTCACTGCCGACCTCGTAGGTTTGCCGATCGAAGCAGTTGAGGCCTTTGACCGCAATCTTGTTGTAGGTTCTGACTTTGTACATGGCGATGCTCAGGCTGAGGCCGTCTGTTGAACCTGCTGGTATGCCCAGGTCAGCCAGGGCATCAGCGCCTTGAGATCGGACGCCTCGACTGTCGCGCCGCACCAGATCCGCAGACCCGCCGGCGCGTCCTTGTAGGCGCCAATGTCGTAGGCGACACCCTGTGATTCAAGCAGCTTGACCATGGCACCCACCTTGTCCGCCGGCAGCGCGACGCTCAGGCAGACGCTGGTGTTGGAACGCGTTGCCGGATCTTTGGCCAGAAAGGAGATCCAGTCATTGGCCGCAACGAAATCGGCGATCACTTTCAGATTTTCCTCACTGCGCGCAATGGTGGCCTTCACGCCGCCGAGGCTGTCAACCCATTGCAGGGCATCGAGATAATCGGCCACGCACAGCATCGAGGGCGTATTGATGGTTTCGCCCTTGAAGAGTCCCTCGGTGATCTTGCCGCCCGACTTCATGCGAAAGACCTTGGGCATGGGCCACGGCGGGTTGTAGCTTTCGAGCCTGGCCACCGCACGAGGACTGAGAATCAGCATTCCGTGGCCGCCTTCTCCGCCAAGCACCTTCTGCCAGGAGTAGGTCAC